>DATGWL010000108.1:0-6332 GCA_035299505.1 Saprospiraceae bacterium | reverse complement strand
ATACTCTTTGCTCCCAATCCCACCACTCATTCGACACAATCAACGTCTCCAACCAATCCATTCCAGACAAATCTGGCAGTTCCGTCAATCCACACTTCCCCAAATCCAGCACCCGCGCATCTTCTCCGCGGGCGTGTTTGGCTTTGTTTTCGGCTATTACTTGTTGGGCGAGTTTGGACATAGAAAGGCTATTTACCAGTTTAATTTCTTTTGTTCATCTGCTATAATCTGCTGTAACTCCTCCTCTGAGGGCAGGTTCAGCAGGTATTTGCTTACAAAAATCGGCTGCGGCAGATTGCCAGTGGCATAGTGTACGAGCGCGTTGTTTTTTTCCGCGCAAAGTATGATTCCCACAGGCAGATTGTCACCTTCCGACATTTCGTTTTCACGGTAATAATTTAGGTAAAGATTCATTTGACCTGCATCTGCATGATCAAATGGGCCAATTTTAAGGTCGAAAAGTACATGGCATTTCAAAATACGATGATAAAAAACCAAGTCAATTCGGTAGTGGCGGTTGTCAAAAGAAATGCGTCGCTGCCTGGCCTCAAAACAAAATCCGCGTCCGGCTTCCATGAGAAACAGCTGCAGATGATTAGACTTGTTGCGATAGGGTACTGTTTGCGCGATGCGGCCAAATTTTCTTTTATACTGCGTTAAAATTTTCATCGAATTGCCCGCATTCGACTGCAAATTTTGCCTTGTCTAAAACAAAATTTGTTGCCACCTCGCACAAACGCCCCCATCGCAACAAGTCTATTGATAATGGCCTGTTCGAGATTCGTTTCGGTGTAAGAAGACTTCTCACTCAATCCGAGGAAGTCGAGCACCATTGGATTTTTTAAATAATCAGCAATGTCGAGACCGCTGCCTTTGCGGTGTTTCTCCAGTACGGCAGCTTTGTCTGTACTGAGGCCCGTCCGCTCAAAAAGCATGCTGCTAATGGCACGTCCGAGTTCGTCCACATTCCAATTGTTGAGCATAGCCTGGGTTTCATAAAACGTACGTTTTAGCTCGGTATCACAACGCATGAGTTCGACAAAATGCGTGTATGTGAGACGGTTGAGGAGTTGGTTAATGTCGTTGGGAGCAACGCCTGGAGATTTTCCAGTTTCAAACTGGACTGTTTTCGTTTGCTCAATAGAATGCTCTGTCAATCGCAAAAGCAATTGATTATCAAGAGCTTGGAATTTTCCAGTCAGAAACTGGAAAATTTGCGGGTAGGTCAAATAAAAGTTGCGAAAGCCATATAAGTTACTTTTACTCATGCCTTTTAGTCCAAAGTTCTTGGCACGAGCGGCAATGGTTTGATATAGCGCATTTCCATACTGTGCCCTGTCTTGCCCTTTTTGCTCATACTCAACGAGGTACATTCCGATAACCCAGTTTCGGAGCGTCAAGGAGGTATCAATTTGCCGTGCGGCCTGTCCTGCAAACCATTGATGGGTGTCGCGAATACTGTTTAGAAGGGTGCTGATGTCCATTTGTTGGTTTTATAGTTTTTGAAGTTCACCAAATCCAGCACCCGGGCGTCTTCTCCGCGGGCGAGTTTGGACATAAGAAAGCTTTTTTATAGTATAAAATTGAAGTTTAGCGCTGAGATTTCTATGCAACATCATGTTGACCTAAAAATACGGCTAATTTGCCAGGATAGCCGTATTTTTATTTCTACGACCCATGGCGGCAGAAATAGGAGCTTGCGACATTCCTAAGCCCATCCAAAACATATTCCTGGCGTTGTTTCCCGCCTTTACTCGAAAAGCTCATTTTCCTTTGTTGGCGAGGAGGCCATAGCCGTCAGGCTAAGTGTTTTTCTTCTGGCATCTCGCTCCGCCGTGGTTGTTGGCGAGGACGCCAACAACGGAAGAACGGAATAAAACACAGGTCATCAAGTATGTTTAGCCAAAAGTCAGCTCTCCTTTCCGCTGTTGGCGTCCTCGCCAACAGCTACGGCGGAGCGAGATTTTTGATAAAATTACGGTCAAATCAAGGCTTAACCTGACGGCTATTACAAGGACGCCAACTCTGTCATAATGTTAATAAACTACTGGATATTCCATGATTTAATGAATTTCACACCTCCCCACAAATATCCAATTTTTTACCAAAACATCCATCCACCATGAATCGCCGCCGTTTTTTACAAAATACCGCTCTGGCCGGGGCCGCCCTGAGTCTTTCGCCGCTGGCCTCCTGCGAAAACCCTTCCACAGCCGCAACTACCTCCACGGCTGAAGCCAACCCTCCCTTCGCGCTGCAAGGGGCAAGCATCGCCGATCTGCAAAAACAAATGGCCTCCGGCGAACGAACCGCCCGCCAGATTGCGCAGCTGTACCTGGACCGCATTCAGGCCATTGATAAAAACGGTCCGGCCATCAATGCCGTGATCGAACTCAATCCCGACGCCCTCGCGCTGGCGGATGCGCTGGACCGCGAGCGCAAGGCCGGACAATTGCGCGGACCCCTGCACGGCATCCCCATCCTGCTCAAAGACAACATCGATACCGGCGATCAGATGATGACCACCGCCGGCTCTCTGGCACTGGAAGGGCACCGGGCTGCACAGGATGCTTTTGTGGTGAAACAACTGCGCGCTGCCGGCGCACTCATTCTGGGCAAAACCAACCTGAGCGAATGGGCCAATTTCCGCAGCACGCACTCCAGCAGCGGATGGAGCAGCAGGGGCGGACAAACCAAAAATCCGGCAGACCCGGCCCGCAATCCCTCGGGGTCCAGCTCCGGCTCGGGCGCTGCAGTGGCCGCCAACCTCTGCGCCGTGGCCGTGGGCACCGAAACCGATGGCTCGGTGATCGCTCCGGCATCGGTATGCGGTATTGTAGGACTGAAACCTACGGTGGGATTGCTGAGTCGCAGCGGAATTATTCCCATTGCGGCCTCGCAGGATACGGCCGGCCCCATGGCGCGCAGTGTGACAGACGCCGCCATCCTGCTTTCGGCCATGACCGGCGTTGACCCGAACGATGCCGCCACTGCCGCCAGTGCAGGCAAAGCAGCACCAGATTATACCACTTTTCTGGATAAAAACGCCCTGACCGGCAAGCGCATCGGGGTGGAAAAAGCGCATTTTGAAGGCCAAACCGACACTGTGCAGCTGTATAAAAAAGCCCTGGAAGTGCTGAAAAAAGCCGGCGCTACCCTGGTAGAAATTGAGCTGGTGAAGCTGGTTAACCCACTGGGCGAAGCAGAGTTTGAATTGCTGGAATACGAGTTCAGGGATGGGCTGAACCGCTATCTGGCCAAGGCCAATGCCCGGGTGAAATCGCTGGCTGAAGTCATTGCCTTCAATCAGGCCAACGAAGCCCGCGTGATGCCCTATTTCAAGCAGGAAATCCTGGAAAGCGCCGAAAAACGCGGACCACTCACCGACCCTAAATACCTGGCAGCACAAAAGAAAACCTATGCTACCCGCGGCATCATAGATGGTATCCTGCAAGGGGAAAAGCTCGATGCCCTGGTGGGCGTTACGATGGGGCCGGCTCACCTCACCGATCTGGTGTACGGCGATTATTACCCTTCCCACGGTTTTTACTTCGGCCAGGCCCCGGCTATGGCCGGCTACCCGAGTCTGACGGTGCCTATGGGCCTGGTTCAGGGTTTGCCGGTTGGTTTGTCGTTTGTAGGCTCAGCCTGGCAAGACGGCGGGATTTTGGGGTTGGGATTTGCGTATGAACAGAAGAAGGAATGATCAATATCCAATATCCAATGTCCAATGTCCAAGTGGGGCGGGTGTTTGGCGTCCGCACATTTATTTGGCTTTGTTTCGCCTGAACGGCGAAAATGCGCTCCAGCCACTCGCCAATCAGGCGAGTAAATCCCAACCATTGTGCTGACGCCAGGCATCCGCCCCACTTGGACATTGGACATTGGCCATTGGATATTGGACATTCTAAATTCCTTTCTCATATACCATATTCGTCTTTTCCGACGTTTTTGGGGGTAATAGCTGGAAATGCCACCGCAAGCGTGTTACTTTTGCGGCGCTTGTCTATTTATCCTGATTTTTTGAAGGGCCGGACATCTGTACGGATGGAAAAATCGTCTAATACCAAAATCCAAAAACTTCGACCGACATGCACATAACTATGAGATACACGCTGTTGATATTGGGACTTTTGGCACTTGCTACTCCGCGGGTTGCTGCTCAGATGAAAGGATGGGAGGCCGGCGGCTGGATTGGCGCCTCCAATTACTTCGGCGATTTGAATACCAGTTTCCGGGTAAACCGCATCCATCTGGCCGGTGGCGCAGGTGCGCGGTACAATTTTAACGACCGTCTGGCCATTCGTTTTGGCCTGAATGCCGGTAAAATCAGCGCCTACGATTCTGATTCCAAAAATGTGTTCGAGCAACGCCGGAACCTGCATTTCTGGTCTAATATCTACGACGCTACGGCACAGTTTGAATTCAATTTCTTCCCGTATGTACACGGCAGCCGGGATTTTTTCTTCACCCCGTATATGTTTGCCGGGCCAACCTTTTTCTGGTTTAACCCTAAAGCAGAACTGGATGGCTCCACCTACGATCTGCGCGAAATGGGCACCGAAGGCCAATTCCGCGGCGAAGAATACAACACAGCCCAGGGCGCATTTGCCTATGGTATGGGTTTTAAAGTGGACCTTTCCTACCGCTGGAGCCTGGACTTCACGCTCAGCGCCCGGAAATTATTTACCGATTACCTGGACGACGTAAAGGGATCTTATGCCGATATTCGCGACATCCGTTCGCAACGTGGCGATATTGCCGCGGCGCTGGCTGATCGTTCCGGCGAACCGCCAATAGGCACACCGGGCAAACAACGCGGCAACGGCAAAAACAACGACACCTATGTCTTCATCGGTGCAGGTGTGAATTACTATTTCGGAGCCGTTCGATGCCCGGGCCTGGCCCGACGTTAACCCTTTGATTCCCTGATAACCAACTTATTCCGCCCGGTTTGAAACATTTTTTGCCACATTTTATTCAGGAAAATTACCGCAATGGCATCCTGCATGGCAGCCTCCAGGCCTGCACGATGTTTGTGGATTTGAGTGGATTTACCCGACTCACCGAGTCGCTTATGGCAAAAGGTCCGGAAGGCGCTGAAGAACTTTCCGACGTACTCAACCATATTTTCCAGCCCACCGTATCGCTGGTATACCAGCAGGGCGGATTCATTCCATACTTCGCGGGCGACAGCTTTACGGCCATTTTTCCCGGCGAGCGCAACGAGGCGGGGCATATTGTAGCCACCGTCAGGGCCATTTTATCCCGTTTTTCCCGGGAACAAAAAAGTGCCGATTCCATTCTTTCCGAACACAACATCGGCATCAAAGTGGGCCTTTCCGAAGGCATTGTGGAATGGGGCATTGTGGGTCAGCGCCGAAAAGGCTATTATTTCCAGGGAGCGCCCATTGACGGCTGCTCGCAGGCCCAAACCCGGGCTAACAGCCTGGAAGCAGTGGCCGATATTCATTTTCTCCGACTCCTCAATCCCAGCCATTACGAGGCCACAAGCCTGGGTGAGGGATTTTTCAGCCTGAATCTGGACCAGGAACAAGGCAACCTGCTTACCCAGGAAATGCCTGCATTACCTACCCCGGATCCGGAGGTGACAGCGGCTTTTTTACCCAAAGAAATTATAGACAGCCTGCCCGCCGGAGAATTCCGCAACGTGGTAAGCGTGTTCATTTCCTTCGACGGTATCCGGACGCACGAATCGCTGGACCATTTCGCGTCTATCGTGCTGGATCAAAGCGAAAACTTTGGCGGGTACTTCAAGGAAATTGATTTTGGCGATAAAGGCGGCGTAATGTTTTGCCTGTTTGGCGCACCGGTAGCTTTTGAAAATAATACCGAACGCGCACTGGAATTTATTGCCGCTGTTCGGGACGATCTCTCCCAACTGACCGATCTGACCGGCGCCCGTTACCGCGTAGGTATGGCTTCCGGACAGGCCTTTACCGGCGTTATCGGGAGCAAGGAACGCTGCCAGTATGCCGCCGTGGGCGCACGTGTAAACCTGGGCGCCCGACTCATGATGCAGGCCGATTGGGGTGAGGTGCTGAGCGACGAAAACGTGTCGCGCAACCGAAACTTTAAATTCAGCTACCGCGGCGACGGGTATTTCAAAGGTTTTGAAAACAAGTTGCCTACCTATATGCTTACCGGCCGGAATCTGGCAGGTAAGGCCAGTTTTGCGGGCGACTGTTATGGTCGTTCATCGGAATTAGAAAAACTGACGGTTTTTGCGCAGCCGCTGCACGAAAACAAATTTGCCGGTGTGGCCTATATTTTTGGCGAAGCCGGCATTGGAAAAAGTCGCCTGAGCTATG
>DATGWL010000107.1:0-4676 GCA_035299505.1 Saprospiraceae bacterium | reverse complement strand
GTTCCCCATCTTACAGCGCCGGCGAACTGTACTTCACTTCCATCCGCTCCAAAGAGGTGGTAGTATTGAACGGTAAAGAGGGCGACTGGCACTCCAAGGTTTACACGACCTCCAAGTCAGGCTCTGAATATGGCGAGCCTGAACCACTGGGCACACAAATCAACCGCGAAGGCTGGCACCAGGGCAACGTAAGTGTTTCTGCCGACGGCAAAACCATGTACTTTACCCGGGTTGAACTGACCGAAAAAGGTCAGGACATTGGAAGCAGCAAAATCTTTGTTTCTCAAAAAGGCTCCGACGGCTGGACCGGCGCCAATGAAGCTACCGGCGTAAACGGCGACTTCATTGCCAAACACCCATGTGAAGGCGAACTTTTTGGCGAAAAGGTACTCTTCTTCGTAGCTAATATGCCAGGCGGCAAAGGAGGTTTCGACATCTACTACGCACCTAAAAAAGGTGATAATATGTTTGGTCTGCCTGTTAACCTGGGCGGTGTGATTAATACAGACGGTGATGAAGCTTCTCCTTTCTATCAGGATGGCAAATTGTTCTTCAGCTCTAATGGTCGCCCAAATATTGGTGGGTACGACGTGTATGAGTCTCAATGGAATGGTTCTGTTTGGAGTGAGCCGAAAATTCTGCCAATGGGCATTAACACCAGTGTAGATGATTTGCACTACTCCCGTTCAGCAGACGGCTTCACAGGCTTCCTGCAGAGCAATCGCCCTGGTCCAAACAACCTGAAAAGCAAAACCTGCTGCGACGACGTTTACCAGTGGGAACTGGAGCGCATCAAAGTGGAACTGTTGGCAAAAACCTTCCGTGTGCGCCTCAAAAAAGAGAATTTGAAAGAAAATCCACCGCTTAAAGGCGCTGTGGTAACCATGCTGGATATCACGGAGAAAAAAGCCATGCCGGTTGACGAAAAAACCAATCTGGCTTCCAACGAATTCCCATTCACGCTCCAGCCAGACCGCACCTATCTGATCGTTGCCAATGCTGAAGGTTACAAACCAGACTCCCTGACCTTCAATACCAACGGTGTTAAAAAATCCACGACTGTTGAAAAGAAACTCACCCTGCGTCTCCTGAAAAAGGAACCAGAGTACGATACCCTGCGTATCAACGAACCTATCCGTTTGGACAACATCCTGTACGACTACGACAAAGACAACATCCGTCCGGACGCAGAACCAGATCTGCAGAGTGTAGTAGATCTGATGAAAAAATATCCTGAAATGAAGATTGAGCTTTCTTCACACACGGATGCGCGCGGTAATGATGCCTACAACGAAGATCTCTCCCAGCGCCGTGCTAATAGCGCTGTGGCCTGGATTGTAGCCAAAGGTATTGGTGCTGACCGGATTGTTGCCAAAGGTTATGGCGAAAAACAACTGCTCAACAAATGCGCCAATGGTGTAGAATGCACCGAGGAAGAGCACCAGCTCAACCGTCGTACTGAATTCAAAATCACGGCGGGTCCTACCAGCATTGTTATTGAGCGTGTAGAAAAACGCGAGAAAAAGCCAGCAGACGGCAGCAAAAACTAATTTTTGCGCTGTAGCTTAATAAAACAAGAGCCAGTCCGGTTATTGGGCTGGCTCTTGTTGTTTTATGTAAAAGATAGCACCCTCTGCTGAGGTCTGCCGCAATCGTATCTAAACGAAACATGAGCCATCCCTAAAACTCGAATTGAGTCTTGTTTTGTTGGCGCTTACGCTTATTCCAACTATTTGGCGATCTGCTTGTTTATATCCTGCATTACAAAAAGTCCGGCAAATAGCTTTGTTTTGCTACATTTGCCACAAATATCATACAAATGACGGCCATAGCTGAATCAAACAACCTGAACGAACGAATTGAAGCTGCCCTGGACACTGTCCGACCGCACCTGCGCATTGATGGTGGAGACGTGGAATTGGTAGAGGTTACGGAAGACATGCATGTAAAAATCCGCTGGATGGGCATGTGCCAATCCTGCTCCATGTCGGGCATGACCCTGCGGGCTGGCATTCAGGAAGCCATTCAAAGCAAAATACCTGAAATCGTTGGTGTTGAGGCGGTTAATTAAACGGAGATTGTCTCTTCCCTACCCTATTACATTTTTATCCTCGCCTGTAGCTTCCAGATTCTTTCTTTTCCCGTAGTTCCGGAGTCTGTTGCTGCCTGAAGCGTATTGGTTTCTTCTATTCTGGCATCCAGTTTCAACCATTTATTTACCCGGTAATGTACATTGAGGTACCAGCGGGTGCCTCTGCCGGCAAATGCGGGAATAGAAACGGCGGCGAAAAGATCGCTTTCAAAAGCGTATACTCTGGAATCGTAGTCTTCCGTATCGAATACAGCATACCTGAATGCCATGGATACCGGACTACTCAAGGGTTTGATCACTGCTTCCTGATAAGCCACAAATCCTCTCGAATTGGATTGATTCCCAATGCCGTAAGTTGTCCATTCTATTCGGCTGCGCAATTCAACCGGCTTAATGATTTTATAAATGGCGTGCAGCCTGAAGCGGTTTCTTTGGGCATCAACCAGACCAAAGGGCCTGGACAATTCGTCATTCCGTTGTTTGGTTTCAGATTGCCAAAGGGCATACACGGAAAAATTTCGACTCTTAGTCCACAATACGCGTGCTAAAAATTCCCTTCCGTTTGATGGAGCATCCACACCAAACCGGAGCCATGGATGCCGCCAAACATCTGCATACAGGTTGATTTGTACCCTGCGTACCCACCTGATATCAGCGCCGAGATACAGCCCTTGCTCATTTGAGGCGCCTGAAACCTCGGCAAAAGGGTTGCCATAAATAGATTGGTAAGCTTTTCCCAACGAACGATGCACTGCAGTGAGGGTCACATGCCGGTCGGCGGAGAACAACAGTCCGTTCACTGCGGCTATGCCACCGTTGTCACTACGCGCAGTTTCCCCAAACATGAACAGATTTCGCCAACGGTACTGGTAATCCAGGCTCATACCGGTCAGGTTTCTACCCCGGAACGCATACCTTCTGTATGCCAAATTCCCGGGATCCCAGGCTTGGTCGTAGTGAATATGCAGGGCATTGGCAGAAATTTGGCCACGTTTTCCGGTCCAGGTTGCAGAAAGTCCGCCTACCTGTTCGCCCAGTTTTTTTTCATCTTCAATCTCGGCATTGGTGCGGTGCAGGCCAGAGGTTTGCAGAGAGGAGAATAATTGATCGGCAAATTCACCGTCGGTGGTATCAGGTTTGAGGATATTGGCATCCCTGCGCCGACGGGAATAGAGCATGGTAATATCCAGGTGTTTACCGAAAGACAGGGTGGTGGCGGCTCCGCGGAAGAAAAAAGCTTCTCCAAAAGCGCCATAGGCATTTAGTTTACGTCCACCGCGGGCAACCGACACTGTTTCGGCAGATTTTCCGGGAGCAAAACCTGTTTGCAGCAAGAGTCCCTGACCCAGGCGGGCAGAATAATCGCCCAAAGCAACGGTTTTGATGCGACGATTGATGTTTTGGGCAAAAAGGTGAGCGCTGTAAAAATCGAAGCCATGTTTATTACTTCCGTTAAAGAAGGCTTCACCGGCATCATTTTCTGCAGTAAACCCGAACCGGAGTCGGTTATCATAATTGTGCCGGTAGCGCACAGCCCAGGCATTTGGGCGACCTTCCACGTCTTCAGGATCGTAATTGGGAGGACTGGGCTGGGCCCAGCGCAAAAAAAGTTCATTGTCGCCTTGCCAAAAGCCCCGTTGCAATTGACTGTTGCGCGCATCGAGCCCGGATTTTATTTTGGCGTAAGGTAAAATCCGGCGGATATCGCTGAGTTCCCAGTTAGGAATGGCCTGTAATTCATATTCATTAAGAAAGGGCCCCATTCGATCCCGATATGAGATGAAATTTTCTACCTGGATTTCGTTTAATAGCAGCGTTGCCAGCAGCTCTTCCTTGGATACCGTATTGAGGTTCAAGGGCTTATCTTTCCATTGTTCCAGGTTTTCCAGGAACAACTGCGCATCCGATTCAGAAGCGCCTTCATTGTCGCGGAAGAAATTTTCCAGGAGTTCGTCGTCGTTTTGAGCTGCTGCCAGGCGGGGTGTGACCATGGTCAGGACCAAGACTAAAAACTTTAAGAAAATTTTTTGTGTCCAAATGTGTGTACAAATGCCATACTCGTGCGTCATAAGCGGGAATTTTCGAAAACAATGTTAGGGCGAAAGTTTCGTTTATAGGACAATTTTTCCTGGACGGAATTTCTGTCTTTTTCAAAGTCTTGAAACGTTCACAACCACTACCTTTGCACATTATTATTTAACCATTCAAATCAGTTTTCTCAAACATGAAAAAATCTGTTTTAGGAATTCTTGCAGGCGCTGCCCTGATGTTTTCCATGGCCTCTTGCGGCGAAAAATTGCTCACAGAAGAGCAGGTACAGGCTGAAATCACCAAAGGTTTCGACGCCGGTAAAGCTGCTGTTGAGCAGGAAATGTCCGCCAAGTGCGATGCAGAATTCGAAGGTCGCGTAACAGCTGAGGTTGACCGCCTCAAAGCAGAATTCGAAGCTGCTGCTCCGGCTCAGTAAGGTAAAACCCAGGGAACCGATCCATTCAATTCAAACCACTCACGAAAATTATTCCACAAAATGAATAAAAAAATGCTCTTCGCCGGCGCACTTGCTGTTGCCGGTTTCATTGGCCTG
>DATGWL010000106.1:0-2164 GCA_035299505.1 Saprospiraceae bacterium | reverse complement strand
GTTGAGCAATGCCCCATAAAATCACAAAAGCACCGGCAATGCCTCCCATGAAGGCCAGGGTTTCCATCCATTGACCAACCAGCCAGTAGGTAAAGCCCAGCAAGACCGCCAAAATGGCCAGGTACACGCCGTAGCGCAACAAACGGTTGTCGGTTTCCAACTCGCCGAAAGAAGCGCGCAGGGTACGCAGCGGAGAGGTTTTGAGGATGCCGGAAAGTGGCAGCAGGGCAAATAATACCGCCACCGTGAGGCCCAGGCCAATGCCTTGCAACAAGGCAGCTACCGAAATATCGGTACTCACATTGTCGATAGGGAGCAGGTCTTTTACCAGCAAAGGCAAGAGTTTCTGGATCAAACTGCCTCCCACTGCGCCTGCAATGGCCCCGAGTAAACCAATGCCTGCCACCTGCACCAGGTAAACGTAAAAGGCTTTGCGACCACTGGCGCCCAAACAGCGCAGAATAGCCACTGTGGGCAGTTTGTCTTTGATGTAAATATGCACAGCGCCGGCCACACCAATGCAGCCCAATAACAGCGCAATGAAACCTACGAGATTCAAAAAGGTGCCGAAATTGCCAAAAGCGGAGCCAATACTGCGTTTTCTGCTCTGTACGGTATCATAATCCAAATTTGCCTTTTCCAGGGTTTTTTCCATGGGTTTGAGCAGGGCGTCGGCATCCATGCTCTCCGGCATTTTGTAATAATACTGATAGTCTACCCGGCTTCCGCGCTGAATCAATCCGGTGGAATCCAGGTATTGGGCCGGAATAAACACTACCGGGGCAATGCTGCTGGCAATGCCTGCGCGCCCGGGCGACGACAACAGGTCGCCTTCAATCAGAAAGGTCATATTCCCGATCTGGATGCTGTCGCCCGGCTTGATGTTGTATTGCAGTAGCAGCGCATGATCCACCAGCGCCGTCGGGCCGGTACGGAAGGTTTTCCAGGCATCTACCGGCTCTGTTTTCCAAATACCATAAAAAGGATAATTGCCTTCCAGCGAACGGATGAGCGACAAGCGCGTGCCGCCACCATTAGGGAAGCGGATCATACTGAGGAAGTTGAGTACCCGGGCTTTTTCCACGCCGGGTTGCTCTACTTTGGCTAAAATGGAATCCGGTGCGGGTTGATTGGCGCCCAACAATAAATCGGCGCCCAGCAAGGTTTTTGCCTCGCGGTCTATGTCGGCCATCAGATTGACCGAAAAAGAACGGACCGCCGTGAGGGCAGCGATACCTACCGTAATGGCAGAAATAAAAAGCAAGAGCCGGGCGCGGTTTCGGCGACTATCGCGCCAGGCCATTTTAAGTATAAAGGACATTGGATGGGAATAAGCAGGAAAGAGTGAGGTTTAAGGGGTTAGTGACGGGGTGACTGCCAGTCACTAACCCCTTAAACCTCAAATATGACCAGGTGTTGAGGCAATGCTGGAAAAAACCGATGAAAACAGTAAATGAAAAGACAAGAAGCCTGATTTTTGCAACATCATGTATCAGACAGACAAAATTCAGATCCACGATCTTTCCTTTGTACCACTCCTTTCGGAAGATAAAATCCAGGAACGGGTGGCAGCCATCGGACAGGAACTCACCAACCGCCTGGCCGGGAAAAATCCTTTGTTCATCAGCATCCTGAGCGGTGCTTTTGTATTTGCTTCCGACCTCATCAGGTCTTTCGACAGTCACTGCGAGATTGGGTTTGTTAAACTAAAGTCCTACCAGGGCACGCGCTCTTCCGGCGATGTACAAACGGTCATGGGGTTGGATAAATCCCTCAAAGACAGGCATTTGGTGGTGGTTGAGGATATTGTGGATACCGGGCGCACCCTGCATTTTTTCCTGGATCACCTGCGCGCACAGGAACCGGCATCTATTACCACGGTTACTTTCCTCCGCAAACCCGAAGCCGCTCAATTCCCCGTTCAGGTTGATTTTGTTGGCTACGATATCGACGATCGTTTTGTAGTTGGTTACGGGCTGGACTATGATGGCCTGGGCCGCAACCTTGCCGGGGTATGGACGGTTTAACGGCTTACGGTGGACGGTAGACGGCCTACGGTGGACGGTGGCGTTGCTCATGGCATTTGTTCTTAGCCGTAAACTAAAGAATAAATGCCATGAGCAACGCCACCGTCCACCGTAGGCCGTCCACCGTCCACCGTAGG
>DATGWL010000105.1:0-30028 GCA_035299505.1 Saprospiraceae bacterium | reverse complement strand
TTTCCAGATACATGATGGTGTAGGAATTGTCTGTGCTGTCGTCTGGCGCGCCAATATTGCCGCTTAGCAATACCGGATGTTGTTGCCACTGCCGTTCTGAAAGGGAGGATTCCTGGCCGGAAAAGCCTCCGTAAAGTTGTATGCCGTTGGGCACCACAAAAGATGCCGTCCGGTCGGCGACATTGGTGGGCAGGTAAATGCCTTCGGCTACCCAGATTTCATCGCCGGCCTGCGCAATATTGAGGGCGGCATGCAGCGTGTTAAAGGCATCCGGCCAGGAAATGCCGGTATTCTGGCCACCTGCAGCAGCATTTACGTAATAACGGGTTTGGGCGGGTAGGAGGCTGCCTGTCAACAGGAACAGGTTGAGTATTATATAGCGCATGTTGTTTTAGATTATGGAGATGGAGAGTATTTTATACCGCAGAGGCGCTGAGACGCAGAGAGGAATTTTTACCGCGGAGACGCGGAGGTGTGAAAATCCTCTGCGTCTCAGCGCCTCCGCGGTATAAATCACATTTAGGGTTATTGTTTTACAAATTTTCCGGTGAGTATATCAGCGCCTTGCTGCACCTGCCAGGTATAAATACCGGCCGGCCATTGCGCCACCTCTTCAATCGCCACCTGAAAATTTCCGGAAGCGGATTGTATTTCCCGATAAAACATTCGTACCCCATAAGGCCCGAAAACAAATACCCGGGTCATGCCGGCGGTCTGTTTGGTGATGTCCAAGTGTACGATTGTACTGGCCGGATTGGGTTTGCAGGCTACCGCTATGGATGCGGTTTGTTGTATTGACTCTTCCCTGGTTTGAGCCTGTGCCAGGCGTGCAAGCATGGGGAGTTCCATGTTGTCGGGGGTATAACCCAGATTTTCCATCACGGTATCATCCAGCTTTAGAATCCACTCAGCACTTTCCACGGCAGATTTTGCCTGCAGGGCCACGTAAAACAGCACCTTGCCGGGTTCCAGGTAATTGTTGTCGTAGTCCATACTAAACCAGACTACCTTGAACTGACCCGAAGCTACTTCGTTAAGGTTAATGGCATCAGGGGTGAACCCCGCCAAATCGCCGGCAGAAACGGACAAAAAGGTAAATTTAGCAGGATCAAAGCGGAAGCCGGCCTGGTAGGCAATAACCGGTTCCTGCCCGGAAGCATACACCGGCAAAATAACCACCTCCCTTTCTTTAACGGAACGTCCCGGCACGGATAAGCTGTAACGCTGTGCCGGATTTGAAGGCCGTTGGGGATATGTGGCGCAGGAGGGACATACGTCTGCACCTGAGTTACCACATGGAATGGCGGAGCAGTTTACATCGCCTACCTTGATGCCAGTGAAATCGGCGGTTTCCAATTGTCCTGAGACGACTCCAGAAGTAGTACTAACGGACCATTCGTAGGAAATACCTGAATTGTCTATTTCTGCATTAATTACTTCTGGGAACGGTATTTGAAAAGGGTTTGAGGCATTTGGGAATTCATAATCCCTGGGCACAAACCGCCAGGAGGTATTATTGGGTAACACCGTATAAGTACCCAAAATTAATTTCCGAAGCTCTACAATATCAAAGGTTGTTACGCTTCCGGACTGATTTGCATCTGCAGCAATAATATGATAGGGCGTCGTGAGCGGCTCTAATGAAAGGATGTGCTTGCTTATGAGTACCAGATCATATGTGGTTACCCCATTCAACGGGTTATCGTCCTTAAAAGGTGTAATAATAAACTCGCCTTCATTACATACGCAATAAGCATACGGTGTAATGGAGCCTGGGGATGGAAGTACCCATGATGATGATTTAGATTGCCTTTTTTCTGTTATTTTCACCTTCACACCTTCTATGTAACTTAATGACTTCATATCAGCATTAGATTTGGAAATTTGGGCAATCCTATTCATACAAAAAGGCAAAGTGATAAGTCTGAATGAATAGCATGTATCCAGTCTGCCCCGGATGGAATTAGATATAACAATTGTGTCTACCCTATCATGGCTAATTTGAGGATAGGTTTCTTGAGCTGCAAGAAGTTTCGCCCAAGACATAAAAAACATGCTTAAAAAGTATTTTATCCACTTTTCTTGCATTTTATCATAAGAAAATCCTGTTTCACATCTTTTATTGGTTCTGATGTGAGAAAAAATTTGGTTAATATACATTGCGTATGAATGTTTGCAATGAAAGTAGATTGCACTGCTTACCCTGATATCAAAGCAATACAAAGAGAGCACCGTGCAAGGCACGGTGAATACAATAAGAAAAAAACACAGGTGAATGAGCAGGCGATGATCTTTAACAAAGTGTGCTCACCGATACCAGATTAAAAAGAATACACAAATAATGGTCGTGTCTGATGAACTTGGGCTTGCCAAAAACAAAGCCTGGGTTCTGTTCGGGTAGTTGCTACTACTATTTCTATACGTATACCATCAGGGTAAAACAAAGGTAAATCGCATGATCCGATATAACAAAGATTACACGTGTTAAATAACCTGCTTTGTCGGATTCCGGCTTATTATGTAGCCAGGTCTCGGTGCTAAAACTCCTACCCCACCACCACCTCCAGCCGGATTCCCCTTGACCCCTTAACCAGAATAGCCGTGTCCTGAATATCCTGTGCATCCAGCCAGGTTTTGGCCGCCTGATTATCCGGGAAATGCAGCGCCTGGTATTTAGCGTAGCTGGTTTTGGCAAATTCTTTTCCCACCAGCACTATCTGATCCACCTTCAGTTTGGCCGCATATTTCAATAAATCCTGGTGCTCCTTGTCGCTGTCGGCGCCCAACTCAAGCATATCGCCCAGAATGGCCATGTGGCGTTTGGCCGGCATACCCATCAAACTATGCAATGCCGGCCGCATGCTGGACGGATTGGCGTTATAAGCATCCAACAGCACCGTGGCGCCGCGTAGTTGCAACATCTGAGAGCGGTTGTTGCGCGGGGTGTAAGCCTCCAGCGACTCCCGTATTTTGCCGGCTGGCACCTTGAAATATACCCCCAGCGCAATGGCTGTCATCACATTCTGAAAGTTATGACTGCCAAACAACTGTGTAGTGATTTCAATGCGCGGTCCGTCGTCCGACAAAAATGCCACACGCACGCGGGGCATTTCCTCCAGCATCTGAACCTCGATGGTTCCCGGTTCCGGCTGCAACGCTGCAATCTGATAATACCCCACCCGCATGGGTACTTTTTTCGACATGGCATCGAGGTATTTTTCGGAGAGGTTGACAAAAGCGCAACCGTGGTTTTTTGCCAGATAATCAAACAATTCCCCTTCTGCTTTCTTTACGCCAGCCAAACTACCAAAGCCCTCCAGGTGCTCTTTCCCGATGTTGGTGAGCAAACCGTGGGTGGGCTGGGCTATCCGACACAATTCCGTGATATCGCCGGGCTGATTGGTGCCCATTTCAATGATGGCCACCTCGGTACCCTTAGGCATGGCCAGCAGTGTGAGCGGCACGCCAATGTGGTTGTTGAAATTGCCTTTGGTAAAATGACAGGGATAATGCGCCGATAACACGCTGGAAACCAACTCTTTGGTAGTGGTTTTCCCATTTGAGCCGCCAATGGCAATCACCGGAATATCGAATTGCCGGCGGTGGTAATTGGCCAGATCCTGCAGCGCTTTCAAAACATCATTTACCAGCAAACACCTGTCGTTCAACCGGTATTTCGGGTTGTCGACAACCACATACGCAGCGCCATTGGCCAAAGCCTGTTCTGCAAAGGTATTGGCATCAAAATTTGCGCCTTTTAAGGCAAAAAACATACATCCGGCCGGCAAATTCCGGGTATCGGTGCTCACCACCGGATGATCCAGAAAAATTGAATATAATGCAGTTGTGTTCATGTTCTCCGTTTTTGCGGGGTCGTAAGACCCTCGCAAGGCAGCCGTCCACCGTGTTTGCGGGGTCGTAAGACCCTCGCAAGGCAGTCGTTCACCGTCTACCGTTCACCGTCTACCGTAGGCCGTCTACCGTAGGCCGTCTACCGTAGGCCGTCTACCGTCCACCGTCACTCCTGCCAGTACACCCGCTTCACCCGATCCGAAACATTCGTAAACACTTCATAAGGAATGGTTTGCAGGCACTGGGCGAGGTCTTGCACCGGCGGATTTTGCCCAAAAATAGTGACTTCATCTCCAACCTGTGCTTCCGGAATATCGCTGATATCCACCATGGTCATATCCATGCATACATTGCCCAGCGTTGGCGCTCTGTGTCCACGAATACCCACCGCATACCGCCCGCCGCCCGCCAGGCGCAAAAAACCATCTGCATAGCCAATACTGATGGTAGCAATCCGTCGGGGTTTGGTAAGCAAGCCGCTGTTGCGGTTATAACCCACCGTATCTCCGGCCGGTATGTTTTTGATCTGGCTGATGGTTGCTTTCAGTGAGTTGACCACCTGCAGCTGATGTTGCACCGTTGGCCCGCCCGTTCCATACAGTCCGATGCCAAGTCGCACCATGTCAAAATGGAATTCAGGCCAACGTTCAATGCCTCCGGTGTTGCAAATATGGCGCAAAGGTTGGTAACCCAGCGCTTCCTGAATCTGCTGATACATGCCGGAAAAAGCGGCCGCCTGCGCACGGGTAAAATCATCGTGCAGCGGAGCATCGCTGGCTGCCAGATGGGAAAATACCGAGGCTATCCGCAAATACGGACAATCGCGCAGTTTGGCCAGTAATGCAGGCATGTCGGATGGCTCAAACCCGAGTCGGTGCATGCCCGTATCCAGCTTGAGGTGGATGGCCAGCGGCTTGTCGGGGCTTGCAAATGCGGCTATTTCATCCAGCAATTCCGGGCTGTAAACCTCTGGTTCGAGGCGATAGCGCTGAATGACATCAAAACTGGCAGGCTCCGGATTGAGCACCAGAATAGGCAAATTCACCCCGGCCTCCCGCAGGGCAATACCCTCGTCGGCATAAGCCACGCCGAGGTAATCAACCTGATGAAACTCCAGCAATTTGGCCACCTGCGCCGAACCAGCGCCATAACCTTCGGCTTTTACCATCACCATCATTCGGGTGCCTGGCTGAAGCAGGCGCTGGTACGTTTTCAGGTTGTGTACCAATGCCGACAAGTTGACCTCCAACACTGTTTTATGCGCTTTTTCTTCCAACCGGCGCGCAATACGTTCAAAAGCAAAGGCCCGGGCGCCTTTGAGCAAAATGGTTTCCTCCCGGAATTCCAACCCGCCAATTTCTGCCAAAAACAACTCTGTTCCGGCATAAAACGTGCAATGTACCGATGCCGGCAGCCACTGTTGCAGATCAGGAATATCGGTCCCTATCCCTATCAGCCGACCAACATGGTGGGTACGCATCAGTTCTGCTACAGATTTCCAGAGGGTTTCGGGAGGAAGTCCGCTTTGCAGAATATCCGATAAAATCAGGGTCAGCGCCCCTTTTCCGGCCTGCTGACGGGCAAATTGCAGGGCCAACCGGAGGGAATCCAGGTCGTTGCTGTAAGCATCATTGATCAGGGTGCAACGGTGAATGGCAGCCTTCACTTCCAGGCGCATTTCTACCGGCTCCAGGCGTTGCATCCGGCGTTCAATTTCCTCCTGCGGCACTTTGAGCAACAACAACACCAACCAGCAATGCAGGGCGTTTTCCAGACTGGCATCGTCGGAAAACGGCCATTGCAGGGTATATGTCCGCCCCGTTTCGGTAAGCGTAGCTTCCACCCGGGCGCCACCGTTGCGGCGTTTTTCTACCGAGGTAACCTGCAATGTTGCCGGCGACCCGTCTTTAGACCAGGTGAACAGTTGCGCGGGTGCGGGCGCCTGTACCCAGCGCGACTCGCAAACCAGGATATCGGCATGGGCAAAGAGTTTCATCTTTTCAGCCAGCTTTTCGGCTTCTGAAGCAAAACCCTCCTGGTGTGCGGCGCCCAAATTGGTAAAAACCCCAATGGTGGGCCGGATAATGCGCTCCAAACGTTCCATTTCGCCGGTCTGAGAAATGCCCGCTTCGAAAATGGCCAGGGTATTCCGCTCCTGCATTTGCCACACTGAAAGCGGCACCCCTATTTGTGAATTGTAACTTTTGGGACTCCGCACCAGATCGAAATCCGGAGAAAGCAATTGGGCCAGCCATTCTTTTACTACTGTTTTGCCGTTGCTGCCGGTAATGCCGATCACCGGAATCCGGAATTGTGAGCGATGATAGGCAGCCAGTTTTTGCAGTGCTTCCAGAGGATCTTCTACCTGCAAAAAACCGGCTTCGGGCATCAGATCAGGTTCCGGCAATTGCCGCACCACAAATTGCCGCACCCCCTGGGCATACAAATCCGGAATAAAACGGTGTCCGTCGCGGTGTTTGCCGGGCAGGGCAAAAAACAGCGCATTAGCCGGTGTAGCCAATGAACGGGAGTCGAACAACAGTTGTTCAGTCAGCAGATCGGCAGCTGGTTTTTGCAGCCAGCGCGCGCCCAGGATTTGTTGGATGTCGGAAAGATGGTATCTCACGGGGGTAAAGGTAAGGGCTAAGTGGTAACTCCTTACCTTTACCCCATGGAATGGATTATTCACACTCCGGAGGAATTGCCTGGTTTGATGCCGGCCATATTCGAAGCTTTTGGCGGGCGGAAGAAAATTGCGTTGTATGGAGATATGGGCGCCGGCAAAACAACTTTTGTTAAAGCATTTTGCGCTTACCTGGGTGTCAGGGAGAACACCTCGAGCCCTACGTTTGCCCTGGTCAATGAATACCGCTACCGGATGCCCAACGGCTCGGAAGCGTTGCTGCATCACCTGGATTTGTACAGACTCAAAAACGCACAAGAGGCCTTTGATATCGGGCTGGAAGACCTGATGTATGACCCCTGGTTTTGTTTGGTGGAATGGCCGCAGGTGGCGGAGGATTTTTTCCCGGAAAATGCGGTCCGAATGGAGCTGGAAATACTGGGAGAAACGAGTCGGCGGATCAGGGTGGAAACACCAAAACACTAACCCACCAACCCATGCCTCGTTTAGCTTTTAAAATGCAATTACATCCGGGCCAGACCGACGAATACAAGCGCCGGCACGATGCGCTGTGGCCCGAACTGGCAACACTGTTGCGGGAAACCGGCATCAGCCAGTATTCTATTTTTTTGGATGAGGAAACCCTGACGCTGTTCGGTGTGCTGGAGATAGCTGAGCCTGCCAGGATGGATACCCTGCCACAACACCCGGTGATGCAACGCTGGTGGGCTTATATGGCAGATATTATGGCAACCCATCCGGATCAATCGCCGGTTAGCGTGCCGTTGAAAGAGGTGTTTTATTTGCCTTAACTCAGTAAATTTATTGCACAGCCACAATCCGATAATGGATGTTGCAATTAGGCAAGTTTGTTTTTAACTGCTCAACTGCCTCCTGACTAAGGTGTGGCTGATCCGGAGTGTTTTGCAACAACAAAGACTTAAGCGCGGATAAATGCTGCATGCTTTCAGGCAATGCTGTGATTCTGGTAAATCCAAGGTGCAGCATCTCCAGTTTCTTCAGCTCGCCAATTCGATCCGGAAGCCTTTCCAAAGGCGAATACAAAAAAGAAGCGCTTTTCAGGGATGACAATTGACAAAAATCGTCCGGAAGGGAAACCAGCGCACCGTGGTTGATGTCTAAGGTTTCCAAACGTTTTAGTTGAGAAATACCCTGTGGAATACTGCGGAAACCACGCATGGGCAGTAACAGCACCCGCAGATTTTTCAGCTGAAAAATTGCCGTAGGAAAAACTGTATCAGCCATATCCATAGCCAGGGTCAGGCTTTCAATGCTGTCTTTATGCAGGTGAACCTTTGTTTGCTGATCTGCCTGCAACACCCACACCCTACCGGCATCATCAGGCTCCAGCTCTCCAACATTCAGGGAGAAGTAGGGCACAGGAGGTGATGCCATTTTGGGGGTTTCCTGGGGGGAACAGGCCCAAAAAGCAATCAGAAACCATACAGATATTTTGGCCATAGCACAAAAACAATGAGATCGATGTCTTGAAACGTCAAAACACCGATCTCATTATTTTTTGTTCTGCTTTCTATTTACCGCTTATCGTTCATTTGCGCATCCACTACCGCAATAGCAATCATATTCATCAATTCGCGGGTGGAACTACCCAGCTGCACCAGGTGCACCGGCTTTTTGAGTCCCAACAGAATCGGGCCGATTTTTTCAATGGCGGCAATTTCCTTCACCAGGTTGTAGGCAATATTTGACGCCGACAGGTTGGGGAAGATCAGGATATTGGGACTGCCGTCTACCAGATCGCAGAAAGGATGATTTTCGCGCAGCAGGGCGTTGTCGAAAGGCAGGTGTGCCTGCATTTCACCATCCACCACCATATTTGGGTGTTTGGCTTTGAGCATGGTAACGGCAGTGCGCATTTTTACGGCATCTTCTCCATTGGCGCTGCCAAAATTGGAATACGACAACAGGGCAATGCGCGGCTTAATGTTGAATTTTTCCACCTCACGCGCTGCCAGTTCGGCTATTTCCACAATTTCCTCCGCCGTTGGATTGAAATTCACGCTGGTATCGGCCAGGAAAAGAGGCCCGAAACGGCTCATCAGGATGTACATGCCGCACACCTTCTTTACACCTTCCTGGCGACCAATGGCTTGCAGGGCGGGGCGGATGGTGTCGGGGTAATTACGGGTCATACCGCCAATCATGGCATCAGCTTCGCCGGTTTCTACCATCATGGAACCAAAGTAGTTCCTGCGGCGCACAATTTCCCGGGCTTCCGTGCGGTTGAAACCCTTGCGCTTGCGTTTTTCAAAAAGCAGATCGCCGAAACGCTCCAGACGCGCAATATCTGCGTCTGTTTGAGGCATCATCGGGTCTATGATTTCCACATGAGCCAGATCGAGGTGATTTTCCTGGATGAGGTGTTTGATTTTTTTCACGTTCCCCAGCAGGATCGGACGGGCAATTTTTTCTTCCTGAGCCATTTGTGCCGCTTTGAGTACGGCAAGGTTTTCGGCGTCGGCCAGGATGATGCGTTTGGGGTTTTGTTTGGCCTTGTTCAGGATGGCACGGGTGAGGGTGTTGTCCAGCCCCAGGCGTTTGGAAAGCTGATTTTCATAGGCTTCCCAGTTTTTGATCGGGAATTTGGCCACACCGGTTTCCATGGCAGCACGGGCCACAGCAGGCGCTACCGTGGTAAGCAGGCGCGGATCTACCGGCTTTGGAATGATGTATTCCCTGCCAAACACCATATTGTCTTTGCCATAAGCCATGTTCACAATGTCGGGCACAGGCTTTTTGGCCAGATCCGCCAGCGCGCGTACGGCCGCAAGCTTCATTTCTTCATTAATGATTTTGGAGCGTACATCCAATGCGCCCCGGAAGATGTACGGGAAGCCCAGTACGTTGTTCACCTGGTTGGGATAATCGCTGCGACCGGTGGCAAAAATGATGTCCTGCCGTGCGGCGATGGCATCTTCGTAGGCAATTTCCGGCGTTGGATTGGCCATAGCAAACACGATACAATCCGGCGCCATGCCTTTCACCATGTCCTGACTCAGGATATTGCCTTTAGACAGACCCACAAATACGTCGGCGCCTTTCATGGCATCGGCCAGGGTGAGGGTAGCCGGAGCGCTGCCGTTGGCAAATTCCGTTTTTTTACCATCGAGGTTGGTACGGCTGGGGTGCAGCAGTCCTTTGGAGTCGAACATGAAAATGTTCTCCTTGCGGGCGCCCAGGCTATGGTACAATTTGGTGCAGGAAATAGCGGATGCGCCAGCCCCGTTCACCACAATTTTAACCTTGGCAATGTCTTTATTTACCAGTTCCAGGGCGTTCAGCAGCGCTGCAGAGCTGATGATGGCCGTGCCATGCTGGTCGTCGTGCATCACCGGGATGTTCAGTTCCGCTTTTAGTCGCTCCTCGATTTCGAAACATTCCGGCGCCGAGATATCTTCCAGGTTGACCCCGCCAAAAGTGGGTTCCAGGATTTTTACCGTGCGCACAAATTCGTCTACGTTTTTGGTATCCAGCTCAAGGTCGAACACATCGATGTCTGCGTAGATTTTGAACAGCAGGCCCTTCCCTTCCATAACGGGTTTGCCGGCTGCCGGGCCAATATCTCCGAGTCCGAGTACGGCGGTGCCATTGGAGATTACCGCCACCAGATTGCCTTTGGCGGTGTATTTGTACACATCTTCAGGTTCTGCAGCGATGGCCAGACAGGGCTCAGCAACACCCGGAGAATAGGCCAGGGTGAGGTCGCGCTGTGTAGCAGTTTCTTTAGACGGGATAACTTCGATTTTGCCGGGGCGACCTTTTGCGTGGTAGAATAGCGCCTCTTCTTTCAGTGTTTTTTTCTTACTCATTGGAACGCGTTGACTTAGGAGGGCGCAAAGTTATTTTTAACTTGGGATGACGCGAATTTTTTTTGGGAACGCAGGGAACGCGGATGGGAACGCGGATTTTTTGGAACGCGGATGACGCGGATGACGCGGATTTTTTAACATTGCCTTCGGCAATGTGTAATTAAAAGACCTAAACACCTCCTAAATACCAAAAGCAATGGCTGCCGTAGGCAGCAAAATAAAAAATCCGCGTCATCCGCGTCATCCGCGTTCCAAAAAAATCCGCGTTCCCATCCGCGTTCCCCGCGTTCCTCCAATTAAAACATTATAAAGTACAGGCTTCGCCCTAAAAAGTGCAACTCAGGAAAGGGTTGGCAACCGGAGTTTTGCTCTCAGTTTTTCACAAAACAATCCTTCGTTCATGCCACACCATCAAATCCTTATCATCGGAGGCGGGAACGCCGGCATCTCTACCGCTGCACAATTGCTGCGCAAAAACAGCAAACTGGACATTGCGATCGTTGATCCGGCCGACAAACATTACTACCAACCCGCCTGGACACTGGTGGGCGCAGGGGTTTTTGATATTCAAAAAACCGAACGTTCTGAAGCATCGGTCATGCCAAAGGGGGTTACCTGGATTAAACAAAAAGCGCTCACGTTTTCTCCTGAAGAAAACAAGGTGGAACTGGAGAACGGTACCGCGACCTATGATTATATGATTGTGTGCCCGGGCATACAGCTGAACTGGAATGAGATCAAAGGATTGAAAGAAACCCTGGGTAAAAACAACGTTTGCAGCAATTACTCCTTTGAATCGGCGCCATATACCTTTGAATGTATCCAACACTTCAAAGGAGGTACCGCCATTTTCCACAACCCCTCTACCCCGGTGAAATGTGGTGGTGCGCCACACAAAATCATGTACATGGCCACGGATTATTTCCGCAAACACGGTATGCTGGGCAAAACAGATGTTCAATACTGGAGCGGGGCCGCCAAACTGTTTGCCGTGCCTGATTATGAAAAAACCTTG
Source organism: Saprospiraceae bacterium (assembly GCA_035299505.1). Taxonomy (GTDB): domain Bacteria; phylum Bacteroidota; class Bacteroidia; order Chitinophagales; family Saprospiraceae; genus M3007. The sequence goes on along the minus strand of DATGWL010000105.1, from coordinate 18,687 downwards.
CTTCAGGTGGTGAAACGCGGCAATATCAAGCTGAATTTCCAGTACAACCTCACCGAAATTGACGGGCCAAATAAAAAAGCCACTTTTGTGGGGTTCGGGGACGACAACAAAGGCGAAGTGAAGGTGGTCGATTTCGATATGATCCATGTAACGCCGCCGCAGAGCGCACCGGATTTTATCCGCAACAGCTCGCTGGCCAATAGCGCCGGCTGGGTGGAGGTAGATAAGGGTACCCTGCAACACGTTCGGCATACCAATATTTTCTCCCTGGGCGATGCTTCCGGTTTGCCCATTTCCAAAACCGGAGCCGCTATCCGCAAACAAGCCCCGGTAGTAGTAACCAACCTGCTGGATGTCATGGAGGGCAGAAAACCTTCCGCCACCTATCTGGGATACACCTCTTGTCCGCTGGTAACCGGATATGGCAAACTGGTGCTGGCCGAATTTGATTACAACAACAACCGCATGGAAACATTCCCGTTCGACCAGTCGAAAGAGCGTTGGAGTATGTATCAGTTGAAACGGGAAGTGCTGCCCCGCATGTACTGGGGCGCCATACTTAAAGGTTTAGCATAGCATAGAAGCACAATATTATTGAACAGGGTTTAAGGATAGAGCTGCCTCCGCAATGGAAGGCGGCTCTTTTTTTTGTATTATGGAGCACTTGTGACATTTATCACGTTGCACTATTTACCGATTAAAGACATTTGTTCTGTCATTCCTCTGTTTGTAGCATTTCATGCGCTTTTTACCAGCTCAAAGAAACAATCCGATATGAATAATGTCTATTTTCCTGCACTCTGGTTGGTCATTGCTGCTTTGGTGGTGGGTATCATCGCTATTTTGGCAGCAATCTCCTATTTCAGCCAAACTATAGGGAAGGATCCTGTGGGCAGGAGTCAGTTCCACCGGCAAATGGTTTTGTTGCAACAAATGCGTTGGGTGCTTTCGCTACTGGCGGTTGCCATGACGGTTGTCGGGCTGGCGGCCTGGTACCGCGACACCTCAAAAAACAGCCTGAAAAAAGCTGAAACCCGCGCTCAATTGCTGCCACAGTACGACCGGAGCAAGGTTTGGGAAGCGCCAGACCCCTATCTGGCCGAAACGGATGAACACGCCTCCCTCATTGCTTATGGCAGGGATCTGGTGGCCCGCACGCAGGATTATTTTGGGGAAAACGGACTGGTGCGGCCAGGCAGCATCAATAACATGAACTGCCAGAACTGTCACCTTGACGCCGGCAGTAAGCCCTATGGAAACAATTATTTTGCCGTTTACAGCACTTATCCGCAAATGCGCGCACGTTCGGGATCTCTGGAAACCATTCCCAAAAGGGTGAACGATTGTTTTGAACGCAGCCTCAATGGCCAGGCGCTGGATACTACAAGCCGTGAAATGCGCGCTATTGTGGCCTATATGCAATGGCTGGGCACCAGTGTTCCCAAAGGTGAGAAGCCCAAAGGCTCTGGTCTGGCAGAAGTACCCTTTCTGGATCGCCCTGCCGACCCGGTGAAAGGTCAGGAGGTATATGTGGCCAAATGCGCTTCCTGCCACGGCGCCAACGGACAGGGGTTGCCTATGACCGCCGATAGTCCGCGGAATTACCCACCACTTTGGGGGGATAAGAGCTACAATCAGGCTGCCGGACTGTTCCGTATGTCGCGCTTTGCCGCCTATGTAAAGTCTAATATGCCCTTTGGCGCTTCTTACCAGAGTCCGCAACTCAGCGATGAAGAAGCCTGGGATGTGGCTGCCTTTGTGAACTCCCAACCGCGTCCGGCCCACCCGTTCCTGAAATCCGACTGGCCCAAAATAGAAAAAAAGCCCTACGATCATCCGTTTGGGCCCTACGCAGATCCTTTCCCGGAAGAGCAACATAAATATGGACCTTACGGCCCGATAGTGGCTTTTTATAAAAAGGGTTAGCCCCCGCCCCCAACCCCCAAGGGGGCTTGCCCCTCAAACCCTTCAAACCCCTTCAAACCCCTCAAACCCTTCAAACCCCTTCCCGGAATAGCATTCCGGGATACAACACGATCTAGCAAAATGAGCATTAATCGCCGCAAATTCTTACGCAACGCTGTGCTGACCGGTTTAGGCGCCGGCATTTCACCCAAAGCCCTGGAGGCTGCCAATGATTATGTTGAGCTGCCTGCATCTGAAGAAGGGCAGGAAATCAGTGATACTGCAGTGCTTTCCGGCACCATTTCGCTGTTGCAAACCACCGATGTACACTGTCAGATTCATCCGCACGACGAGCTTTTCTGGGAAAACAATCGGGCTGTGTTTCGCAAAACAGCTGGTTATGCCCACCTGGCTACCCTGTTTGATCAGGTGCGGAAGAAAAACCCGCACACGTTTATTGTAGATACCGGCGATATGTTTCAAGGCAGCGAACTTTCCGTTAAAACCAGCGGCAAAGCCATTGCACCCATCCTGAACGCTATGGGATACGACCTGTACCTGCCGGGCAACTGGGAGGTGGTGTATTATAAAAAAGCCATGCAAACCCTGCTGGGTGGGCTGGATGCCCCAAAGGTGTGCGCCAACATGTACCACGATGCCGGCGATGGCAAAAAGGGTGAACTGGTATTCCCGCCGTATTATACCTGGACCAAACTGGGTGTAAAAATTGGGTTCCTGGGCTACACCGATCCACTGGTTCCCCTGCGCCAATCGCCCAATTATTCCAAGGGCATTGTTTATACCAAGCCGGAGGAAAATCTGGCCTATTATGTCAATGTGTTGCGGGAACAGGAACAATGCGATTTTGTCATCATCCTGGCCCACCTCGGACTCTCCCAGCAAATTGCGCTGGGCAATATGCCGGAATGTGCGGGGGTAGATTACATTTTTGGCGGCGACACCCACGAGCGCGTGCGCGAGCCTATCGTCTGCCAACACACCAAAGTGGTGGAGCCAGGCGCCTTCGGATCTTTTGTGGGCAGACTGGATCTGGACGTAAAGGATGGCAAAATTGTGGGGCAGCGCTATGAACTCATGGAGGTTGACCCGAAAAAATACAAAGCAAAAAAGGAGGTTTCAGCCCTGATAGCCCAATTAGAAGCACCATTCGTTCAGGAAATTGAAAAAGTAGTGGGGTATAGTAAGGTGCCACTTTATCGCTATTTTGTGGTGGAAAACACCATCGATACACTCATTTTGGATGCATTAGCAGCTAAAGTGGGTACTGAAATTGTTTTATCTAATGGTTTCAGGTTCTGTCCGCCGCGCAGCACTCCGGACCATACCGGCAATATCCCCATTACAGAAGGTTTTATTTTTGATATGCTGCCGGTAGATTCCACGGTGCGCACAGCCAAGGTAACCGGCGCTCAACTGCTTACCTGGCTGGAAAAAGAATTGAACAATGTATTCGCCAAAGACGCCTCCAAACGTTTTGGCGGCTGGGTGGTAAAATTTAAAGGTATGGAAGTGGAGTTCAATGCCTTTGGAGAGCAGGGCAAGCGGGTACAGAAAGTAAGCGTTGGCGGTAAACCGCTTGATTCGGCCAGAACCTACACTGTTTCAGCCTGTGAGCGCGATGGCGACCCTGAAACCATGCTTTGCCGTATACCAAATGTTACAGAGGGCAAAAACATGCCGTATTCCCTGCATACTGTGATGAAAGAATACCTGGCTAAAAACTCGCCCGTGAACCCTACACCGCACGGGTATGCCAAAGCACTGGATGCCCCGGCAACCTTGCTTACTCAGGTGAGCGGCGTAGCGTATTCTTTCAGATGAGTGTTTGAGTGTGTGAGTGTGTGAGTGTGCGAGTGTGCGAGTTGGCGTTGAGCCTGGGATTTCGTCTACAACTTGCACAAAAATGTCAATACCCTTCGTAGCTTAGGCTCCACGCTCAAACCTTTTACCCCGATAAAAACAGCTAAAAATCCACTGCGGCGAAGCGAAATTTCAAACACAACGCCAACTCAAACACTCGCACACTCAAAAACTCAAAAACTCAACCACGCACCATGACTTATTGGCAAACATTTCTCGACAGCCTAACCGGCTATGCCAGCTATCTGGCAAATGAAGTACTCAACCCACATTGGGGTAACTATTTCTACTGGCTGATTGGCATTTCGGCTGCAGTGTATGTGCTGGAGCTGCTTTTTCCCTGGCGCAAAAACCAGCCTAAAGTTCGTGAGGATTTCTGGCTGGATACCTTTTACATGTTCTTCAACTTCTTCCTGTTCGGACTGGTGGGGTATAATGCGGTGTCGAGTGTGGCTGTGCAGGCGTTTAACGATTTTTTGGCCAATACTTTCGGGATACGCAACCTCGTAGCCATCAATGTGGCACAGCTGCCGCACTGGACGCAATTACTGATCCTGTTTATCGTACGGGATTTCGTGCAATGGAATGTACACCGGCTGCTGCACCGCGTGCCTTTCCTCTGGGAAGTGCATAAAGTGCACCATTCTGTTCGGGAAATGGGTTATGCTGCCCACCTGCGCTACCATTTCGGCGAAACCATTGTGTACCGCAGCATTGAATATATCCCGCTGGCCATGATCGGATTTGGTATACAGGATTTCCTGCTGGTACATCTGTTCACCATCGTGATCGGGCACCTCAACCACGCCAATATTTACCTGCCTTTGGGTCCGCTGAAATACCTGCTCAACAATCCGCAAATGCATATCTGGCACCACGCTAAGGACTTGCCCAAAGGCAGCTATGGTATCAACTATGGCATCAGTCTTTCCCTTTGGGATTACCTGTTTGGCACGGCCTGGATTCCAAGCGATGGCAGGGATATCAAACTCGGATTTGATGAGGTAGATAGCTATCCGCACGGCTTTTTTAGTCAAATGTTTAAACCATTCCAACGCAAATGAAACCCTGGAACGACTGGAAATTCGTAGCGCTTGCCACCCTGATCCTGGGTTTAGCGCCCTTTGTACCTGAGCCACATCTGTTCGGAAAGATTCGATGGGTAGCTGGCGGGGCAATTGGAATGCAACCGCTCGATTGGTTTGACCTCGTATGGCACGGGTTGCCCTGGCTGTTGTTGCTTAGGTTGATTGTTTTAAAATTATACACCATGTTCAAACCTGCATGAACCCGACACAGCAATTTTGGAACGAACGATATGCCCGGCAGGACTTTATTTATGGCACAGAGCCCAACGCCTGGTTTAGGGAGCAACTTGCAGCTTTGCCTGCCGGCAAAATCCTGCTTCCGGCCGAAGGCGAAGGCAGAAATGCCGTATATGCTGCCCGGCTTGGCTGGGAGGTTTATGCCCTGGATCTGAGCGAAAAAGGAAAGGAAAAAGCCCTCAAACTGGCAGCCCAAACAGGAGTACAGATGCAGTACGATCTGGCGGATATCCGACAGTACCCCATAGCAGAAAATGGCCCCTGGGATGCAGTAGGGTTGTTTTACGCACATTTCCCGCCTGCGTTGCGCGCGGATACTCACCAGCGTATTGCGCATGCATTGCGCCCGGGCGGGTACCTGATACTGGAAGCCTTTCAGCCGGAACAATTGAACCGAAATTCAGGCGGTCCGAAAAGTGCCGACATGCTATACACCCTGGATATGTTGCGCGAGGATTTTGCCGGTTTGCAGGAAATACACGCCTATGTTGCCAGTGTTGAACTGGATGAAGGTCCGGGACATTCCGGCGCGGCAGAAGTTGTACGGTTATTGTTGCAAAAGCCCTAGATTTGTCCCATGGCCAAAAAAATGCCCACTTACAGCATCTGCAACCTGCTCGGCGCCGATCGGTGCATGACCGAGATCGTGGTTAACAGACTGCGTTCGTACATAGACAGTCATCAGGACATACAGTTTCCGCACCGGCACGATTTTTATCAAATTGTGCTGTTTACGCGCGGCGGCGGCAAGCATTCCATTGATTTTCAGCAGTTTGATGTGGCGCCACACCAGGTTTATTATATGGCGCCCGGACAAATTCACACCTGGGATTTTAATCAGGATACGGATGGTTATCTGGTGAATTTCAACGAGTCGTTTTTCACCTCTTTTTGTCACAATCCGCATTTTGTGCGCGATTTTCCCTTATTCAGCAGCATCAGCGGCAGTTCTGTGAACACACTGGACATGAGTTGTTGCGGCGAGGTAGAGGCTACTTTTGCCCAAATGTTGGAAGAGTTCGACAAGAAAGAGGCCGATTTTAAGATGGATATCCTGCGCGGTATGCTGAGCATCATTTTGGTGCGCTTGTCCAGAGTGGTACCTCAAAAATTCCAGGAGGGTGTTTCCAAACACAACCTGGTGTTGATGCGGCAGTTTGAAATACTGATTGAACAACATTTTCGGGAAAAACGGCTGCCCAAGGAATATGCGGAACTAATGTTTGTGACGCCCAATCACCTGAACGCCCTCACCAACAGTGTGGTGGGCAAAAGCGCCGGCGAACTCATCCGCGATCGTATCCTGCTCGAAGCCAAGCGTTTATTGGTTAATTCGGATCTGATGATCAGCCAGATAGCCGAAACCCTGAATTTTGAAGACAACGCCTACTTCACCCGTTTCTTCAAAAAGTATCTGGGCGTTACACCCGAAGGCTTTAGAAGCGCCTATGCCCAGGCTACCGGGCTGAATCCGTAAAAAGTACCATAAGCTCCCTCAAAAGCCATACCTGCCGGCCGGCGGGCACGGGTACCTTTGTTTATGGAAAGACACAAAGTGTGACGCTAAGGCGCGAAGACACTAAGGCGCTAAGCGGGGATGTTTTTAAAGTTGAATGTCAAATTACTCTTGAAACAGCCTCCATTTATCGCTTGGTATTCTTAGTGACTTAGTGGTAAAAAAAACTCATTACCCATGACATTCTCAGATCTCACAAATTCCGAAAAACCAGTATTGGTTGACTTTTACGCTGATTGGTGTGCGCCTTGTCGCGCCATGAAGCCCATTTTGGAAGACCTCAAAGCCCAGTTAGGCGAAGGCGTTTCCATTTATAAAATTGATGTAGACAAGAACCAGATGATTGCAGAGCGTTATGCCATACGTTCTATTCCAACCATCATTTTGTTCAAAAACGGCGAACCCGTTTGGCGCAAATCCGGTGTGGCTTCTTCGGTGGAACTTCAGCGGATAGTGGAGCAGTATAGTTAGACGGTGGACGGTAGACGGCCTACGGTAGACGGTGGACGGTAGACGGCCTACGGTGGACGGTGGACGGCCTACGGTAGACGGTGGACGGCCTACGGTGGACGGTAGACGGCCTACGGTGTTGCCCTGATTAATTCGACTTCATCGAACAAACTTTGCAAAAAAATCTGTGTAGAATCTGTGCAAAAAATCTGTGTAGAATCTGTGCAAAAAATCTGTGTAAAATCTGTGCGAAACCTGTGCGAAACCTGTGCGAAAAAATCTGTGCGAAACCTGCACGAAACCTGCACGAAAAACCCTCGAAACCCAACTCATTCAAATCATGAAACAAGTATTCGAAGTTGAAAACATCAAATGCGGCGGGTGCATGAGCACCATCCGCAAGGGACTGGAAAATCTGCCCGGCGTACAAACCGCTGAGCCGGAAAATACCCAGGGAACGGTTACGGTAGATTTTGATGAAACCATCGTTTCCGCTGATCAAATTGTACACAAACTCAGCAGCATGGGTTACCCACTCGCTGGCAAAAATAATCTCGGCGCCAAAGCAGTATCCTATGTTAGTTGTATGATCGGGAGAGTAACGATGAACGATGAACGATGAGAAGCAACGTTAAGTTAATCCAACATATGATTTTCTGGATTAAATATTATCTTTGATCTCTAAAGTCGTCCATCGTCCATCCCGAGTACTCGGGACCACCGTCCATCTCATGGAGCAATACCGACATTTATTCCCGGACCTCGAAGAGGGATTACTGAAAGAATTAAAGGAACACGGTAAAATCTTGTCTGTAAAGGCTGGTCAAACCCTGATTCAGAGTGGACAAAATATCCGAAGCACGATGATTGTGCTGGAGGGGTTGGTGAAACTATTCCGGGAAAGCGACGAAGGCACGGAGTTTTTCATGTACCACCTGTATCCGGGCGACGGCTGTGCGTTATCGCTAATTTGCGACCGGAATTTCCGCACCAGCGCCGTGACGGCCAAAGCGGTATCAGATGCCGTTTTACTGGTGGTGCCGCTGGACCACACCGAAAACTGGATGCGTAATTATCGCACCTGGTACCATTTTGTGGTAGGAACCTATCGCAAACGCTACGAGGAACTCCTGGAAACCATTGATCACATTGCTTTCCGGAATATGGATGAGCGCCTGGAATTCTACCTGCGCCGCCACAAAAAAGCCCTCAACACCAATATCCTCGAAATAACCAACACTCAAATTGCCCAGGAACTCAATTCCTCCCGAGAGGTAATCTCCCGCCTAATGAAAAAACTCTCCGAGGAAGGCAAGGTGCGGCTACTGAAAAACGGGATAGAACTGTTAAAGCTTTAAAGCATGTTGGGGCCGTCTCTTTATGCCTTTACCCCAGCCCTTCTATTTCCTCATCCGTAAACAAACGGCTCCTGATCAAAAACCTCAGCCCAAGCGGTATTTCCAGCGAAAAACTGGCGCCGCGACCAGGCACCACGTCCACCGTCAGATGGGTATGTTTCCAATATTCAAACTGATCGCCGCTCATGTAAAAGGCACAGCCGTGTATATCGCCGAGCCATATATCCGAGTCGCCCAACCGAAATTCTCCGGCCGGGTAACACATAGGCGCTGAACCATCGCAGCAGCCACCGCTCTGATGAAACATAAGCGGCCCATGCTGACTCCTCAATTCGTCTATTACCCTGGCCGCTGCACTGGTAATGGCTACTCTGGATGTTTTTTCCATAATGTAGGAAGGTCATTTAAGGGGACATTTGGAGGGTTATTTAGGAGGTTATTTTAGGTCATTTTGGAGGTCATTTGAGGGGCTTTGAGGAAGTCGATTGAGTGTATATACATTTTAATTGCCGCGTCAGGATAATATCTTTATCTGGCTTGTGTAGGTCCCGATTCTCGGAATGACAACTCAAGTAAATAAAAATCTCAAAAGAGCATGGCCATACCCACCCAAATGGTCCTAAAATGACCCCTAAATGACCCCTAAATGACCCCTAAATGACCTAAAATAACCCCAACATTAAAAGAACCCAAGCTTGCTCTTGTCGTAAGAAATCAGCAGGTTTTTGTTTTGGCGGTAGTGATTCAGCATCATCAGGTGGGTTTCCCGTCCAAAACCTGATTTTTTATACCCGCCAAATGGTGCGTGTGCCGGATAGGCGTGGTAGCAGTTTACCCAAACCCGGCCTGCCTGAATGGCACGTGGCAGGTTGTAGGCTTCATGCACATCGCGGGTCCAAACGCCGGCGCCCAGTCCATACATGGTGTCGTTGGCCATTTCCAAGGCCTCTTCTGTAGTTTTAAAGGTGGTTACGGAAGTTACCGGGCCAAAAATTTCCTCCTGGAATACCCGCATTTTATTGTGCCCTTTAAGGATGGTGGGCTGGATATAGTACCCGCGTTCCAATCCGCTGTTCAAACTGAAGGCTTCGCCGCCGCAAAGTACCTGGGCGCCTTCCTGACGACCAATTTCCATGTAACTCAGGATTTTTTCGTATTGATCGTTGGATGCCTGTGCGCCCATCATGGTTTCCGGATCCAGCGGGTGCCCAACCTTGATGGCTCTTGTTCGGGCAATTACGCGCTCCATGAAACGCTCGTAGATATCTTCGTGTACGAGTATGCGCGAAGGACAGGTGCAAACCTCACCCTGATTGAAGGCAAACAATACCGCACCTTCCACACATTTGTCAAAAAACGCATCGTCGGCATCTGCAATAGACGGCATGAAGATGTTGGGCGATTTACCACCCAGCTCCATGGTTACCGGATTGAGGTTTTCAGAGGCGTATTGCATGATGAGACGTCCGGTAGTGGTTTCGCCGGTGAAGGCCACCTTGTGTACACGCTTGGATTGCGCCAGCGGCTTGCCGGCTTCCACGCCAAATCCGTTCAGCACGTTGAGTACGCCGGCAGGCAGCACATCCTGAATGAGTTCCATCAGGCAAAGAATGCTGGTAGGCGTTTGTTCGGCCGGTTTGACAATGGTACAGCAGCCAGCAGCCAGTGCCGGAGCAATTTTCCATGCGGCCATCAGCAAGGGGAAATTCCAGGGAATGATCTGAGCCACCACACCAATAGGTTCTTTGATGTTCATAGACACCGTGTTGACATCCAGTTCAGCCACAGTGCTCTCCTCTGCCCGGATGACACCGGCAAAGTAGCGGAAGTGATCGGCCACAAGCGGAATGTCTGCATTAAGGGTTTCGCGGATGGCTTTGCCGTTGTCGATGGTTTCCACGGCCGCCAGATATTCGAGGTTTTGCTCTACGATATCGGCAATTTTCAGCAGCAGGTTACTGCGCTGGGTAGCCGAGGTACGCGACCAGGCCGGGAATGCTGCGTGGGCGGCATCCAGCGCAAGTTCTACATCCTTGTGGTTGGAACGGGCCACCTGAGTAAAGGCTTTTCCATCAATGGGCGAGATGTTGTCGAAGTATTGACCATCCACCGGAGCCACCCATTTGCCGCCGATAAAGTTGTCGTAACGCGCTTTGAATGCTGGTCGAGCAACCAGTCTGCTTGTTTGTTCTTTTTCCAAAACTGCCATAGTTCGTGACGATTTTATTTTGAAATGAAAAATTTAATTTTGAATGCGACAAAGGTATTGGCAGCCCTGTGGCCGGGATTTTCCGGAAATATCCAATGAGTGAACAATCGTATCATTTTCACGACAGTTGTTCGTTTTTGAAATGGAGTACGGTAACTTTGCTTAGAGAAACAATAAAAATTCCCATCTTTGCCTTGTCAATAATGAATTATTCGGTTCAGCACACTTATCGTTTGCAGCATTTGTTCGACCACCGTGACACGCCTGTGGAGAGCAGAAAAGTGTTTGCATTTGATACGGCCGAACTGAATTTATTCGAAACGGTGCAGCCTGCCGAGCGGTTTGCGTTGCGGTTTCCCGATCCGGTGATAGCCATTATGTTAAAAGGGAAAAAGGTAATGCACGTGGGCAGGAAGCAGTCCTTTGATTTTTTCCCGGGTCAATCCGTTATCCTCAACAGCCACGAGCAAATGCTCATTGATTTTCCGGAAGCCCGCGAAACGGATCCTACACGCTGCATAGCCCTTACCCTTTCCAACGACCTCATCAAGCACACTGTGGAGCGCGCGAATGATCAGTTGCTCCGACTCGATGGACATGCCTGGGAACTCGATTACGAACAATTTTTCCTGAGCAACGACGACCACCTGGACTCTCTGGTGCGCAGGTTGTTGTACCTGTATATGGAGGATGTGTATGGGAAAAAGCTCCTTACGCAGCACAGTCTGGAGGAACTGGTATTGCGCATCATGCAAACACAGGCCCGTCAGATGTTACTATCCGACGACCCCGGGCGGCACCGGCTGGCGGAAGTTGTGCAGTTCATTCGTCGCAACATCTGTGAGAACTTTTCCATAGACGACCTTGCCCGCCGCAGTTACCTGTCGCGACCTCAGTTTTTCCGGGTATTCAAACAGGAACTGGGTATTACTCCTATTGAACTGGTGAATAAAGAGCGCCTTCGTTTTGCCAAACGTATCCTTCTGGACAGTGGCGATATCACCCAGGCCTGTTTTGCTGCAGGATTCAACAGTCTTTCCTATTTCCACCGGGTATTCAAAAAAGAAGAGCGCAAAACACCCATGGCCTGGCTGGCGGAAAATATTTAGCCGCTTACGGGAGGTGTTCGGGCAGGCATAACAGTTAACTATCGTATATTTTCCCGTTTTTTCTTGTTTAAATAGTTATATTAAATCATTTTTGTCCTGACAAAGGACTCAAAATGGGCAATAGTTATCTGGTTGAAATTATAAGATTCATACCTGCCCAGGATTGGGAGAAGGTAAATCAGATGTTGGTTTCCCAACCATTTGGGGCGGCCAGGAATGGCGAAATTCTTCAGCAATTGTTCCGGATTATTTGCGCCGAAGCACCGGCATTTTCGGAAGAAAAGTTGAATAAAAAAGTGGTTTTTGCACAACTTTTTCCTCAGCAGCCATGGGTTTCAGGCAAATTGGACAAACTGATGGTAGAGCTGGTCAGGCACCTGAAGCATTACATTCTGATATCCAGATTTCTATCAGAATCCAATGAATCCAACATTACCCTCGAATGGATTACCTGGTTGATAGAGCATGGATTGGTAGATCGCGCTTCATTAGCAATGGATAAGTTTCGGAAAGAACAGGAACAGCACCAGCTGGAATCGCTGGAAGCGTATGAACTGCGGTTGCGCATCTCTAAGTTGGTACATGACCTGCACAGCTTTAAGAATAAAAACAACGATGAACTGTATATCCCTGAATTCCTGGATGAACTGGAGTTATTCTATCGTAATTTCAGGGTAGACTTTCACAACAGGCACAGGGTAATGCAAAAAGGCAAACCTTTCACAGATTTATCTCTGGAGCCTCAGGATAATGATTATTATATCAGCAAGAGTTTATATTACGATATATCTCTCCGAATAGAAAAACTACTCGTCACACCCGTCATTCAACCGGATGATGTGTTAAGTATTTTATATATACTGCAGAAAAATGAAGAACGGTTAACCAAAGAAACATTGTGGCATTTTTTAGTATTTCTTAGAAATTTATGTACCATTTTACTCGACAACGGTCGCCTGGACATAGTTCCTGTTTTACTGCATATTTCTAAAGACAACCTGGAAAGGGGGTTATTCTTTTATCATGGACTACTCATTCCCAATGCATATTTGAACATTATTCAGATTGCTATAAAAGGAAACGATCTGGAATGGGCAATAGAGGTTACAGAAAAATACAAGGATTTAATTTTTGGGGGAGATAAAGACAAATATTATTACCGCCTCAATAAAGCACATTGCCTTTTCGAGCTGAAACAATACGAAGAAGCATTGGCGCTGTTGCCTCTGGAAAGTTCGCATCATGTGGTTATCGGGCTTGCACGCAGGCTGGAGGTAAAAATATACTTTGAAATGCAATCCGAGCTACTTGAGTATAAACTCATGGCTTACCGAAAGCATTTGGAACGAACCGGAGTGAAAACTGTTTCATCCCAACTGAATCAGATGAACATTGGATTCTTTAATATCCTTAAACAAATCATCCAGTCGCCTCAGCACGATCTCCGCCGCTCGCAGCAACTTTTGGAGCGTATTCAAAAAAAGAAACTGGTATCAGACCGTTTGTGGTTAATAAAAAAAGCTAGTGCATTAGGTAAGTTACCCAGTGCGCAGGACGAAGATCATTAAAAGAAATCTCCCCTTAAATCGTACTATTTTTTCTGCGGTAGTACTTCACCTTTACAGTATTGGTTCACTACTTTCCATTCAAATCATGAAAAAACACTTCAAATTCACACTCATTGTTTTTTTCTAGCTTTTTGTTGCATGCTTCCACCCTTTCTCCGGGTTTTGTAATCATTACCGACGGAGTGGTGTATGCCACGGCGAATGATTACATGACGGCGGCAACGGTTACGGTGGAACTCATCAGTACCGATAACCGGGTGCAGGCTTCTGCTACCACTACACCAGGGCAGACAGTTCTGTTTACCCTGGCAGACAATGCTCAAAAAGTTCGAACTACTTATTATTTTGAGAGCTCTGGTGGACCAATTGTCATCATTGATGAGATTTTGATTTAAAAAAATGACAGGGGCCCCGGGGTTTTCCCGGGGCTTTTTAGGAATAGACACTTTTGTTTGTACTATTTTTCCTTTAGGCTCCTTTTCAAAAACGCCACAACTTTTCAATAAAGCCTGAAATTTCAGTATAAAAGGCATTGAAAATCATTCAAGTATTGAACTGTTACCCATATATGTGGTCTCGAACAGCGCTTCTAATTTGTACTTTTTTCCGTTCAGACCGCACCTCACCTTTGCATCATCGTTTAACACAAACTACTTTTTAACATGAAAAAACAGTTCAATTTCATTCTCATCGCCATGCTTTTTGCCTTTGTGGCCAATGCAGTAAACATCGCACCTGAAAAAGCTTCCAACATCGCTCCACAAGGTATCGTGGTTACTGACGGAGTAGTGTATGCTACAGCAGACCATTACAATGACGCTCAATCAGTAACTGTTCAGTTGATCAGCGAAAATGGACGGGTTCAAGCCACTGCTACTACAGCTCCCAGACAAACCGTACAGCTTACTTTGGCAGATAACTCCCAAAAGGTAAAATTTTCATACCGATACGATTGTTGTACCATCATCATCGATCAAGACTTGCCTCCTAATATTTAATGAAAATAGCCCCGGGGTTTTCCCGGGGCTTTTCTTCATTTAGTATATTTACATTATTTTTTACAGCCCTTAATGGGTTATTATATGATTGTTTGAGTTGGCGTTCGGCTGGGCATTTCTTCGTGCCTTTGCGTCTTCGCGCCTTCGTGCCTTTGTCCCCTTTGTGCCTTCTCATCAGAATTTCTTTCCTTCGTGACTTATATCACAGGACGCCGGCTGCCGTTGATAGCACTTTTGTGACATCATTCAGCAATAGCTCAAACGTTACAGTCACAAAATGGAAATTCTCGGATATCTGGCATCGGCGCTTATTGGTATATCACTTGGTTTAATTGGTGGCGGCGGAAGCATCCTCACGGTGCCGGTTTTGGTTTATTTGTTTGGCGTTGAGCCTGTGCTGGCCACCGCCTATTCGCTATTTATAGTGGGTTCTACCAGCCTGGTTGGTTCATATACCAAACACAAAGAAGGCATGGTGAACCTCAAAACAGCGATTATTTTCGGTATCCCTTCCATTTTGGCTGTTTATGCCACCCGGGCATTTTTGGTGCCTGTTATTCCCAATCCAGTATTTAGCCTGGGCGATTTCGTGGTTACCAAGGCCATGCTGCTGATGGGCCTTTTCGCAATACTGATGGTTTTCGCTTCCGTTTCCATGATCCGAAACAAGAAAAACGGCAGCGCAGAACCGGTAAACGAAGGCCCGCAACAATTCAACTACCCTATGATTTTGCTGGAAGGCGCCGTAGTTGGCATGCTCACCGGACTGGTGGGCGCAGGCGGCGGATTCCTCATCATACCAGCCCTGGTATTGTTCAGCAAACTGCCTATGAAACAAGCCGTGGGCACTTCCCTGCTCATTATTGCAGCCAAATCCCTTTTCGGATTCCTGGGCGACTTATCCCACTATACCCTCGATTGGGCCCTGCTGGGCAGCGTTACTGCCCTGGCCATCGGCGGCATTTTCCTGGGCAACCGCCTTAGTCGCAGCATAGACGGCGACAAGCTCAAAAAAGCCTTTGGCTGGTTTGTGCTTGTCATGGGCATCTATATCCTTATTAAGGAATTGTACCTCAATCCGGCCAGCGGCGGGCATTGATTCCCTTGGGGGTACGAAACTTTCTAAGTCCCAGGCTCTCCCACAAAATAATGCCCAGACCTCAGACCTGGGGGCTTTAGCCCCAAAACGTTGGTAGCTCAAACACAGACCCAAATCCCCCTGCCGCATCGCGGCAAAATCACTTTTTATTCTCTAAAAAAAATGCCCAGCCGTGATCCAAGTCACGGTTCCACCCCTCTCCACAGCCCCAACTTTGTACCAACAAACCAAAACATTCAACGCTGTTAAACACTCGCTTAAATTATGTTCTTCCAACACGTTTATGACAAATCCCTGGCGCAGGCCAGTTACTTCATCGGTTGTCAAAAAGCCGGTGTAGCCATGGTGATCGACCCCAAGCGCGATGTAGATACCTACCTCGAGATTGCCAAACAAAACAATATGACCATCACTCACGTGGCTGAAACACATATTCATGCCGACTTCCTTTCCGGCGCCCGCGAACTGGCTGCGCTCACCGGCGCCAAATTGTACCTTTCTGATGAAGGTGGTCCGGACTGGCAATATGAATTCCCGCACGAAGGCGTGAAAGACGGCGATGTGATCAAAATGGGCAACCTCACTTTTGAAGTAATTCACACGCCTGGCCACACTCCGGAGAGCATCAGCTTCCTGCTGACAGACCATCCGGCATCCAGCAAACCTGTGATGCTGTTTACGGGCGACTTCGTTTTTGTTGGCGACATTGGCCGGCCGGATTTGCTGGAAAAAGCGGCTGGCATTAAAGGTACTCAGGATGCCGGCGCGCACCAGATGTACCAATCCATCAAACGCTTTGCCGAATTGCCGGATTACATTCAGGTTTGGCCTGGCCACGGCGCTGGCTCTGCCTGTGGTAAAGCCCTGGGCGCTGTGCCAAGCTCCACGGTGGGTTATGAAAAAATCCGCAACTGGGCCTTGCAGTACAACAACAATGAACCTGGCTTTGTACAATACCTCCTGGCCGATCAGCCAGAGCCACCCAAGTACTTTGCCATGATGAAAAAGCTGAACAAGGTGGACCGCCCCTTGCTCACTTCGGTTCCCAAACAGCAAAAACTAAGTACCGACACCCTTGTTGCCAACCTGCAAAAAGGTGTAAAACTCATCGATGCGCGCAACAAAACCGAGTTTGCCAAAGGATTCATCCCGGGCAGCCTCAACATTCAGGGCAACAATGCCTTCGCTACCTGGGCCGGCTGGTTCCTGGAATACAACGAGCCTTTTATGCTGGTAGCCTCTGATGAACAAATAGAGGACCTGACCCGCAAACTGATGCGCATCGGCCTGGACAATGTATTGGGATACGTGAATGACGTAACCCAATGGGCTACGCAAACCGGTCGGGAGCTCGAACAGGTAAAACTGCTCTCCCTGGATGAGTTTAAAGAAAAAAAAGAAGCAAACAACCTGCAAGTCGTGGATTTACGCGGCGCTGCAGAATACAACTCCGGGCATATCCATGGCGCCGACCACGTTTTTGTGGGCACCCTGGAAAAAAACCTGAATAAAGTGAGCAAGGAACGCCCGGTAATCATCCACTGTCAGGGCGGCGACCGGGCTTCTATTGCCTATTCCATACTGGCCAAACACGGGTACAATAACGTACTCAACTATTCGCCGGGCATGAATGAATGGGTCAATACGGGAAATCCGGTTGTATCTGAAAATTGATAAAAAATAGCGCTTGCTGTGACTTTCGTCACAGGATGCCGCTTTTGGCCCGGCTTAACTTTGTAGTATCAAATCAATTCCATCCACGTTCAAAACTTTTCAGACATGAAGATCGAACAAATTTATACCGGTTGTCTGGCGCATGCGGCTTATTACCTTGAAAGCAATGGAGAAGCCGCCATCTTTGACCCGCTCCGGGAAATTGAGCCATATCTGCAACGTGCAGCCAAAAGCAATGCCCAAATCAAGTACGTTTTTGAAACCCACTTCCACGCTGATTTCGTAAGCGGTCACCTGGATCTGGCCAGCAAAACAGGCGCTAAAATCGTTTTTGGCCCAACAGCAAAACCCGGCTATGATGCCATTACTGCAGAAGACAATCAGGTGTTTAAAGTGGGCGATTACTCCGTGAAGGTGATTCATACACCCGGACACACCATGGAAAGCACAACGTATTTGTTGATTGATGAAAACGGTAAAGAACACGGCATCATTTCCGGCGATACCCTCTTCATTGGCGATGTGGGCAGGCCAGACCTGGCGCAACACGTAATTGCAGACCTGACAGAAGAAAAACTGGCAGGTCATCTGTACGATTCTCTGCGCAATAAGATCATGCCGCTGAGCGACGACCTGATTGTGTACCCAAACCACGGCGCGGGAAGCGCTTGCGGTAAAAACATGAGTAAGGAAACCACGGATACCCTTGGCCACCAAAAACTGGTGAACTACGCCCTCAACCCTGCGTTGACTAAAGAAGAATTCATCAAGGAAATACTCACAGGCCTGACTCCGCCTCCGGGATACTTCCCTCAGAATGTACTCATGAATATCAAAGGCTACGAAAGCTTTGATGAAGTGAAAAAACGCGGCACACAGGCCCTGTCTCCCCGCGCATTCGACGCTGCAGCGAACGAAACCGAGGCCCTGGTACTGGACACCCGCGATGCACAAAAATTCTCTGAAGGCTTCATTCCAAACTCCATCAACATTGGCATTGACGGCAACTTTGCACCATGGGTGGGCGCCCTGATTCCGGATGTAAAACAGCAAATTCTGCTGGTAACCGATCCGGGACGGGAAGAAGAAGTAGTGACCCGTATGGCCCGCGTAGGGTACGACTACTGCATCGGCTACCTGGAAGGCGGCTTCGAAGCCTGGAAAAATGCTGGTATGGAAGTAGATTCCATCCAACGTGTATCTGCTGAAGAGCTGGCAGATATCCTGGCAAAAAACCCTGAAACGCCCCTGTTCGATGTGCGCAAAAGGAGCGAGTACTTCAGCGAGCACGTGGTGGAAGCCGAAAATGCCCCGCTGGATTATGTCAACGAATCCATGCTGCTTATTCCAAAAGATAAAACAGTGTATGTGCACTGCGCAGCTGGCTATCGTTCCATGATCTTCACCAGCATCCTGCGCGCACGCGGGTACAACAACCTGATCGACGTAAACGGTGGCTTCAAGGCCATCAAAGAAAGCAACAAGTTCAACCTCACAGACTACGTTTGTCCGACTACGATGTTGTAAACGGCCTACGGTAGACGGTAGACGGCCTACAGTGGACGGTAGACGGCCTACGGTGGACGGTAGACGGT
>DATGWL010000104.1:0-13655 GCA_035299505.1 Saprospiraceae bacterium | reverse complement strand
TTCAGGAACTCAGCGACAAAGCTGAAGCCGCCGCCGCAGAAGCCAAAGCAGAAGCTGCTGAAAAACTGGCCGAAGCTCAGGCTGCCAAAGCGAAAATTGAAGCGCACGAAGGCGGAGCACTGGGATTCCTCAGCGATAAAGCCAAAGAAATCATCGGCGAAGTGAAAGAAGAAGCCAACGAACTGGCTGAAGAAAGCAAAGATTTCTGGCAAAAAGCCAAAGATTACGTGGCAGGTGATGAAGGCGCTAAGGACGCCTGACACTAAGGCACTAAGGGTTGGCGGAACGCCAACCCTATCCACACAGAAGGGGTTGTTTGCCATCAGGCAAACAACCCCTTCGCATCTTAGCGCCTTTGTGTCTTAGCGCCTTTGTGTCTTTGTGCCTTGTTGCACTTCGTGTCTTATCTTACAGGTAGCGCAAAGGAGACTTTGGTGCCTTCGCCGGGCTTGGACATGATTTTGAGTTCTCCGCCAATATCGTGGGCACGTTTCTGCATGCTGCCCAGGCCCACGCCCGAACTGATTTTCTCCGGCACATTGAACCCAATACCATTATCAGAAACCAATAAAGTCATTCTTTCTGCATCGGCCAGCAAACTGATTTCCATACGGGTACATTCGCTGTGCTTCATGGCATTATTGATGGCCTCCTTAAAGATCAGGTAGGCATTACGGCGCGCTTCGATGTCCATTTCCATCACCGGCAAATTGCGCGGAATGTTCAAATGGTAGTCGATATCGCGGGCATCCAGGAATTTCTGGGCGTACTCGCGCATGCGGTCGGCCATATCATTGAGGTAATCCGGGTGCGGTTTTACCGCCCAGATAAGGTCGGATATACTCTCCAGGGTGCTCTGGGCACTTTTGCTGATTTGCTCAAGCAGGGGCGCAGCCTCCGGCACTTTGCCTGAAAACTGTTGGTGGGCCACCTTACTCAGAATCCGTATACCCGACATGGAGGCCGCAATATCGTCGTGCAAATCCCGGGCAATACGGTCTTTTACCTTTTGCTCGGCCGCCTGTACCGCCAGCAGTTTCTCCTGCTGCTCCATAGCCAGCTTCAACTGTAAAATCTGACGGTCCTGATCCAGATATCCATGCCAGCGAATGAAAGCAATAGAGAAAATAATAGCCTCCAGAATGAATCCCCACATTACCGCATACTGGATAAAGGGGTAGTTGGGCATGATGTTGATGTTGCGCAACAAATTCAGGATAAAGGCCACTGCCAATGGCATAAAGGCAAAAACCACAATCCGGGCCCGGATGCTTGTGCGGAAATTCCGGATGATTACAATGACGGAAATCAGGGTGATCACCAGGATAGACAACATCGCTGCGGTGAAAATTACCTGCATCAGCGGACCATGCTCATATTTTACCAGCAGGGTAAAAATGATGGTCAGGGCAAACATTGCGCCCAGGTAATACTTGGTTACCCGGTCAAGCCAGGTATCTATTTCCCACAACCGAATGAAATAACGATAGAACAGGCCGTAGGTAGCCACCATCAGGAAAGAAATGCCGTGGCGCTGCATAACCGGGAAAATATCCACCACCGCAGAGTAGTTGTACGCCTCCCGCAACAATACCACAGCCACATACGCCAGGTAAAACAGGTACACCGGGTCGCGGTACATGAAGAACAACTGCAATGCAAACACGATAGACACCAGCATGGCCCCCAGAAACAACCCAAAGAGCAAAACATTTTGCCTGCTCTTCAACGCAAAATCGTCTGGAGTGTGCAGACTCAAACCCAGGTACATGGACCCCACTTTATTGGAGGCTTTTGCCCAGAATTTGTTCTCTCCGGGCTGGGTCAACACCGCAATATAATAGCCATTGGATAAGGAAAACCGGGAATCGTCGTAAAACGCAGCGCCCACTTCCGGATACTTCTGCAGGCTGCCATCCGGCTTTTGTTGAAGCAGGGAGAATGCATCAAAATTTTTGCGATTCAGCCACAAAACCAGTGTTTTTTGGGTGGGCAAATCATTTTTTATGGTAAAATACAAATACCAGTCACTCGTGCTGGCATCAGCGCCAAACGTGAGGTAAGGACTCTTGGCCGGTTCAAACAACCGGAAAATGGAGTCTGATCGTACCGTGTCAAAATGAAGAACGTGCGCAGAGTCGCGCAGCAGCTTGGGCGTAACCAACGCCTGCTTAAAATCCGCATTCAGTACAGTGCTTTCCTGCGCCCCAACCATGCAGGGCAACAAAAAAAGCATCCATAGCCATATCAATAAGCATCGGTTTCGGATACGGGGCGAATTTCCGGTCATAGCGTTGTCTGAGTAAATGAAGTCGCGCCGAAGGGTAGGGATTAAAGGATTAAATTTCGATCAACGGGGTTTAAAATGAAGTGGAAAACAGGGACAAGATAAGATAATTTTTTTCATGTATAAAAATGACTCATCTCTGTCCGGCAGAAAACACCCTGATTTGGCTATTGTTGTTGGCTAAAATCAGTACATTTTTACCAGACGCTTGTTTCAGCCAAACCAAATCTCTGGACTCTGACGCCGCCCAGATGCCTGTTTCCCGGTTAGATACCCACGAATAGTTTCCCTTACCGTCTCCTTTCAGCAAACACCCGTTGGAAGCATCTACATCGTAGGTTTCAGGGTCAAAACCGCTGTCGTTTCCAGCCAAAAACAAGTCTGCCAAACCATCCCCCGTTAAATCTGCGTGCAACATCCCGTACACAGGCGCCATCTGCGCTTCCACTGGCAAGGTATGTACGACAAATTTGCCGCTCCGGTTTTCAAACCACTGCGTTTCCAGGGTTTGGGTTTCCAGCACACGGTGCTCCAACAGCTTTTTTTCCTCAAACAGCCGGTTCACCGGCGCTTCTGCATACGGCGTGTACCGGAGGTAATTTTTCTTGACAGCAGGCACCTGCGCCGCCAGCTGATCCCTGGATACCACCGGATAATACGCACCTTCCCAGGGCGTACACAGCAACGGGTCCAGACTACCATTCTGATCCAGATTAGTGGCAAACAAGCGCAAAGGCGCGCCATTGGAGGCCCTGAATCGGGTATTTAAGCCCACATTTCCCGCCAGAATATCCAGATCGCCATCGCCGTCCAGGTCTGATACCAGCACACTTCTCCACCAGCCATGGGTTTGGGCCAAGCCATTGTCTGCTTGGTCCAGCTCCCATTGTTTTCCATTAAAACGCAAAATGCGCACCGGCATCCAGTCGCCCACCATCACCAGCTCCGGCTTGCCGTCTGCATTAATGTCTGCCGTCTGTATGTCGGTTACCATGCCCAGTTCCCGGGCATTCGGCATCACTTCGGCGGTTACATCCCGGAAGGCGCCGCCGCCTGTGTTTTGTAATATCCGTACGCCCGCCGGTTCCGGGAATTTGCCCGGAAAAGAACGGCCACCCAATACCAAATCCGGCTTGCCGTCTGTATTGTAATCCAGCACCGCCACACAACTGCCGGAATGCTCTGCCCCGGGTATCGCTTGCGGACTCTTGCTCAGGTTGCCTTTCCCGTCGTTCAGATACAAGCGGTCTTCGTAGGAAAGCGGCTCCCCTCCCCCACTCACCACGTACAAATCCTGATCGCCGTCGCCGTCTGCATCCAGGAAAGCCGCATCGGTATCTTCAAAGACCGCATCGTTCAGGAGGGCCGGTTGCAGCAGATGGGTAAAACGTCCGTCCGACTGCTGCAGGTAAACAGCTCCGGCTTGCCCGGATGCCCCGCATACAAAAAGGTCTTCCAGGCCATCGGCATTCAGATCAGCGTGGGCCATACGGGGGCCGGTTCGGCTGAGGCGGTAAGGCAGGAGTTTTTGTTGGTCAAAATCTTCAAACGGATTTTCCTGATGCCGGAAATCCAGTCCGCTGCCGGCACTGACGTCTGTGAACCAGGCAGTAGGCTCGGGAGCTTCCGGACAAAGCCCAGGCGCCGCATCGGTCCATTTCAGGGTAATGCGCTGGTTGGCGGGAAGGTTTTGCAGGATCTGGTGACGTTTATCGGGCCAGTTGATTTCAATTTTATCTACCTGGGTCAGGTTACCCAGCCCGATTTGAAAGATGGGCTCCACGCTGGAATAAAAGCCGCGCACATTGGTCATCTCTCCCGTGAAGAGGCGTTTCCCGCCCGCATACACGCGCACCTGCGCGCCCAGGCCGAAAGGATTTTGCGCCGTTCCCGCACACTTGATTTGCAGCCAATGGTTGGTATTCAGGCCTACCGACTTGTTTTCGTACAACGATGGCGGACTTTCCAGGTTGTTGGTAATCAGGTCCAGATCGCCGTCGTTGTCCAGATCGGCGTAGGCGGCGCCATTGGAAAAGCCGCGTTGGGCGGTAAAGCCCCAGGATTCCGACACATCCGTGAGTGCCAGGCTGCCAGTGTTTTGGAACACGTAATTGTGGGAGGGCGTAGACGGCATCAGGCCCACATATTGCTCAAAATCGGCAAAACGGCGCTGGTTAACCCCGCCGCTGCGGTTGATACTGTCAGCTGTGTAGAGGAAAAAATCCAGGTCGTTGAGGTCGCGTTTTACCCCGCTGCTGATGAATAGATCGCACCAGCCGTCGTTATCGTAATCTGCCAGCAGCGGCGCCCAGCTCCAGTCGGTAGCGTACATGCCGGCCAGGCACCCGATTTCCGAAAAACTGCCGTTCCCGTTGGCTATTTGCAGGGTATTGCGCATCACCTGCCGCCCGAATCCGCGCTCGCGCATCTGCCGGTCGCGCTCCAGACTCATGGTCGACATCAGCCGATGCCTTCTTGGCCAGTCTTCCGCCAGCATATCGAGCGTAACGAGATCCGCCAGGCCGTCGCGGTTCAGGTCGGCCATGTCGGCGCCCATGGTGTGGTTGGAGGTATGCCGGAACCAGCGGTCTGCCTGGTCTTCAAAGCGCCCGTTGCCGAGGTTGATGTACAGAAAATCCGGCATCACAAAATCGTTGCC
This sequence comes from Saprospiraceae bacterium, assembly GCA_035299505.1. GTDB lineage: Bacteria > Bacteroidota > Bacteroidia > Chitinophagales > Saprospiraceae > M3007. The sequence continues at coordinate 8,709 of DATGWL010000104.1, read as the reverse complement.
CACAAAGAGGTCCGTACGGCCGTCATGATTGACATCTGCGGCCACTACCGACAATCCGTAGGCACGGTTGCGCAGTCCGGCCTGGGCGGTTACATCGGTAAAGCGGCTGCCGTCGTTGCGGTACAGTCGGTCAGATTCAAATTCGTCTTTGGGTGGTTGTGCGCGTGCGGGGCCGGCGGTATAATCCAGGTTGTTGATGTTTTTGAAATCCACCGGATGATTGACCAGGTAGCAATCCAGGTCGCCATCCTGATCGTAATCAAAGAAATTGGCGTGCTGGGAAGCGGAGAGATCGTCCAGACCGTAGGCTGCGGCAGATTCGGCGAAGGTATTGTTGCCTTTGTTGATCAGCAGCAGGTTGCGGCGTTCCGGTACGGGTGTGAGCCAGGTGCGGCACACGTAGAGGTCTTGCAGGCCATCGGCATTGATGTCTATTACGGTAACGCCCGTTTTCAGGCCGCTGAAAGTGGCCACACCGGAGCTTTCGGAGATGTCTTCAAATTGCAGCCCGCCTTTGTTCAGGTATAAGCGGCAGCCTTGCAGGCGGGCGGTGAAAAAGAGGTCTTGCAGTCCGTCGTTGTTCACATCCAGCACCGCCACGCCGCCGCCGTTGTAGATATAGGGATCGGCGATGAAGTTGTAGCGGTATTCTTCCCGGACATTGGGCACAAACCGTATACCGCTGCGTTCGGGCGACAACAGTTCGAAGCGTGTGGTGGGCGGCTGGGTATTTTTAGCCGGTTTTTCTGCGGTAAAACGAGGATCTGAGCCGCAGGCGGACAGCAGGTACAGGGAGCAAAAGAGGGCAAGCCGGGTGAGGTGCATGAGGTGTGGGTTATGGGGGTGAAAATAGGGAGATTGGGGGGAATGTCTCAAAAAGTGTGTCTGGCTAAGGCTATCAACGATTTGGGAGAAAAGTTTGGAGGCGAAGGAGAAATTTAGGGCACTCCTACAAAACTATATCTAAAAGCATATAAATTTTGTTTTTTTCATTTTTTATACGTAAAAACATATAAATAAATAAAAACCGCTACCTTTATATTCAAAAGCATATAAAGTCAATACAGAGTGGTTATGAACACAGATGGATCATAGTCATTTAAAAAGCAGGTATTTGCCCCACTAAAATCACAAGAATCACAAAAATCACAGTATAAAATGAAGGACTTAGCCGAATTTGTAAAATCCCGTCGAAAGCAATTGGGCATGACCCAGGAGGCCTTTGCACAGAAAGCCGGGGTTGCCTTAACGGTTATCCGAAAGATTGAACAGGGCAAAGAAAACCTGAGTTTGTCAAAAGTAAACCAGGTTCTGATCATGTTTGGTCATGTGTTAGCCCCAATAAATGCAAAAGATGCGACAAGGAATCGTTAAGTACAACCTTGAGTTGGCTGGTATTTTGACCGCGCTTGCGCTAAGCTGCCCGAATCCCAAGCCCAACGCACGCTGGCACTACGTTCAAACGTCGTGACATACTATCCCTGTCGGCTTTGCCGACAACCACAGTATGGATTTTAGCTTTGCCCCACTTGCATCATTGTTTTTTGAGCTTAAATTTGAGCAGCCAAACTACCAATGAAATGAGCGTCAAATACAAAACTTGTGACCAGCCGGAACTATGCTGAAACGTCGCGCCAGCATGCGCAGGGCTTGAGATTCGGGTAGCTTCGCAATAGCGGGGCTGAGGGTATGCCTGAAAAACACTCCAATCTTGGATTTTTAAACCCATTTATCATATGACAAAGGTTTTTATCTTAATTTCTCATTTGGGGCTAGTATTCTCACTAACTCATCTTAAGGCGCAATCTGCGTTAGAACTACACCTGTCTTTTCAAAAGGACACAATAGAGTTTATTTCCACATGGGAAATAAATATAGCGGTAAAAAATACATCTAAAAGAGCAGTTCTTGCATATCCTTTACACAAAACAGGAGAATCTATGATTGATTATGGGGAACTAAGCCTTGAAATACTACTTGAAAGTGATTCAATCTGGAGGAATTCCCGATCGCTTATGAATATGCACTATGATCTAAATAAGCCCGCAAATCAACGTTGTGCATTATTAGACCCTAATAATACGATTAAAAACACTTTTATTTGTCGTCCGCCATTTGAACTATTAAAATTTGGGGTGGTCAAGGTTCGCGCGCGTTATCTCTTGTGTGAAGAATTTGACAATGGGGATCCGTACATCTATTCAAATATTGTAAACCTACATATTAATAAATACAAGGAGAGCGAATTAGGTGTATTTAGTTATTTAAATAGCAAAGGCCGCTTTGATTTTCTTCTAGCACCAATATTTTTTAATGCTAGCGGGGACTCTTCAGATGTAGTTCATGCCGAATATTTAACTAAGAATTTTTCTACGTCAAAATTTACACCTTATGCCAATTTGTATTTATCTCATATCTACTCACTTAAAGCCAATAATATAGCTATCCGTAATATAATAAACAAAAACGAGAGCAAAATAGAAGGTCTTGAAGCATTAAGACTATCTAAAAAGTTTGCCTTGAAAGCAAAAGAGAGTAAAGATGCAAAAATTCAAGAAATCTCCGTAGAACTCCTAGATTTTCTCAAGAATATCTTGGATCAGCTTTATCTTTTTAATCCACCAGTAGAATTAGAAGAAGAATTCACCTTCCCATTTAAACACTAAAAAACCATGTTGCTACAAAGGTTAGACTTCTGCCGAGGTCTACTGCACAAAGCCAAAAACCAAACCTGAACCGCAGCAAAAATTCGGCAAGTGAGACGCTCGCTTGCTACACATTAGGGCACGGTGATTTTATTCATTCAGGCACAGGCGGAGCGCAGATCCCAGAATGCTATACATTGGCAAACATGTGGCTTATGTTTTCAGGTGCAGTTTCATTGTCAATTAATTTTCTCATTCCAAGATACCAAAATCTAATTCGCTCCAGAAAACGAAGCCCCGGTTTTTAACTTTAAAACAGAAAATGAGATGAAAAAGGTTTATATTCCGACTTTATTGTGCGTGTTAAGTATCATTCATTTAACCACCGCACAAATACCATTGAACCTTAAAATTTCTTTCGAAAAAGACACATTGGATTTAATCTCTCCCTGGGCCTTTCGTTTAGAAGTTTTAAATACATCCGACAGTAATATATTTGTCTATCCTCTATTAGTAACAGATGGAGGTATAGTCCATTTTGGGGAAATTTTCATATTTACAAAAAATGAAAGTGATACAGTTTGGAATAGAACTAAAATAATCGAAAATAGATTGGGGCAATTAGAAAAAGGTGGACGATTCTATATAAATCTTCCGCCAAATGAAAAACTAGAGAACTCTTTTTTTTGCCGCCCTCCACTTGAGGAGATCAAACCTGGAAAATTAGAGGTAAGGGCAACATGTATGTCACAATACGGAAGGGCTGTTTCCAATTCTGTTCTTTTGTATATAAATGAATATAAAGGCGATGATTTTTTAGCATTCCAATATTTAGGTAAATTGGAAAGGCCTGATTTTGTCCTATATCCTGTTCTTTCTGCTGCCAGAACTGATTCTTCCTATATCAGACATGGGGAGTATATTATATCAAATTTCCCAGAATTTAAATTAGCTACTTATACTCACTTATATTTAGCCACATGGTATTATTACAAAGCTGATGTTGCTGCTAAAGTTAGTGTAAATAAAGATGAGATGTTAAAGTATCTAAGGTTATCTAAAAAACACGGCATGATTGCTCTTGAAAAGGGAGACAACAGGATAAAAGAAAAGGCAATAATATTATTAAAAAGTCCTAAAAGGCTGTTGTCCGATTTTTATTATGCCAGACCACCAATAGAGTTAGAAGAAGAATTCACTTTCTCAAATTAAAGATGACTTATTATAATAACCCTTTGCACATTTGTTTAACATATCCGGGATTTTGATTCATTTCCTAATTTTTTCGCCATGAAAAAAGCATTTTTCGCCATTTTTTTCTTCTTTCATATTCTACCATTCATTTATGGTCAGGATTCATTATCAATCACCTTAGACTTTGATAAAGATACCCTGGAGATCCTTTCTCCCTGGTCATTTACATTACAAGTCACAAATAGGACTAATCGAGATATCTCGGAGTATCCCTTGCTAATTGAAGCTGGATGGATAATTCAGTTTGGGTTAATCAAATTACAAATAAGACAAGGTGATGGAGCACATTGGCAGAATGCGAATATAGTTTCTAGCCGGCAGTCAGAAATTTATTCAGGCGGGATTAACCATAGTAAAATTCTTCATCCTTTTGAAAGCATGAGGGGGGAATTTACCTGTGCGTCACCTGTTGGCCTAATCAAACCTGGAAAAGTTGATGTAAGAATTTTATACTACCCACTGGAAAAGAAAGATTTTATTGCATCAAGCCCAGTTACATTATTTTTAAAAGATTACCATGGTATTGACTCCCTTGCTTATAATTATATAAAAAATCAGCCACGTCCTGATTTTTTTCTTCATCCTGCTTTCCCTTCCATAATAGTTGACACATCTGATATTTTTCGGGCAGAATACTTAATAAGCACATTCCCCGGATCTTCAATGGAGCCTCATGTAGTGCTTTATTTAGCATCTATATACTGCTTAATGGCAAGAAATAAGTCATTTAAAGCTGAAAATCATGCTCAAGTCCTTCCATATTTGAGATTATCAAAGAAATATGCACTTAAAGCTCTTGAAACAGGAGATAGTAAAGGAATTAAAATAGCCACCCGCATATTACAAGTGTATGTAGATATTCTATTTACTCTTTATTCTTATGGGGTACCGCAGGAAATAGAGGATGAATTTATTTTACCATTTCAAAACTGACCTAAGCATGTCAAAGATTCCATTTTTTTCAACATTAATTTTAGGTGCTTTACTATCCCTGCCTTTTACAGCAAGTGCAATCATTGAGATCACTTCTGTAAAACATATTACCACAGGGTTTTGTGACGGAAGCGCATCTGTTCAATCACAAAACTTGAACAACCTTGACGTAAATCTTTTCTTTGAAGATGATACTATGCAATTGATTGATCCATGGAAGTTTAGATTAGAAATCTCCAACAAAGGAGCCTCCGAAGTTCGGATATATCCAGTATCAATTTATGGGGGAAGAAGATCCGAAACAGGGTTTATATCTCTTGAAATCAAGCAGGATTCGGCAGCTGATTGGATCGGAACAAACTGTATTATAAATACCCATTCCGAATATGGTTATCCGGCTACCAACCCCTCATTTGGATTGCGGCCAAAAGAAACATTTAGATCTGTGGATTTTCATTGTCCTTCTCCAACCAATCTTTTGAGATTAGGAATATTGTATGCAAGGATTGTTTATGCTCCTTATGGTATTGGGGATACCACCAGAATTTACTCTCCCCCACTTAAACTTACAATAACCCCATACAGAGGGGTAGATTTGAGTGCTTATAACTATTTAAAAAAACTGTCAAATCCAAACTTTATTCTTTACCCACTTGTGGAGGTTTCGCAAGTTGACACTTCTGATATAGTTCATGCTGAATTTTTAGTTAAAAACTTCCCGGAGGCTTCCTTATCAGATTATGCCCGACTATATTTAACTTCGATGTACCTTTCTAAGGCATATAATGTTGTTAGAGGATCGAAAAATATTGAAGACGGATTATATTATTTAAGACTTTCCAAAAAGTATGGATTGTCGGTTATTGAAAAAAACGAGAAAAAAATGCAGGAAATCGCCATCGAAAAGTTAAAATCATTGGAGGTTATATCAGCACAACTTTATAACTATAACTCGCCCTCGGAGATTGTAGAAGAATTCACCTTCCCATTTAAAAAATAAAAAACCATGTTGCTACAAAGGTTAGACCTCTGCCGAGGTCTACCGCACAAAGCCAAAAACCAAACCTGAACCGCAGCAAAAATTCAGCAAGTGAGACGCTCACTTGCTACACCCTTCCCTCAATCTCGAAGCTGCCCGAATCTCATGCCCAACGCACACTGGCGCGACGTTTGGACTTAGCGACATACTATCCTCGTCGGCTTTGCCGACAACCGCAGTATGGATTTTAGCTTTACCCCGCTTGCATCATTGTTTTTTGAGCTTAACTTTGAGCAGCCAAACTATCAAGGAAATGAGCGCCCGAACTAAATTGAAGCTGGTCGCTTCGTGTTGCCGGCAAAGCCGGCGGAAATAATTGTTACGATATTGAAACGTTGCGCCAGCGGGAGGGGAAAAGCGTGATGTGTAAGTCGTTCATTATTGCAAAATGACATTAATGAGGTTTGAATCCTTTCTTTTGTTATCCTTCATCTTTCATTTTGGGCCGTCTGCTTTGACGGCTCAAAATGAGGATGTTAATTGGATTTTTTCCTTTCATACGCAGCCACCACCTAATGGTATTCCTGGGACATCTGTACATTTTAACCCCGGATTTACATTCAAAACTGATACTTTTCATGTAAGTTGTATGGGCGGCTGCGCCAATATTTCAGATTATATTGGAAAAATGTTATTCTTCACAAATGGGATTAACATTTATGATAAGGATGGCTCAATAATGCCTAACGGCAACTATATTAATCCAGGAAATATTAATGATGAATTTGCAAAATCAGGATATCCCATATTACAAGGCTATATATTTCTTCCCACTCCCGGCGACTCAAATTCTTATCATTTGCTTCATGTTGGCATTGGAGATACAGATCAATATGGAGCTACTGGGATGAAGTTTTACTATTCTACAATTAAAAGAAATTTATCAGACAGTTCTTTTTACGTGGCAAATAAAAACCACGTAATTCTGACCGACACTCTTGGCGTTTGTTATCTAACTGCTACCAAACATGCTAATGGCAGAGATTGGTGGATCATTATACCACGGATCGCTTCCAACAAATACCGGGTTTACCTGCTGGATCCAAGTGGAATAAGTTTACAAAATGAACAACAAATTGGATTTGTTACAGACCCTCGCGACTGGTCCGGGCAATCTGTTATTTCCCCGGACGGCAGCAAGTATATTCGGTATGATCAATTCAACAAACTAAACATTTTTGATTTTGACCGCTGTACCGGGTTGTTGAGCAACCCTTTACATTTAGCGCATCCTTTTGCTTCTCCGGACTCAGCTTTGGCTGGTGGAGTATCTGTATCGCCCAATTCGAGATACCTGTATTTGTCGGCAACGGCATGGGTATATCAATATGACCTGCAGGCGTCGGACATTGCATCCTCCAGGATTATTGTAGGAGAATATGATGGAACAGGTTTGCCACTTCCAACTACTTTTTTCAGGGCTCAATTAGCTCCTGATGGAAAGATTTATATAAATGCTACAAGTAGCAACCGATCGTTGCACGTTATTCATCATCCCGACCTGCCAGGGCTAGCCTGTGATTTTCAGAACAATGCCGTGATTGTGGATAATTACATTTTTTGGGGCTCTATGCCGTATTTTCCCAATTACCGGCTGGGCGCTCTGGAAGGTAGCAGCTGCGATACTCTGAACAACGGCATTGCTCCGGAGGCAAACTTTGACTGGCATGTAGCAGACACCTTGCATCCCTTAACCATTAAATTCATGGATCAATCCCAGCACCCGGAATCCTGGAACTGGAATTTTGGCGATGGCAATATCAGTCAGGATAGCTGCCCGGTACATACCTATACGCAGGCAGGCGTGTACGAGGTATGCCTTCAGGTGAGCAACAGTTTTGGAACAGATACGGTTTGTCAGGAGTTGCTGTTACAAACATCCGGCATAAGCCATCCACAAACACTGCGGGAATTGATGGTTTATCCCAATCCTGTAACGGGGATAGCGCATTTCGTCCTGCCGGAAGAGATCTTTACAGGTGGCACACTGATCATCACCAACGCATTACAACAACCCGTCTACACCTCCAAAACCAATGCCTCAAACATCTCCGTTGATGTAACATCACTTCCAGCCGGAGTGTATTATGCATTTGTTTTACAGGAGGGGAAAAGCGTGATGTGTAAGTCGTTCATTATTGCAAAATGACATTAATGAGGTTTGTATCCTTTCTTTTGTTATCCTTCATCTTTCATTTTGGGCCGTCTGCTTTGACGGCTCAAAATGAGGATGTTAATTGGATTTTTTCCTTTCATACACAGCCACCACCTAATGGCATTCCTGGGACAAGTTTGCACTTTTCCCCTTCTTTAGCCTTTTGGACTGATACCTTTAGGATCAGTTGTCTTGGAGGATGTACTAACATCTCAGACAAAAATGGAGAAATGCTTTTCTTCACGAATGGGATTAACATCTATAATAAAGATGAAACCTTAATGACAAACGGAAATTATATTAATCCTGGGTTTATCAATGATTCATACGCCAAATCCGGCTACCCCTCATCTCAAGGTGTTATAATAATTCCAACACCAAACGACTCAACTTCATTTCACGTATTTCATGTAGCGATAGAAGACTCTGGTATGTATGGCGCCACTGGCATGAAATTCTACTATTCAACGGTAAACAGAAACCCTTCGAATGGCAGTTTTTTTGTATCGGATAAAAACCAGGTAATCTTATCAGACACACTTGGCGTCTGTTATTTAACTGCTACTAAACATGCTAATGGCAGAGATTGGTGGATCATTATACCACGGATCGCTTCCAACAAATACCGGGTTTACCTGCTGGATCCAAGTGGAATAAGTTTACAAAATGAACAACAAATTGGA
>DATGWL010000103.1:0-7963 GCA_035299505.1 Saprospiraceae bacterium | reverse complement strand
GATAGCTTTGATCCTGTCAAGTGAACTTTAGTGTAAGATCATCAACTTTTGCCGGGCAGCTATTTTACCCTCTTCCACTAATGTAACTATATACATGCCGTTGGGCAAATGCGAAACAGAAAGGGTAGTACTGTTTTGTCCTTGCGGGATCGTGAATTCCTCTAAAGTACCAGTCAGGCCAATAATCCGTAATTGTGCGCCTATAACTCCTGTACTTCTGGTAATTTGCACGGTTTGATTAGCCGGATTGGGAGAAATAGTTATCTGGTTACCGTGCTCTTCATTGGCAGATTTACGTATTTTTCCACCGGGAGTATCGCGCTCTTCTGTACCGTTACAATCGGCGTACAAACGGCGGCCATTTTGGTAAAGAACGCTTCTTGCCAGCGCTCCTGCACCGGAGCAATGGGCACCCCAATGAGATTCCAGGGTATCCAAAACAGGCTTCGGCAAAGCATTTACAGCCATGTTTTGGGAAAGCGCCGGAAATACCGTTGAGAGAACACTAATGGTCTGATTATGTGCCTCGAGCACGTCGCCACTGAGATTGTACTGGGTGGGGAGGCTATTCAACAGATTATTTGCGGTGGAAAAATTCCCGCTGAAAAAATGATGTTGCGCCGTTGGTGGAGCCGCTCATTAGTGCATTGAATTCGGTCAGGTTACCCAGATCCGGGAATATGGTGGAGCTAATAACCTGAAAAGATTGAGCGCCGGTACACCCGCTAAAGCCTGGAACAAAATAGATGTTTTGGTCGGAAAATGCTTTCTGTAAGTTTGCCCATATCGTTTCAGCCCTTTCCGCAAAAGATTCTTCAAACGAACCCGGACCGGCATCCACAAACCGGAGGTAAAGTTTTACATAGTATGGCCCCGGGGCAGGATCATTGTAGGGGCCGCATACCATGGTTTCACTCAGACCATTTAAACATACTACATCACAACCACAGGTTTGGGCAATACTGACAGAGGTAAATGGGAGGGAAAAGAAGAAAGTGTAAAGGAGAATGCGAAGCCCGTAAGTTAGGCTAAATTCAGACGAAATAAGGGTATGATCGTTCATATTTAATAAGTTGAAGAGGTTAAATATTTGAGTACGAAAATACGGGAAAACATTACAAAAACAAAACCCCATTTTGGGAACTGATGGATTCAACTACACAAATCACACCTTCCGGCAAACCAACACCACCCTCTGCTGATCCGCAACCGTAGCAGCAAACAAATATATCTCTCCCCCGTCCTTCAACCCCAGTTTTTTCCGCACCTGATCCGGCGTATCCGGAAAATTCCGGCAGGTTATATTTGCCTTACCCTCGGGCACAGCCTCTTGCACCACCTTGCGGTCGTATTTACAAACCTGTTCAACAACAAATCGTCTGCCTGGAACATTTGGCGCCAGGGCTTCAGAGGTATACAAATGCGTATGCTGGTGCAATTTACCCAGCCCGTACTGTTGTGCAAAACTTTTGAAGGCGCCGGCTTTTAATATGGCAGCATTTGGCTCATACAAATACCGCTGTGGAAAAAGAAAGGCCGTATCAGCCTGTTTTTCATCCGCCCAGGTAAACCTGAAGGCATCTTCCTGCCCCCCATGCAAATGCACTGCAGTAATGGGAATGGATGCCGGGGCCTCCCGTTCCAACAGGTAAAGCACCTCCCTGCACTCACCGTCCATGGCCAGCACCCAAATGGCTGAAACACAACCCAATTGCTCTGCCGCCTGCTTCAAATCCAGCAGCGGCGCCGTTTTCAACAACACCCTGGGCGCCAGCCTCAACATAGATTCCTTAAGCGACAGCACATCCGGTGTACAGTCTGACAACTGAAACACCTTTCCCTTTTGCTCATGCCTGCGCGCAGGGTCGAGGTAAATCAAATCCAGTTTGCCGGCAAATCCGGCCATGAACGATTCCGCAGTACCCGTATACCATTGTACATTGGTTACGCCCAGGCTGTCAAAATTGTGCTGAACCGACTGCTGCAGCTGCTCATTTTGCTCAATATGGATCAGCGATTGCACCTTTTGCGCAAAAAAGAAAGCATCAACGCCCATACCACCCGTCAAATCAGCCATGCACTGGGCCTGCATCAATCCGGCTTTATACTTAGCCGTTAGCTCTGAGGATGCTTGTTCTACCGATAAAGAAAAAGGGAAATACAGTCCCTGGCGATACCAGGAGGGGATTTTTTGCCGGATTTTTTGCAATGCCTGCACCTGGGATGCCACCTCTGCAACAGGCATATCCGGGTACTTTTTACCGGAAAGCGCCAGGCGGGCGGGATCATCTTCCCGGTGTTGCCAGATAAATTCCAACATATCAGGATTCAGCATGTGCAAAAATAGCAATGGTGATTTTCTTCTGGCAATTCGCTCCGCTGTGATGGTTGACAAAATTGCGTTGAATGCTTAATCAACGTGGGTTGTCATCCCGCGCAGCGGGACCTACACAAGCCCGGCTTCGCACAGTTTTTTTGTCATGAGCATAAACACGCTATCTGGCTTGTGTAGGTCCCGGTTCCCGGGATGACAACTCACGTTGATTTAAGGGCCAATATTACTCTCAGGCACCGTCATCTCGCTCCGCCGTGATGGTTGCAAAATTGCATTGAATGCTTAATCAACGTGGGTTGTCATCCCGGTTCCCGGGATGACAACTCACGTTGATTTAAGGGCCAATACTACTCTCAGGCACAGTCATCTCGCTCCGCCGTGATGGTTGACAACATTGCATTGAATGCTTAATCAACGTGGGTTGTCATCCCGCGCAGCGGGACCTACACAAGCCCGGCTTCGCACAGTTTTTTTGTCATGGGCATAAACACGCCATCTGGCTTGTGTAGGTCCCGGTTCCCGGGATGACAACTCACGTTGATTTAAGGGTCAATACTACTCCCAGGCACAGTCATCTCGCTCCGCCGTTGCTATTAGCGAAATTGCATTGGACTTAATCCCCCCATCTGAGTTAAAAGCAATTCGTTAATGCCATAATGCCGATTGGGTTCTTGTTGTTTAGTGTCGGGGTGACTGGCAGTCGCCCCGACACTAAATAACAAGAACCCAATCTATACGTCTAAAAATCCAACAGTCTAACGTCCCATCACAGCTCAATGCTCTTGAAATCCCAGGTATTCAGGAATCCGGTATGGAAATTCCCTTCCTGGAAATCTTTGTTGCGCATGAGTCGCTGGTGGAACGGAACGGTTGTTTTTACGCCTTCTACCACAAATTCATCCAGGGCGCGTTCCATCTTTTTGATGGCCTCGTCGCGGGTGCGCGCGCGGCAGATGAGCTTGGCAATCATGGAATCGTAGTATGGCGGAATGGTGTATCCGGCATATACATGGGTATCTACCCGTACGCCATGACCTTTAGGCGAGTGGAAAGAAGTGATTTTACCCGGGCTTGGACGGAAATCGTTGAATGGATCTTCCGCGTTGATACGGCATTCGATGGCGTGCATTTCCGGGAAGTAGTTTTTACCGGAAATAGGCAATCCTGCAGCAATCTTGATTTGCTCCTTAATCAGGTCAAAATCAATCACTTCCTCGGTTACCGTGTGCTCCACCTGAATACGAGTATTCATTTCCATGAAATAGAAATTCCGGTACTTATCTACCAGGAATTCTATGGTACCCACCCCTTCATAGTTGATGGCGTTGCAGGCCTTAATGGCCGCTTCACCCATCTTCTCCCGAAGTTCAGGCGTCATGAAGGGCGACGGGCTTTCCTCAACCAGTTTTTGGTGACGACGCTGAATGGAGCAATCGCGTTCGGAGAGGTGACAAGCTTTGCCAAACTGGTCGCCGGCCACCTGAATTTCAATGTGGCGTGGTTCCTCAATGTATTTTTCCATGTAAATACCGTCGTTGGAGAAAGACGCTTTGGCTTCCCTGCGGGCGGTATCCCATTGGTTTTCAAACTCTTCCGGTTTCCAAACAATACGCATCCCTTTACCACCGCCACCTGCTGTGGCTTTAAGGATAACGGGATAACCGATTTCAGCAGCCAGTTTCAAACCGGCTTTTACATCGGTGAGCAGACCCTCGGTGCCAGGCACGCATGGAACGCCCGCCTTCAGCATGGTGTCTTTAGCGGTAATTTTATCGCCCATGGCCCGAATCTGATCCGGAGTAGGGCCGATAAATTTTACGCCGTATTGTTTGCAAACTTCTGCAAAAGCAGCGTTTTCCGACAAAAAGCCATAACCCGGGTGAATAGCATCGGCATTGGTGATTTCAACAGCTGCCATGATACGCGGAACGTTGAGATAGCTTTCAGCGGAAGCCGGCGGACCGATACAAACTGCTTCGTCGGCAAAACGCACGTGCAGGCTGTCGCGGTCGGCAGTTGAATAGATCGCCACCGTTTTGATGCCCATCTCTTTACAGGTCCGGATCACGCGCAGGGCTATTTCCCCCCGGTTGGCAATGAGTATTTTTTTAAACATTGTATTTATCAGGCTGGTTCAACCAGGAAAAGTGGCTGTTCGTATTCAACCGGAGAGGCGTCCTCTACCAGTATTTTCACCACTTTACCTTTTACTTCCGATTCAATTTCGTTGAAGAGTTTCATGGCTTCGATGATGCAAACTTTGGTGCCTGCATCTACCGTGTCTCCGATTTTGACGAAAGGTGGTTTATCCGGGCCTGAGCTCCGGTAAAACGTGCCAACCATGGGAGATTTGATGGCAATGAGTTTGGAGTCGTCAGAGGCCGGTGCTGCAGGGGCTTCTGCTTTTGGCGTAGCTGCAGCAGGAGCAGGGGCGGCCACAGGGGCAGGAGCAGCCACCGGCATGGTCATAACCGGCTGGGGAGCCGCTACAACCACAGGCGCTACACCTTCTGCAGAGGTGCCCTGATTGCGAATAACAAGCTTGAAATCACCCTCTTTGAGGCTGAATTCAGAGATCTTGTGCTTACTCACCATGCGGATGAGTTCTTGAATCTGGTTAAAATCCATATGACTGGCAGGTTGAGAATATGCAATTTTCTGTTATTTCGGGGCGTAAAGGAACGAAGATTTTAACAATCTAAAATATCTTTCCTTGGCCAACGGCCTACAGCCCCGAAAGGAATCGTTTCAAGCGTACTACACGCCCGGCTCCACGAACGGAAGCTTGGTTACTATCGCATCCAGCTTCTTTCCACCTGCAACAATGGAAATTTTGGACCCCGGTTCTGCGTATTTCGTTTTTACATAGCCGGTACCAATGGGCTTATCCAGTGTTGGAGAATGGGTTCCGGAAGTTACCACCCCGATTTTCGCGCCACGGCGGCTTTCAATTTCGTAACCATGGCGTGGCACCCGGCGCTCGCCATCCAGCACAAAACCTACCAGGCGACGTTTCGCGCCTTCTGCTTTTTGCTTCTGGAATTTAGCTTTGGACGGGAAATCAGCAGCCTTGTTCAGCTTGGTGATCCAACCCAAACCTGCTTCGATTGGGCTTGTTTTATCGTCAATATCGTTGCCGTACAGGCAGTATCCCATTTCCAGACGGAGGGTATCGCGGGCGCCGAGTCCGCAAGGCTTGATGCCGTGTTTTTCGCCTGCTTTGAAAATTTTATCCCAGATTTTGGCAATGTCCTTGTTGCGGGCATAGATCTCAAAACCGCCTGAACCGGTGTAACCCGTGGCAGAAATGATCACATTTTTACATCCGGCAAACTTACCCCTGCGGAAAGAATAGTACTCAATGCTTCCCAGGTCAACGTCTGTGAGTTTTTTCAAAGCGTCTACCACTTTAGGCCCCTGCACGGCAATCAGACCTGTTTTGGCAGAGATATTCTGCATTTTGACCTGAAACCCACGCGCCAAACGCTTGAGCCAGCGCCAATCCTTGATTTCATTGCTGGCATTTACCACCAGCATATAAGACTGTTCGCCTTCAACAATCATTTCCGGAGCATCATCCAAACGGTATACCAGCAAATCATCAACAATGCCTCCCTTTTTATTGGGCATGCAGGAATATTGAATCTGGCCGGGTTTCAGTTTAGACACATCGTTGCTGGTGGCGCTTTGCAGAAAAGCTGTAGCGTCTTTACCACGCACAATAAACTCGCCCATGTGGCTTACATCAAAAGCGCCAAGCGCTTTGCGAACGGCATGGTGTTCGTCTGTAATGGTAGAATACGAGATAGGCATATTGTAGCCGGCGAATTCTGCCATTTTTGCCCCCAGGGCAATGTGTTTTTCCGTTAGAGGTGTGGATTTCATGTTGATGCGTATGCTTTATATGGTTGGGCTCAACCTGTTAATTGTCTGAAGATTTTTTCGCTGGCGCTTTCGAGGCGGGCGTCAGAGTTTTCTGCGCCGGCGCTGTTTTCAGGGTTGGGGAGGCTTTCAAATCCATTTCCGGAGAGCGACCAGGGCGCGCTCTGGTATCGTTTTTCTCAATCGTAACGTCTCCTTCTTTCAGGCCAAGGCGTTTGGCAATATCATCCGGAATGGCATCTTTATGCACGGTAAAGGAAATGGTGTTCTGGCGCATGTATGCCTCGGAACAATACACGTATCCTTTTTTATCGGATACCTCGCCCCAGGAGTTTTTCACCACATAATACAGGCCGGAATGGGTTTCATCCAGCAGGCCCACAATGTGCATCAGGTGATCGTCCGTGGTTACCTGGCGGTCGAACAACTGCTGGCGCAGTTCCTGGGTTATTTTGGTTTCGGGCTCCCATATTTTAAAGGTATTGCTCACTGCCACAGCGTCTTTGTCTTTCATCTGGGCTGCAGGGGCAATGGCCAAACCATTTTGGGCAGAAAATCCTTCGTTGCTCACATCGGCATCCCATTCCACGGTGTAGCCCAGCTCGATGGAGTTTTTGGCACAACGCATCATATCGCTCAGCGGAACGTTGTACATGGCGCCGTTCGACCAGTTATCGGGGACTTCGAGGATGAATTTGCTCCAAAACGGGTGATGAGAGAAGGACGTAACGGTAACGTAATCTTCCGGTTTTATACCCAGGTAATCGCGGTAAGAGGTTGGGGTGAAAACCACGTTCGCATAGTCGAACTTGGTGGGTACTTTGCCAAACTCATCATCCAGCGCCTGTTCAATTTTGTTAATCCAATCCGCATCCAGTTTACCTTCTTTGCCTTGTTTTACAAAGTCCTGGCAAAGGTTGCGGAGTGTTTTTTCAATTTTTCCGTGGTTAAAAGGCGCTGAAGGATCTTTCCGGCCCGGATAGATGCTTTCCGGCACAATGCCGTATTGCGCAATGGCATTCAGGGCATCGTGCGCCAGACCGCCCTCGCTGAACTGGGCGTTGCCCTGCCGGCGAATGTAGTTTTCGCACTTCTGGCGGTAGATATTCCGCACTACGAACATTTCCGACAAATCAACGTCTTTTTTACCCATACGCAAGGCCTCACTTTCCAGGAACGAAAGGGCGCTGAAAGCCCAGCAGGTGCCGGTTTGTGCCTGATTCTTCACCGGTGTGGCATTCAGGCGACGATGTTCTTTGAACTCGTAAGGTGTATTTTGAGCTGAAACGGCCGTAAAAAAGGCCAGGAAAAGCAAAAATGCCAGGGATTTTCTCATATCAAATTCGGTAGCTTATTATGATTGAAGGCCGCAAGGTAGCGAGATTTGCACATAACCAGATGACTGGAGCTACTCCAATCGCTTTTTAACTTCCTCGTTCAGGCTTCTGGAAACCGGAACTGTTTCTGCAAAACCAGTCAGGTGAAGCCGGTAGCCCTGCGCATTTCCGCTCACCTTCTCCACGCGGTCAAAATTGACCAGGTAAGTTCTGTGGCAGCGGAAAAAAGCAGGAAATTCGGCCAGACTTTCTTCCATTTTCCGGAGCGTGGCCCGAAGCAGCTTGCTTTTATGCGCTCCATTTTCCAGGTAATGTACCTGCACATAATTGTCCTGAGCCTCCAGGAACGCAATATCGGCAGCATCTATGGCCAGTCGCTCCTGCTGGTTTTCGCCCAATAGCACCACCT
>DATGWL010000102.1:0-20733 GCA_035299505.1 Saprospiraceae bacterium | reverse complement strand
CCCACACCCGAATACCTGCGTTCTTCGGGTGTGGGTATCAACCTGAAACTGGGCGTTATTTACAAGGTTACGCAGGCTTTGCGTGTAGGCGCGGCCTTCCACACGCCAACGGCCATCAGCCTCACCGATCAGTACAGCAACACTTTTGCCTACGATTACACCGATGGCTCGGGCTCCAATATTGGCGAAACGCTGGAATCGCCAGACGGTACCTTTGATTACAAATTGCGCACGCCATGGCGCGCGAGTGCCAGCGCAGCACTGGTGGTGAAGAAATTTGGTTTCCTGAGCGCTGATGTAGAATGGGTGGATTATTCCGCCAATCGCTACAATTTCACTTCAGATATAGCCAGCTCCAGCAACAAAGAATACGAGCGCCAGGTGAACAACGACATTTCGCGCAGCTACCGCCAGGCTATGAATGCACGTTTAGGTGCAGAATTGGTGCTGGATGAGTTTCGTTTGCGCGGCGGCTTCAACCTGCTGGGCAAACCGGAGGAAGGAGCTACCGATTTCAATACGGCTTTCACCGCAGGCGCGGGTGTGCGCGGCAAGTCGTTCTTCCTGGATTTTGGCTACCGCAGAGGCAAAGGAACGGGTAGTATTACGCCGTATGAAGGCGCTCCGGAGGCTTCTACGAGTGTAGTAACCAACGACTTTTTGCTCACCCTGGGCTTCAAATTCTAGTACAAGGCTGGTATTTTTGTACCAGTAAATCAAAAAACCTGAAAAAAAAGGTTGGCACATGGGGGAAGCAACCCTATCTTTGTGCCAACCTTTTTCTTTTAATCCGCAGGCATTCGTGCCGGCCTTTGCTCTCCCAACCGATTTTCTTTCCGATTTTAAAGTATCTACTTTTAAATCACTACCACTATCGACCGTATGGTTACATTTCGTGGTGTGATCTTTTGCTGTTTTACAGCTTAGGAGTCAAGCACTGCGTTGTGTTTCAATTATAATCTCATGGTTGCCCCTTCCGGTTAGGCTCGCGGTGAGGGGCTTTTTTTTGCCAAAAATGCCGTTTCGGCTGTTCAATAGTACCCCAACCGATAGGAGATAGTATACAGAAATAGTTTCGCATCGTTAGGCCAACCCATTTCTGCTGGCTCTTCGTTGAATTTTTTCGCCGAAATTAGTCCCACTTCGCCTGCAAAATCCGCCTTGATCCAACAAAAATGGGCAAGACCTAACGATGCGAAACTAATTCTGTATACTATCTAAAAAATCGAATAAAACTTATGGCCCTCGGCCTTTCGGTTTTCCCGTTTTAATCGGGGTTTTTCGATCCTCTTCCTACCCCCCGCAAGAAGGCCCACTCAGGTGGGTCTTTTTGTTTTCAGGATAATACTCTCTTGCTAAAATCCTCCTAAATTTCGCCCGGCTAACACACTTACTCTGCCATCATGCGCATCCATTTTCCGGAAGGTTTTATTTGGGGTACTTCTACTGCTGCGGCCCAGGTGGAAACAGCAGGTTCGCACAACTGGCGCGGCCAAAAAGCCCTGGACGGGTCCGTTTTTGAGCGCACTACCGACCATGAACTGCGTCGCGAAACAGATGCGGCTCTGATTGCACAGTTTGGCACCGTTTACCGCTGCGGCGTGGACTGGAGCAGGATTCAGCCCGAGCCGCAAGGCAAATTCGTGCCGGAAGTAGTAGCAGAATACCAGCTGTTTTTTCAGGATCTGCGCAACCGGGGCGTTAGCATCATGCTGGTGCTGCACCATTTTGCCCACCCGGAATGGTTTGAAAAAATGGGCGCCTGGACCAACGAAGACAATATTCCTTATTACCTGGAATATGTACGACTTTGCGTAAAACATTTTGGCGAGTACGTGAGCTACTGGAACACCTTCAACGAGCCTAATGTGTACGCTATGAATGCTTTTTTGCTGGGAAATTTTCCGCCAGCCAAAAAAGCGCGCTACTTCCTGGCCAATCGGGTGCTGGATAATATGGGCGCGGCGCATGATATTGCGTACCGGATGATCAGCGAAAAATCCGACGCACCCATCGGTATTTCCCTCAACACTGCCTTGTTTGAAGGTCGCGGTATATTGGGTAAACTGGTGGCTGCCTTTGTAGACTGGTGGTTTATGCGCCGCTCGGCACGACCTTTTGAGCGCTGCGATTTCTGGGGGCTGAGTTACTATGCTTACATGATTTTCAACCCCTTTCCGGTGGATGCCATGAGCGGCAGCCGAACGCTTGATGCGTGGAATATTCCACACGACAACATGTGGGCTTACCGGCCGGAAGGACTTGGCAGGGCGCTGCGCAGGTTTCATAAAAGGTATCAAAAACCGCTGTTTATTACCGAAAACGGGATTTGTACCGACGATCCGCAACAACGCATCAAGGCCATCAAAGATTACCTCAGCGTTTGTGCCGATGCCATTAAAGATGGTGTGCCATTGCTGGGCTATATCCACTGGAGCACCTGGGACAATTTTGAGTGGCATCTCGGGCGTAGCTACCGGTTTGGGTTGTTGCGTGTTGATTTTAACACCATGGAACGGGAGCAAACCCCGGCCGCCACTTTTTATGCCAACGTAACCCGCGAAAACGGGTTTGATCTGTAAACTATGCCTAAACAACTGCATTTCCGCCTGCTGCTGTTCCTAATGGTATACCTCATCCTGAAATACATGGGTGGGTCATTTGGTGCGCTGGTATTGTATCCTGTTACCCTTCTGGTAACCATCCTGCACGAATTCGGGCATGCCCTGGGGGCATTGCTCAGCGGCGGCTCGGTGGAAGGCCTGCAGATTAACCCAGATGGCAGCGGATACACCATAACCCGCGGCGGAAGTGCCGGACTGGTGCTGGTGGGCGGTTATCTGGGTAGCGCTATTTTGGGGAACATCCTGTTTCGCATTGGCGCCAAACACCACCGCCTGGCACAGGGTACGCTTATTACCATGGCGGTATTGATGACGCTGATTGGGTTGATCTGGTTTGAATCGTTTACCAGTACGGGTATTTTGTGGGCGTTTGCGGCATCGTTGGTGTTTTTTGCCCTGAAAACCAACTGGGATCAGGATGTGCTGATGTTCCTCGGCCTGGCTGCGGTGTTGTATATTATCCAGGATTTCAACGTGGGGCCCAGCAGCGATCTGGCCATGTATGAGAAGGTGGTGGGCTTCTTCCCGGCGCAGATTTGGATGTATATCTGGCTCGCCGTGGCGGTATTGATGTCGTTCTGGAACGCCCGGAATACGTTCCGGGGTTATTCAAGTTAGAGTGCTTCGCACTCGTGAGGGCTGAGGCCTACGTGATGTAAAGGAAACTTTTTTAGTCTATTGATTACTCATAGCAGCAGAGGCTAAACCCGCCGGTACTTCAAACTCCCTCAAACCCTTCAAACTCCCTCAAACCCTTCACCGCTTCTTCGCCTCATTCCAAAGCGCATCCATTTCGGCGAGAGTCATATCCTGGAGGGGTTTGGGCGCCTGCTGTTCGATGTATTCAAAACGGGATTTGAACTTGCGATTTACGCGTTCCAGGGCAGTTTCCGGATCCACGCCTATGAAGCGGGCGTAATTGACCAGGGAGAATAACACATCCCCAAACTCTTCCTCGATGTCTGCAATCGGTGCATTATTGCGCACATTTTCCTGCAATTCGCCGAGTTCTTCTTCTACCTTGGCCCATACCTGTTCGGTATTTTCCCACTCGAAGCCCACCTGTTTGGTTTTTTCCTGCATGCGGTATGCTTTCACCATGGCCGGCAGACCGGCGGGTACGCCAGCCAGCAGCGACTTTTTCCCTTCCTTGAGTTTTAGTTGCTCCCAGTTGCGTTTTACCTCGGCTTCATCAGCCACTTTTACATCGCCGTAAATATGCGGATGGCGGGAAATAAGCTTCTCACAAATGGCATGCAGGGCATCTGCTACATCCCAGGCGCCTTGTTCGGAGGCAATGCGGGCATAGAATACCATGTGCAGCATGATGTCGCCAATCTCTTCCTTGACCCCGTTCAGGTCGTTAGAGAGGATAGCGTCGGCCAGTTCGTAGGTTTCCTCGATGGTGAGGTTGCGCAGGGTTTCATGCGTTTGTTTCCGATCCCAGGGACACTGTTCCCGGAGTTCGTCCATGATGGTGAGCAATCGGCCGAAGGCCTCTGTTTTTTGTTGATGGGTGTTCATGACGGTGGACGGTTGACGGTGGACGGTTGACGGTAGACGGTGGACGGTTGACGGCTTACGGCTTACGGTGGACGGTTGACGGTTGATTGTGTTTAGAGGGGCAAAAATAGGGATAAGATAAACCAGGAAATGATTTTGACAGGATTGGCACCTCCTCGGGCTTTAATCAGGTTCTTTAATGATGCACGGATTTTTTCGGCCATATTTTCAAGTTCATACAACTTATCTGAATCAATATAACCTAAACGATGGGCAATATTAAGTTGCGTGATAACCTCTGCAGAAGAGCCTTTTGAAATCTGAAAGAAATAAACAGATTGGCGGTTGGAATCTCTTTCATCGCCCTCCGCAATATTGGAAACAATAGCAACAACGGCTCTTCTCAATTGATCCATCAAGCCAAAGTCTCGTTGGAAACTGTTGTGATTGGTGATCTTGTAAACTTCTTCTGTTAAAGTCATGGCATCCTGCCAAACGCGTAAATTTTTGAAATTTCCCATATTTCATTGGTTTTAGTGAGCGAATACTGCAAAATACCAATAAATATCCCAAATTCCAAATTTTTTACCGTCCATCCCGAGTTCTCGGGACCACCGTCTACCGTCTACCGTCCACCGTCTACCGTCCACCGTCTACCGTCCACCGTCAACCGTCTACCGTCTACCGTAACAACGTGACATCGCCGCTTTGGGTGAAAGTTGATTGTTGTCCGGCGCGGATGGCTTCGTATTCCACCCGCCAGATGTATACATCGGATGGGGCGTCGAGGTTGTTGTATTTGCCGTCCCAACCTTGATTGGGGTTGTTGGTTTCAAAAACTTTTTCGCCCCAGCGGGAATACACCTGTAGCTTGGAGGCCACTACTTCGCAAGGGTAAATAGGACGGAAAACATCGTTGACGCCGTCGCCATTGGGGGTGAAAGCGTTGGGGAACACATCCTCTTTGGCGCCTATTTCTACAGTTTTCGACAACTCATTCTGACAGCCATTGAAGGCGCCGGTGCGGGTAACAATGATCTGACCGCCTTCTGTATGGCAAATCCGGCCGGGAATATTCGGGTCCGGATCGGCGCCAACGATGGTTATGGTGTATTCCACACCGGCGGCATTGCTCAGGAAAATGATCTGGGTACACTCGCCCGGACAAAGGGTGCTGTCGGCAATCTGGAAATCCACTTCAATGGGCTGACAAACGGTTTGCATCAAACTGCTTTCCTCCGAAACGGTAGAAACCACATTTTCCGTGAGAAAAACCGTGGTTTCGTTGGGTACCATGGTGCTTTGTACCGGAGAAACGCTTTCCCGTTTCAGCCCTGCAGCGACCGGACAGCAATCGCCGGATTTACCGTTGCGATCCGTGCGCGCAAGCAGCATGTTGGTTTGGGTACCTGCGCCGCTCACGCCCGCGCTCACGAAGCCATCGTCGTAGCTTTCCACCTGCCAAAGCATGTTGTTGGCGCCATCACCTTTGTAGGTGTTTTGCCAGAGCATATCGTTGTTGGCGTTGATCTTGATCAGGGTGGCCGGTGTGCCGCTGTTGCCCGGTCGGCCCAGGCTCAGCACAAACTGATCGCCGGGCAGCCCGATAAGGTCGGTTACACCAATTTGTTTTCCGGGAATGCCGTAAGTGAAGGAGGTTTTGGCGTTGCCGGCTTCGTCGGTGGTGAGGGTCCAGGCGCGGGCATTGCCGTCGGTGAAACCCTGGGAGTTGCCGGCAAACATAAAGCCGCCGTTGGCAAGTGGTGCAATGTGGCTCAGAAGATCAGTATTGTCGCCAATGGAATAGCGCTGAATAGAGCCCACCAGATCGCCGGCGGCATTGAATTTGGCGTAAATGCCCTGCGATTCGTTGGTTTCAATATGATAACCGGCGCAATGAATGAGTCCTTGCGCATCCTGCCAGCCTTCGCCCAGTTGTTCGTAGCCCGGCTCGCCGAAAATATTGAACCATACCATATCGCCGGATTCGTTGATTTTAACGGCCAGCGCATCGCGGTCGGTGGGTGAAATCACATAATCGCCCGTGAGCAGGTAGCCGTCCTGCAAGGGCGATATACGGAGCAGTCGGCAGGAGGGTAGGGCGCGTTTGTTCCAGACCACCGAGCCATCGGAGGGTTTGATTTTCATCCAGCTGGCTTTGGCCTCGCCGGCGCTGTTGAAGGCGTCGTAGGTGATGATCAGGTTGCCGTCGTTGGCCCGGAACACATCCAGTGCTTCGGAGCGCGGCGCTTCGGCGGTGTAGGTTCTGGTCCAGGCAATTTGCCCGTCTTCCTCTACCATCAGCACCATCATAGTCTGCTGACTGCTGTTTTGCAAGGCGGTGGCGCCTACTAGCACCATGCGTCCACTGGGCAGCACTTCTATGGCATTAGCCCTATCGGTGAAGTAATGATCGTAGGTTTTGATGTATTGATCCTGCGCAGTGAGTAGGGTAGGCAGCAGGAATAAAGTCAGCAAAAAGTTCTTCATTGGGCAAAGGTAGGGAAAGTGGAATATCCAATATCCAATGGCCAATTTCGATCCCGAGTACTCGGGACCAAGTGATGCGGGAGTTTGGGGTCAGCACGTTTCCTGTACCGGCGGGTTCAGCCTTTGGGTTCCTGTACCGGCGGGTTCAGCCGCCGCATTGTTTAAGGCTCCTGTACCGGCGGGTTCAGCCGCCGCATTGGTTTAGTTTTACGTGTAGAGGGGTTCTCCTGCAGATTTGCGCAGAGGTTACCGTAGGGTTAAAGGCTTGGGTTGGAAAGGATTTTCTGAGCCTCTATAACCCGCTGGTTTTTTCGGGAAACCTTAAAATTTCCCAGGCTTTTTTCAGCAAACAAGGATGATAGCTGGTTCAGGAGCGCTTCTCTGTAGGCTACCGGACTTTCTGTATAGGTATATTCTATGGTTTCATTTTTATCAATCAATTCTGTAAATCCGATGAATCCGGTGTCCAGATCAATAATAGCTTGAACGACTTTATCGGGTATAGATAAGAAAATGGGAGCTTGGTAAATCATGGTGTTGATGGAGAGGAGGTAAAAGTTTTATCTCTCTTTCTATTCGCAGTATTTGTCTAGGTAGCATAAGGGTACAGGGGTGTTTTTTAAGCGTATGTTTGACAAAAAATGAGAAATTACTGTTCCGAAATCTCTTTCAGCTTTTCCAGTGCTGAGGGATAAGTGTTTGTAAAGTAATCCTGGTATTCTTCTATTGTATCCAAATCTACCGTAACAGTGGTGATGCCATTATTTTCCTGATATGAGTAGTTTTCATGTCCGCCGGCCCATTTTTCTACCTGTTCGCCGGTTGTAACTTCCGTATCGCCATCCAAAAAACCAATATGCCTGATGGATACAAATTGGGCTGGTTGGTGTTCTTCAATTTCAGAAACCATTCCGCCTTTTTTCCCATTTTCATCTACGCCTACAAAATGAATTTTGCTTCCTTTTTCCCAGCTTCCTTCATAGGTGGATGTAGGATTAAAGGCCGATGTCCAATGCTCGTAGGTACTTTTGTCTTTCAAACCCAGCATTGCTTCATATACCTTTTGAGCGGTTGCGTTGATCTCAGTTTTGAATTGTAGTTTTTTCATGTAGATCGTTTTTGACAGTCAAGTGTGTTTTCTGTCAGCGGTGTATATGGCAAATATACACCATCCTATTCTATTTGTCCAATCCATTAAAAGTAAGCCCCGGCGGGGCAATCACATTTGTGGCCCTATTAATTAACAAATGAATAATTTTGCTCAATTTTGTCCCTATGCCCGTAGCATCTGAAATCCTCCAAACCATTGCAGATGGTGACCTTGAAAAAGCCTTCGCTCTGGCGAATGTTTATGTCGCGTCTGAAATGCCAGGCAAAAAAGCAGAATTGGCTACTATTGAAGGTAACTATAGCGTATGCAAAGGAGAATACATGAAGAACAAAATCTCCTTTGATGATTATGCCCGCAAAGTTGCATTTGCGAACGACGCGCTGTGTCAAATGCTGGCGACTAAAGCTGAAACAAGCCCAACTTTGCAATCCGGCTACCATGCCCTTACCTGCGACCGGGAACCACAAACGGCTCATTTTGAGCAACTTTTCCAGAAACGCCGGGCTGCCGGCGAACAAATCCAGTTTTACTACCTGTATGGCGGTCGATACCAGTCGCACGAAAGTCTCTCAAAGAGATTGGCGCAGGAACGCGGCGGAATGCGACGCGGATTGGCCCTGACCGCCACCGCCAAGGTGTCGGCCAGTTCGGTACTGTTTGACATTTGCGAAGATTTAGAATGCTCCAAACTCGAGTTTATAACCCGGTTTTGTGAGTCGTTTAATATTAACCCCAACGCTTTTTCAGACCTGAAAAGCAAACGTCTCGACTTTATTTTACAGGAAAGTTCGGTGCTGCGCGGGCTGCAACCAACGGAATTTGCGCACTGCTATATCGAGGTGTCCGATTGGGATAACCAACTCGTGCCAACGCTGGCACAATGGTTTGTGGAAGAATTTTGCGCCTGCCCGATGCCCGGGAATTCGCCCACCTTCCTCTTCTTCTTCGGCGTAAACTATCGGGAAACGGATGAGCGCACACCGCGCGAAATTGAAGTGGCGTTGCGCAACGCAAACCATACCGTAGGGCTGCCGGAACTGACCATGATTCAGGAAGAGGATCTGGAAGACTGGATAAGGCATTACTCCAAACCACTCGGATTGATGAATAATTCTGCCCGCGATGCCTTGCTCGATGAGTTGCTGCTGAAAATCCGTGCCAAACAACAAAGTTCGCCCCGAAAACTGGTGCCCGGAAAAGAACTACTCCTTCACATGGACGATGTGGAAATGGAGCTTAAACGGGTCATAGACGTTAAAAATGAATGAACAGGCAATCTCTACAATAGCCATCCCTGTATCCACTGATATACATTTTTCAAAACAATGAAAATCAACATAATAGACCGCCCTCCCTTCGAGTTCGACCCGGAAAAATACATCATGGACGATGGGCTGCGCAACGCCGTAGAAGTGGCTATCGCTTTGAATCAGCCACTGCTCCTGACCGGAGAGCCCGGCACGGGTAAAACCCGCCTGGCCGACAAAGTAGCCCACGAACTGGCCAAGGATAAAACCAAGTTCGACTTCGCCCCGGAGCCTCTGATTTTCAATACCAAGTCGTCCTCAGCAGCTCGCGACTTGTTTTATACTTACGATGCGGTGAGCCATTTCGCCGCCGCCAATCTTCGTCGCGACAACCACCAGCGGCCTCCCTCTGCCGTGGAATACCTCGAATTGCAGGCGCTTGGACTTGCCATTGCCAGAACCAATCCTGCAGCGGTAGATCCCTTGTTGCTGAACACGGATCCCTATCGCGACAAGCCCCGCAGTTCGGTGGTGCTGATTGATGAAATTGACAAGGCGCCCCGGGATTTCCCCAACGACCTATTGTTTGAAATTGAACGACAGGAATTCCTCATCAAGGAACTGGAAAATTATCCTCTGCGCCGCGAACCGGGGCAGCGCATCGTGGTTATCCTGACCTCCAACTCGGAAAAAAACCTCCCCGATGCCTTCCTGCGGCGCTGTGTTTTTTACCACATCCCTTTTCCGGACAAGGCACAACTCATAGCCATTGCGAAAACACAACTCGGCGGCGCCACCCGCTTCACCGAGCAACTGCTCGATGAACTGATTACCAAATTCAATGCGGTGCGGGATCATGCCGTGCGCAAAGCTCCTGCCACCGCTGAATTGCTGGGCTGGCTCCAGGTGCTTGATTTGCAGGATTATGTGAGCAGTCCGGAAGACAAACGGAAAGAAATCGCGCTGCAAAACCTCTCTCTGCTCGTCAAAACCAGGGAAGACATGGAAGCCATCCGCAAATTATTCTAACCTGCGCACCTTGCGTTCCGCATCCGCCATGCTTCCGCTCGACTCTCTCCTTCACCGCCTCGAATCCGCCGGCTTCCGCATAAGCCCGGCCGACCGGCTACGGGTGGTGCAATTGCTGGAGGCGATGGGAAACGAGTGCCTGGAGAACCCGCAAAAACTCCGCCTGCTGCTGGCGCCCATTTTGGCCCGCAGCGCTGCCGAGCAGGCCAAGTTTTATGAGGTGTTTGATTCTTGGATGCCTAAGCCTATGGCCGGGCTGACTCCAAGTCACCCCGCCAA
Organism: Saprospiraceae bacterium; assembly: GCA_035299505.1. Taxonomy (GTDB): domain Bacteria; phylum Bacteroidota; class Bacteroidia; order Chitinophagales; family Saprospiraceae; genus M3007. The sequence continues at coordinate 10,450 of DATGWL010000102.1, read as the reverse complement.
TAAACGCCTTCGCTGGCTTTTGGCGGCAGGGTTGGTGGTTGCGATCCTCCTCGTGGCCGGGTATTTTAAATACTGTGACTCTTCTACAAACAATCAGGTAATCCAAGGTCCGGTTCAATCAGGTGTCGTTGACACCCTCAAAACGAAACCCGCTCAAAACGAGGGTAAAACTCCGCTAAAAGAGGAGAAAGAAATCCTCAAACCCGAGCTGCCCGTCAAAAACCTTCTCCTGGCAAAAGAAAAGGAACTCCCTCGTCCTGCCTGGCCTGCCTGGTCGCTGCTGGGCATTTTGATACTGACTTCTGCCTGGATGTGGTGGAAATGGACCAGGCGCTCCAGACCCCTTCCCCCGGAAGCCAAACCATTGCAAGGGCCAGCCGGTATCATACAAGGCGAAATTGCCGATGCTCCGCCCTACACCATTCCGTTTCGCGGCCAGGAGGCCTATATCCGCACAGGCCGCGAACAATACCGCCTGGCCGATGCCATGCGCCAGCGACAGCAGGGTGAGCACCCGTACATGGACGTGCCTGCTTCCGTGCAGGCTACGCTCGATAAGGGCGGTTTCCCGACTCTCCGCTTCCGAATGCGCCGGCAACCTGCAGATTATCTGTGTATTATGGAGGAAAAGCACCGCCAGAGCCATCTTGCGCGGTTGTTCCAATTTTTCACCGAACACATACGCGGGCAGGATGTAGCGCTCGAAATATTCCAGGCAAGCGGTACGATGGATCGCTTCTGGAATGCCCGGCATCCAGGCGGACTTACACTCGAGCAATTGCAGCGGCTGTACCCGGCACACCGGTTGATCGTATTTGGCGATGCCCATGCCTTGCTGGACATCTCGGCCTCCGGTGCGGCGCGCGTGCGCCCGGAGATGGGCGCGGCATTCCGGCGCTGGCGGCAGCGCGTGTTGTTCACACCCAATGCGCCTATCGCCTGGACCTTTGAAGAGAAAGCCCTGTACGATTTGTTTGTGTTGTTCCCGGCCACCCTGCAAGGCATGAACGATGCGGCGCATCACATAGAAGCGAGTGTGGGGGTGACGGCGGACGATGAAGCGCCCCCCAGTTTTGCACGCTGGCGCGAACAGGCGCAGCAAAGGGGTCAATCCGTTCAGGGCGGAGAGGACCACCGTTACACCCGCTGGCGCGATGCTTCAGACCATGAGGAATATCTGGCCGGAAGGCCGGACCTCCTGCTGTGGCTCCGTGCCCTGGCCGTGTACCCTGTACCTACCTGGGAAATTACCCTGGCCATTGGCCAAAGTCTCGAAAAACAAGGCGTTACGGTGCGGCCGGACGACCTTCTCATACTGAGCCGTATTGGCTGGCTGCAAAACGGGCGGATGCCTGCCGGTTTGCGGGAAGAGTTCATGGAAGATTTGCCGCCCGAAGCGGAAACGGCTGCCCGACAGGCGGTTATTGCGGCGCTGGAGGAAGCCCGTGCAGAAGCAGGCAACGGGTTTGCCGGGATAGAACTGGGCGTGAATGTGGCGATACAGGAGTTTGCGCTGGCGCCCCACGACCCTGAAAAACAGGAGGTGATGCGGCTGCTGTTTGAGGCAGGAAGGGTGAATAAAGCCCAGGAGCAGGTAGCAGATTTGGCTTTGGCGAAGACCTCAGAGGTGTCTAAAACCTCCAAGGGTGCACAACCGCTTTCGGCACGGGAATTTGTCAAAAAGGCCGTCGAGGAAACACCGGAAGCCGAGCCGCCAAAACGACCCTTTTTTACCCGGCACTTCTGGATAGCCATTGGTTTGACTTTGTGCGCAGTCGGGTTTGGGTTGCTGATGTATATGTTGTGGTTTTTTTTATCGTGGATTCCAGAAGAAGAGAAAAATCGCGACTGGGCGCAGCGCAACCTGTTTGATTGGCAGGTGCAGACAGATAGCGCCACCATTTGGAACAATCGAGGCGTCCAGGTTTGGAATGAGCGGCGGGATACTATAAACGCTATCAGATGGTTTAACGATGCCGTTAACAGTACTCCTCCAAAGGATGCAGCAGAGCGCGAAGCATTACTACTAAAAATGGCTGCAAATATTGCCAACGACACCAGTCAAGCTCCAGCTACGGTAGGCACTTATAGTGATATTGTAATAGATAGTATGTTCATTATGATGCTCAATGGAAGTAGAGTAGCAGGGCTTAATCTGGATCGGCTTTCCTATAATCTTGCCATAGAGCTTCTGAACGCCCAGTTTGCCCAATTGCCCCTGCCACCGGAAAATTTGCGCGCCTACCGTGAATTACCCGAAAAGTATTTTGGCTCGGGCTATGCGCCTGGCGGGATTGATTCCTGTGTTGTGGCCTTGACCGGCATTTCCCAGACCAGTAATCCTTCCGTTAAGAACGACGCTCTTCATGCCCTGGGCCTTGCTCATCTGTACCGTTTCCGCCGGGATTCGGCAGTGGCCTGTTATGAACGGTTGATAAAACAGGACAGCACCTATTTCATCAACCTCCGCTCTACCCGGCCAAACCTGGAAACCTTGCTGGGGAAATTAACCAACCGGGTTATCAGTGTGGAAACCGGCACCGATGCCGGGGGAAAATTGCAAGGGCGGATTTATTTCCAGTTAAAGGACAATCCAAGGGCGCCTATCCAGCTTCAGGCGGAGTTGCTGGATAAAAACGGCCAGGTGCTTGCCCAAACCACCGTTCCACAGCGCGGGGCTGCCAAGGGACTGAACCAAAACACCTTTACGTTGCCCTCCGATGCCAACATGCCGGCTTTTGTGGCAGACTCGCTGCGAGTGAAGGTGTTATTGCAGCGAGAAAATTCAAAAGTTTTGGCCTTGTGGACTTCCGTGAACCGCTTTGTGTGGAACCCACAGGTAGTGCCCCAGGGAATCATAGATTTTGCGTTTCCAGGGGTGGTTAGAGATCTTTTGAATAACCCTAAAACTCGCCCCGCGCTCAACAATCTGGACAACTACAAAATCCGCCAACTCAAAGGAATAGTGCTTCACTGGACGGCGTCTGATGGCTCAGCCAAACAGATACGTGATTTTATGGATAAAAGCACCCAAAATGGCTCTGTTCATTTTATTGTTGATGAACAAAGCATCATACAGTGCGTCCCAGTCAATGAAGTAGCTTATCATATAGGTAGCATCCGGTATACCCAAAAGGCATTGGATTTAACGGGTTCAAGTGGGTTAAACCCAAATTATTTTACTATTGGCGTGGAAATGTGTGATTCTGACAACGGCAAGCGTGACTGGTCCCGTACTTACCAAAATACTGTACAGTTCGTGCGACAACTGCTCCAAAAATATGACCTAACAGTTAATAACCTATACCGCCACTCCGAACTCGTGCCGGATAGGCCCTGTCCAAAAAAGTTTTTGGAAGATGCCACGTGGGAGCAGTTCAAGAGGGATATAGAAGGAAGCTTTAAACCTTTTGATGTAGACAAAAATCCTAGTGACCCAAAAGAAGATCCAACCACCGGAACCCAGGGATTGGCGGGTGATCAAAAAGAAGCTTGTATAAAGTTGATAAAAGCTGCCAGGGCTTTTTATCTTACGAGAGAGTATAAATATGCATTGCAAAGATTGGAAGCTGCCATGGCTTGTGACTCTAGCCTTGTCAATGAAATAGAACAGATGCGGCAGGCCATTCAAACTGAAGTAAAAGAGGCCAATATATCGAGGGTTATTTCCCAAATCGCCTCCAACATGGTCCCTGTCCCCGGCGGAACCTTTACCATGGGCAGCGATGACAAAGACGCAGATGAATGCCCGCATAAAGTAACGGTTCCCTCTTTCCGGATCAGCAAATACGAAGTGACCCAGGCCCAATGGCGGGCGGTGATGGGCGCTGATCCGCCGAAACTTTACAACAAAGGTTGCGACGAATGTCCGGTGGATAATGTCAGTTGGGATGATGTGCAAAGATTCCTAATAAAATTGAAGGAGCTTTCCCGTGAGGATTACCGACTGCCCACCGAAGCCGAGTGGGAATATGCCGCAAGGGGAGGCCCGGTGGGGGGGGAATCAGCCTATCAATATTCGGGATCGGATAATCTTGATGAGGTGGGCTGGTGGGCTGGGAATTCTAAGGAAGGAAACACCTTCGGCGAACAAAAAGCCACACATCCCGTTGGCCAAAAAAAGCCCAACCAGCTAGGCCTTTACGATATGAGCGGCAATGTATATGAATGGTGCCAGGATACGTATGGGCCATACCCTTGTGATAAGAAAACGGAAAAAGAAACAAATAGTCGGGTGCTTCGCGGTGGTTCTTGGAGCGGCTATCCAGCGGAGTGGCGGGTGGCTTCCCGGATCTGGGACGATCCGAGTAATCGCCACGCCTTTGTCGGGTTTCGGGTTGCGCGAGACTATTAAGCTTGAGCCCTTTTACCCTTTATCCTTTTTAACTTCGGCGAAGCCGAAATTTTTTGGAAAGCGGGGGAGCATTTAAATCAACGTGAGTTGTCATCTCCCGCAAGGGGGCCCTACACAAGCCATATCAAGCGGGTATCTATAGATGCATTTCGCGTAGCCGGGCTTGTGTAGATCCCGATACTCGGGATGACAACTCACGTTGGTTTAAAAACCCAATATGCGCTTACCCTGGCGGCTATGGCGAGTACGCCAACAACGAAATAAAGCCTTGATTATCATTGCTTTCACCCCAACCGCTCCACCAACCTCCTCGCCAGCCGTTCATTATCAAATTCCCGTTCACAAAATTCCCTCGCGTGCGCGCCCATCTGCGCAAGACCAGGGCCGGCATCGTAGCAATACTGAATGGCCTGCAGCCAGGCTTCGGGGGTGTCGGCCAGCAGGCAATCGTGCTGGTGCCGGGCGTCAATGCCTTCCATGCCCAGGGAGGTGGAGAGTACCACTTTGCCTACGGCCATACCTTCGAGGATTTTGGCGCGCATGCCGCCGCCGGAGAGCAACGGTACGGCCATGACGGAGTGCTGGTTGATGAAATCCGGCGCGCTGGGCACTTCGCCGTGAAAAAACACGCGCTCGAGCTGCAACTCCCGGATCCAGGCCGGGGCCGTGCGTCCGGCTATATGGAAACTAAGCTCGGGGAAACGCGGGGCCAGCAGCGGCAGCCACACCTGATCCAGAAACCAACGCAAGCCTTCCTGATTGGGCATCCAGTCCAGCGAACCAATAAATGACAAACTGAGCGGCCGCTGAAAACTGGACGGATCTGGCTGGTAATCCCGGCAATCGAGTCCAATGGGACACACCGTGGCCGGACGGGTCAGACCCATTTGCTGAAACCTTTCCACATCGCGCCGGGTGATACCCACCACCAGATCGCAGTGGTTGATTTGCTCGAGTTCGTATTTTTTCAGTCGCGGCGTGATCCGGTTCAGGTACCATTTTTTGAGCAGCCGGGCATTGTCGGCTACGCGCTCCCAGATTTCGTGTTCCACGTTGTGCGCCCGCAGCACGGCCTTTGCCTGAGGGGCGTATTGCCGGATTATGGGCAGGTAGGGGGCCAGAAAAATGGATTCCAGCTGCACCACGTCGTACGACTCGTTTTGCAGCAGTTCCGCCAGTTTTTGGGCAAAATCTTCGTTTTCAAAACGTTCTACGTGGTACGATTTCCGGCTGAACAACAAATTGCGCAGCGCCGGAACCGGGCGGATATGGTTTTCTACATACACCGTGTGGATTTCCCGGTAATGGTTGAAATCCGGCGGAAGGGTATCCACATCAAACCAGTGTTTGCTGGTATTCATGGAGAGCAGCGTCACCTGATGTCCCAGCGCCGCATAGGCTTTTGCCAGATAGGTAACGGCAATGGCGCCACCGTCTTTGAGCGGGTAGGGGAATTTGTGGGTGAGCTGAAGAAGGTTCATAGAATGTCCAATATCCAATGTCCAATGTCGAATGTCCAAGTGGGGCGGGTGTTTGGCGTCAGCACATTTGATTGGCATTACTCGCCTGATTAGGCAAGATCATAATAATTATATTGCTATCGCATTTTTGCATGAGCCATTTGAGCTTTTAGAAAAACGTGGGTTGTCATCCCGGGAACCGGGACCTACACAAGCCCGGCTACTCGAAATTTTTCTACAAATACCCATGTGCTGAACTTGTGTAGGTCCCGGTTCCCGGGATGACAACCCACGTTGTGTTTTGATTAGTACTTATTCTTGCTTCCTGAGCCACCCGATGCTCGGGATTTCCCGCCATATCTCAGCTGGTTTTGTGCTGATGCCAGACACCCGAACCACTTGGACATTGGATATTGGACATTCATAAAAACATCGTTTTTATCCCGTTCCACAACTGCGATTTCCGGTTTTTATCAGGCTCAAGCGTGGAAAGGGCGTCGGCGAAAAGCCAGGTGGCGCCGTAGAATGCAGTGGGTTGGTAGAGGCTGATCTGGATAGAGAGGCCGAGTTGTGCCGGACTAATCCCGAACACCAATACGTGGCCGGGTTTGCGCTGCTGGAGGTCGGGTGCGATACTTACGGGCACTTGGGCAGGAATTTCCGCCAAAAGGGTATCCTGGGTCAGGTTGAGGTTGGCTGCGGCCAATACCTTGGTGAGGAATTCCCGGTTGGCAGCGCTGCTGGGCTCCTGAAGTGCCAGCACGGCTACTTTTCGGGCAAAGTTGCCTTCGGCGTTGGATAGTGCCGTTTTTTCGGCAGCTATGTATATGAGTTCCTGGTTAAAGAGCATGATCAGGAGGCTGCCAGCACGGCCACGGCGGCGGCGCGGGCCACCTCGTGTTGGTCGAGCAGGGATTTGATGTATTGGTGCATTTGTCCTTCAGCGCGGGCTTTCACCAGCAGGGGGTCGTTGCCCAGCAAACCCAGCGCATCGGCGGGGGAGGGAAGGGCGGTGAGGGATGCCAGCTGGCCGAGGTCGTTGCCGGTAAGCACCGGACTGTGCCGGATGCTATCGGGCAGCCCGTCGAACCCAATGCCTATACTGGTGACTTCCTGCACAATTTCCACCACGGCATCGCCACTGGCACGGGCGTAGTAAAAGCGCCCCATACGACCCATCAGGTCAATTTTATGCGGGTCTATCCGACCAGTTGGCGTAAGGATTTCTTCTGCAATGTGCATCAAAACGATGCGGCAGAAAATGAGGTTTCCGGCGCCGCCGCCTTCACCGAGGGGCATGATTTTTTCCACCACACATTCCATCTGCACCGGACTTTCCGCTACGCGGAACGGTTTGATGCGTTCGCTGGGAATGGCAGTGAAACCGGCTTTTTTGAACTCGTCCACCTCCGGACCATATTCAATGCTGGTGAGGGCCATCTGGCGGGAAATGTTGTAGGAAACCACATTAATGACCACCTCGCCGGTATCTTCCACGTTTTTCAGGGTGTCTTTTGTGGTATTATTGGCCACCCGGCGGTTGGAAGAAAAAATAAGCAGCGGCGGATTGCTGCTGAAGGCATTGAAAAAACTGTACGGCGCGAGATTTGGCACCCCGTCGGTACTCAGAGTACTGGCAAACGCGATAGGGCGCGGCGCTACGGCTCCAAGTATGTATTGGTGCAGATCTTTGGTGGCTATTTGGGCAGGATCGATGGATAGCATGGACGGTTGACGGCTTACGGTTGACGGCCTACGGTGGATGGTTTTTAGAGTGGCAAAAATAGGGATAAGATGAGCCAGGAAATAACTTTTACCGGATTATCGCCTCCTCGGGCTTTTATCAGGTTTTTTAGAGATGCTCGAATTTTTTCAGCCAGGTTTTCAAGTTCATACAACTTGTCAGCATTAATATAACCTAAACGATGCGCGATATTGAGTTGTGTGATGACCTCAGCGGAAGAACCTTTTGAAATTTGAAGGAAATATACTGATTGACGGTTGGAGTCTCTCTCATCACCTTCAGCAATATTGGAAGCTATTGCAACAACAGCTCTTCTCAATTGATCCTTTAATCCAAAGTCACGATGGAAGCTGCTGTAATTGGTAATCTTATAAACTTCTTCTGTTAAAGTCATGGCATCCTGCCAGACGCGTAAATTTTTGAAATTTCCCATATTTCATTGGTTTTAGTGAGCGAATACTGCAAATTACCAATAAACATCCAAAATTCCAAATTTTTTACCGTCCATCCCGAGTTCTCGGGACCACCGTCCACCGTCCACCGTCTACCGTCAACCGTCTACGCATTCGGTTTATCCGGCGCCGGGGCGCTGGCGTGATAGTCTTTTTGTACGCGAACGGCGTAATCGTCGAGTAGCTCGATGATGCGTTCGTATTTTTTGGATTGGACGATGAGTCCTAAGTGGTGTTCTTTATCGGTCATGCGCCAAACTACTTCGGGGTCGTTGAATTGGCTGGTGTCTGGCCATTCCTGCCGGGCGAGGGAAACCAGGATGCCGGCATAGTCGTTGCGCACTTTCGGCATTTTATATTTTTCACCTGCTGCTACGGCCGATTCGAGTCGGGCCCATTCGTACCAGAGGTTGAGGCCGGAGGAGTATTCCACCATTTCAGCCAGGTGAGCGCCGCCCACGCGGGAAGAGGTTTCGAGGAAGTAAAACTCCCCGGTTTCGCGGTTTTTGATGAATTCTGTATGGCTGGCACTGTATTGCATGCCGAAGGCCGTCATAACGTCGGCGGTCAGCTTTTGCAGTTTTTTATCGTCGTCGGAGCCAAAAGGTACCACGGCACTGCGGAAGATGCCGCCGCCATGGGCTACGTCGAAGGGTGTTGCCAGGTATTTGGACACCCGCGAGAAAATAACCTTTCCGCCTTCAGAAAGCGCATCCACGTGGTACACATCGCCGGGTTTGAACTGTTCCACCAGATATTGGTGTCGGTTGGCGCCCAGGGTTTCGAGGTGTGCCCAGAGTTCATCGGCAGAATGCAGTTTTTTCATGCCGGTGGCAGATGCCTGGCCGCGTGGTTTAACGATCCAGGGAGCCGCCACGGTTTGGGTAAAGCGGGTAATATCGGCGTCGTGAAACAAATCGGTGAAAGCCGGAACCGGAATGCCGGCATCACGGGCTTCAATACGCATGGCCAGTTTGTCGCGGAAGTGGCGTGAAGTAGTTTGCCCCATGCCCGGTATGCGGAAATGTTCGCGCAGGTAAGCCGCCTTTTCCACATCAAAGTCGTCGAGCGCTACGATCCTGTCAATTTTTTTGCTGCGCATCAACCAGGCCAGGCCATCGGCGGTATCTTCCATATTCCATTCATTTTCAGCGTCTTCCTGCACGTAGAAGATATCGTCGAGGGCATCTTTGGCCCAGGGTTTATCGTCGTGTTTTTTGGATGTGACGAGGTAAACCGTTGCGCCGGTGGACTTCATGCCGCGCAGGAATTCGTTGCCTTTAAAATAGCTGGCAATACAGAGGAAAGAGGGTTTGGCCATGAACTAAGCAGGATTGAATGGAGGTTTTTTTACGATTGGACAAAAGACCGAAAAAGAATTGAAAGGAACGCGGTTTGGAACGCGGTTTTTTTTGGGAACGCGGGTGGAACGCGGATGGAACAGGAACGCGGATGACGCGGATGACGCGGATTTTTAAGCTGCCTTCGGCAGCATTTTTTATAGAAAATGATGAGGTTTCGGATCATTTTGCCGAAAAACTAAGAATGAATAACCGAATAATTGCCGAAGGCAATTCTCAAAAATCCGCGTCATTCGCGTCATCCGCGTTCCTGTCCCATCCGCGTTCCATCAGCGTTCCCAAAAAAAATTTGCGTTCAAATCCGTGTTCTTTTTTACCTTTGTGAGTGACTACTCACTTTGTATTATGACAAATAAAGATATTATCCTGCAAACAGCGCTTCGGTTATTCGCTGAACAGGGGTACGACCGCACCCCGACGAGTCAGATAGCCCGGGAAGCAAGTGTGTCTGAAGGCTTGATTTTCAGGCATTACATCAACAAAGAGGGACTATTAAAAGCTATCATAGCACAAGGCATGGCCCAGATAGCCGAAACCATGGCTTCTTATGCGGAACAAAGCGGAAGTCCGCGCTGGGCATTGATTCAGCACATTGAACGTTCGCTGACCAGTATCCGGGAAAACGAGGTGTTTTGGCGTCTGGTAACCAATATTCGGTTTCAATCTGGCATAAGCGCTATTGCCGGGAAAGAAATTGAAGAGGTTAACCAATTCGTTGTCAGGCATTTAGCAGAAAATTTTCGAAAAATCAGCACAGAGGCGCCGGAGCAACAGGCTTTGCTGCTTTTTGCCCAAATCGACGGTATTTGTCTGCATTGGCTGCGCGATACGGAGCATTATCCGCTGGACAAAATGAAACAACTCCTTATTAAACAATACAACCATGTCTACTTCTGATTGGGTGAACCGGGATTTATTCCCCTTTACCTCACGGTACATAACTATCGACGGTCACCGGATGCATTACATAGATGAGGGTTCCGGGCCGGTCATTCTGTTTTCTCATGGCACACCGGAGTGGTCGTTTGGCTGGCGGGATCTGATTCGCGGTTTACGCGGCCAATTCCGCTGTATAGCGC
>DATGWL010000101.1:0-141690 GCA_035299505.1 Saprospiraceae bacterium | reverse complement strand
CTGAATATTTCTCCAAAGGCAATCCTGAACCGCTGTCGGATCTGGAGCGCATTGATATGGTGAGAGCCTTGCTGGAAAAACTCCCCGCAGATCACCCACTGAGGGCCGGAAAAAAGGATGTATTTCAACACGAAGAACATCTCCGCGACCTCTTTTCCACCATGAAAAAGGAAGGCTGGACTCCCGGACATGTCCGAAAAAAATGTGATGAATTTATAAAAGGCTTGCCTTCCAATCCCGATTTTATTTACCAGCGAAACGGCAAAAACTTTAAGAAGGGTGACCCCAAAGCAGCTCAGATTCAGGAGGTTACAGAAAAAATTGAACGACTCAAAGCCGCTGCCGATTTGTTCCCGCGTTTTGCCCGCGCCCTGGAGGAAACAGACAGATACGAGTATGAAGACATGCTGCTGTGGGTGCTCAAAGCTTTTGAAAAAAACGAGGCATTGCTGCGCGGATATCAGGAACGGTATCAATATGTTCTGGTTGACGAATTCCAGGATACGAATGGAGCACAGTTTCAATTGCTGCAACAATTGCTGGATTTCTGGGAAAGTCCGAATGTATTTATTGTTGGAGATGATGACCAAAGCATTTATGAGTTTCAGGGCGCCAGACTGGAAAACCTACGCCTGTTCCAACACCAGTACCGAAAAAACCTGAAAACCATTGTTCTGGAAGAAAACTACCGGTCGGCTCAGGTAATCCTGGACGCGGCAGCCCGGGTCATCAACCACAATACCATTCGCGCAGTTCACCTGTTTGGATCAAATACACTGGAAAAAAAGCTCATCGGCCAGACCAACATTTCCGGTGAAATCCAGGTGCAGCGTTTTGCTAATCGCCTGCAGGAATCGGTTCATATCGTTGATCAGATTGATACATTAATCCACGCAGGGGTTCCGCCAAAAGAAATCGCCGTTTTGTATGCCCGTCACAGGCAAGCCGACCGCATCCTCAACCTGCTGGGCAAAAAAGGTATACCGTTTCAAACCAAAAAGCCGCAAAATATCCTGGAACTCCCGCTTATCAGGCACATTCGGTCACTGCTTTCCTACATAGCTGAGGAATCCCGGCAGCCCTTTTCCGGAGAATACAGGCTTTTCCAATTACTTCATGCGGGTTTCTGGGATTTACCCGGACTTGACCTGGCCAAAATAGCCCTAACCGCCCAAATCGCCGATCCATTATCAGAAGAAGTACAGCCTGAAAAATACCGTCAACGCGGCAAAAAAGAGCGCTCCAATCTACCGTGGAGAATTTTATTGACCGACCCGGTGGCACTCGAACAGTTATCCCTTGAGCAACCTCAAAAGTGTATTCAGGTAGGAAAAAAGTTAAATGACTGGATTACCGATGCCGCAAACTGTTCCCTGAGTCAGTTACTTGAAAAAATATACAGCGGAGCCGGAATCATTCAATGGGCCATTCAGCAGCCAGATAAAGCCTGGCTATTGCAGGTACTGCATACTTTTTCCCAATTTGTACAAAGCGAATTACTGCGCTATCCCGCGCTGAGTTTGCCCAGGTTGCTGGATTTACTCAACAGCATGGAAGACAACCGGTTGCCACTGCCGCTGAGTCAGTCGGCACAGGTGGCCTCCGGAGTTCAACTACTCACAGCGCATGCAGCCAAAGGCCTGGAATTCAGCTATGTTTTCATGCTGGATTGTACGGAAGATGCCTGGGACAAAAATGCGGGGGGTAACAGGGGCCGTTTTTACCTGCCAGATAACCTGACCCGCTCTGCAGAAGAGGATGCCCTGGAAGCCCGGCGAAGGCTTTTTTATGTAGCCATGACCCGCGCGAGGACGCACCTGAGCCTGTCCTATGCCCAAGCAGATGATGCTGGAAAAACACTCACCCAAAGTCGGTTTCTGGCAGAAACCAGTCTCCCCCATCTGGACATGCCGTTGCGGGAATCAGTTCTGCTTGAAGCCCAGATCTTGTTGATGCTGGAACCCGCCAAACCAGTCATTCAACTCCCTGAAGAAGTCATACTCCAGTCCATGCTGGATGGCTTTACCCTGAGTGTAACAGCCTTCAATCGCTATTTGCGTTGTCCGCTGGCCTTTTATTACGAAGATGTGCTTCGGGTACCCGCGGCTACCAGCGAATCAGCCGCATATGGGTTGGCTATGCACAGCACGCTGCAACAATTTTTGCTTCGGATGAAGAGCCATCCCAAAATGGAGTGGCCATCTTGGGAAGTCCTGCAAAAACTGTTTCAGGATGCCCTGGAACATCAGCGCGGATTCTTTTCAGAAAGTGCATTTGTACAACGACTTGCCTTGGGTAAGGATTATTTACGCAGAATGCATGTAGAACAAGTGCCTTATTGGCGCAAAAGAGCCATTTCCGAGCGCAATATTGAAGGAGTGAGCATCGAAGGGTTGCCGGTGAAGGGTGTGTTGGATAAGATTGAATGGTTCGACCAGCAGAGTATCCGTATAGTGGATTACAAAACCGGCGTTCCGGATATGCGCAAAACTATGGCGCCATCGGCCGAGCACCCATTGGGTGGGGATTACTGGCGGCAACTGGCTTTTTATCAAATGTTGCTGGAACATTCCAAATATTACCCGGAAAGGGTGCGCAATACGGCCATTATTTGGCTGGAGCCAGATAAAAAAGGCAGTTTTCCTGTTACGGAAATCAGCTACACGGCAGATGAATTGCAATTGGTATTGACCTCCATGAAACAAGTATACCGGCAAATACTGGCATTTGAGTTTCGCGAAGGTTGTGGAAAACCGGATTGCGTTTGGTGCAAAATGGTGCGGGAAAAACAGGGAATTGACCCGCTGGAAAGGTATTTGGAAGCCGACTTGGACGACCGGAGTTAGGGGTAGCGCAAAAGAAATGCAGGTTTTTCAAACAATTTTTACTCCATTGCTTCCCACAAAGTAAACTTTACCTACTTTTGCGGGCATTTTTTGACAAGCGATACTAAAATTCAGTATAACAATGGCTAAACGCAAATCAGATCAGATCGAAGTAGTAGAAGTGGAACAAGTAACCGCATCTTCCAGCACTGCTCCATTTTGGGAAAAATATCCTAACCTGCTCCTTTATGTGCTTGGTGCAATTGCACTCGGCGTAGCCGGCTGGTGGTTGTATAAAGAAATGGTGGTCAAGCCAAAACAAGAAGAAGCTGTTGCCGCTATGTGGCAGGCAGAACAACAGTTCGGTCGCGACTCCTTCCAACTCGCTTTAAATGATCCGGGTGGTGGTTTCGACGGTTTCCTGGCACTTGCCGACAAATTCAGCGGTACCCCTGCCGGAAACATGGCTCACTATTACGCAGGTATTTGCTATCTCCAAAGCGGAGATTTTGACAATGCCATTGCTCAAATGGAAGATTTTGATGCAGAAGGCTCTATGCTTCCTGCAGTGAAATATGGTGTTCTTGGCGATTGCTACGCTGAAAAAGAAGACTATAACAAAGCCCTCGACTTCTACGAAAAAGCGGCTAATTCTACTGAAAACGATCTGCTTTTGCTGTATTACCTGAAAAAACTGGGTATGCTCAACGAGCGCCAGGGCAATAAGGATGCGGCTCTTAAAGCTTATGAAAGAATTCGTGTAGAAGTTGCCAACCCACAATCCGGCGACTGGCGCGATGTGGAGAAATACATCTACCGTTTGCAAGGCGGCCCGAAGGAATAATTGTCTTTCAGGAATACTAAAAAGGGGGTCAGTCGCACAACTGACCCCCTTTTTTATTTGCCCGATTCAGTAAAAAAAAGAAATCCCTCACTGTTTGCAGCGAGGGATTCTAACCCAAACAAATAAACACAAAAACTACTTGCTGCAATTTTAGGGGGATTTAACGGGAAACATCAACTTTTTGACAGCTTTTTTTTGTAAAAATTTTTGTTTCCCTAATACAAGGCATCCCAACCTGCCAAATCTTCGTCCATGAAAAAAACATTATACGGTAAAAAGATTTGTTTTAAGGCTGAAAAGGTCCATTTTTTTCATTTTCCCTCTATCTTAGCCGCTTCATGTCTCTTCACATGCGTTTCATAAAATTTATCGCCGCCTTAACATTAACCCTCGGGCTTTTATGGCAACTCAGCCAACCCATTCCAATGGGCGACAAAAGCATTCCTCCCCTGGGCTCCTTTTTTAACCCATTTTCCGGATTTTGGACCAACGCCGAACCTGCCGGCAAACCGGGGTTTAAAGACATCAAAATTCCCGGACTTAAAGGGGAGGTGGAAATCGTGTACGACGACCTGATGGTTCCGCACATCTTTGCCCAAAACCTGGAAGACGCCGCGCGCGCGCAAGGCTTTGTAACAGCCCAACACAGGCTCTGGCAAATGGATATCACTGCCCGGAAAGCTTCCGGCAGATTGTCTGAAATCCTGGGAGAACGCACCTTTAAACTCGACAGGATTGCCCGCCGCAGAGGTATGGTTTATGCCGCTGAGAACGACCTCATTGGCTGGAAAAAATCGCCGGCTACTATGCAATTGCTGGAAGCATACACTGAAGGCGTAAATGCCTGGATCAACCAGTCCGGCCCGTCAGATTGGCCCATTGAATTTAAATTGCTGAACTATACACCTGAACTCTGGACTCCACTCAAGGCCGCTTTAGTCACAGAAGCCATGGCAGAAACGCTCTGCGCCTGGGAAGACGACCTGGAAAACACCAATACCTACGCCGAACTGGGCGCCGATGCATTCAATTATCTCTATCCGGAATGGAATCCAAAGCAGCAGGCTGTTGTTCCGGACACCGGGCAATGGCTCGATATACACCCGCTTCTGCCTCCACCATTCGTGGCCAGCACCACCAATGCTCTTGGAACTATAGAAGGACAGGAAAGGGATTATTTGAATGATGGACCAATCACCGGAAGTAATAACTGGGCGCTCTCAGGCGCCAAAACCAAATCGGGCAAACCAATACTTTGCAATGACCCGCACCTGAACCTGACCCTGCCATCTATTTGGTATCAGGTACAATTGCACACGCCGGAAATGAACACCTATGGTGTGTCGCTGCCAGGCGTGCCTGGTGTGGTCATTGGATTCAACGAGAACATTGCCTGGGGTGTCACCAATGTAAGCCAGGATGTATCGGATTGGTATAAAATCCACTGGACTGGCTCAGACCGGACACGCTACAAACTGGACAACGAAGAAAAAACCGTTCAGTTCCGATACGAAGAAATTAAGATTAAGGGCAAACCAATCTTCCGGGATACGGTGAGATACACTGTTTTTGGTCCTGTAACCTATGATTTTGACCCTGAAAACCCGCTCAAAGACTGCGCTTTACGCTGGATAGCCCACGACGTGCCAGAACAAAGCGCCTTTGACGCTTTCCTGGGGCTGGATAAAGGCAAGAGCTACGAGGATTATAAAAATGCCATCCCGGGCTTCGATTCGCCAGCACAAAATTTCGTTTTTGCGTCTAAAAATGGCGATATAGCTATTCAACCACAAGGCAAATATCCCGTTCGCGGCCAGCAACAGGGACGTTTTGTGCAAGACGGCGGTTCCTGGATGAATGCATGGCACAGCTACATCCCTGCAGCACTGGTTCCATGCATGAAAAACCCCAGCCGAGGATTTGTCTTCTCAGCCAACCAACACTCCACACCACCTTCCTACCCATACTATTACCTGGGTAATTTTGAAGACTGGCGGAGCCGTCGGATCTACAACCGGCTGAGCAGTATGACACAGGCAACGGTTGACAGCATGAAAAACATGCAAATGGACAACTTCAGTCAAAGAGCAGCCGATGCCCTGCCCATTATGTTGCGCATGTTGGACGCGAGTAAACTCGATGCAGAAGGACAATCACTGCTTGCTGAATTCAAAAACTGGAATTACCGTTATGAATCAGAAATGCTGGCCCCTACCCTCTTCGATACCTGGTTCGATTCCTGCTACACAGCCACCTGGGATGAAATAGCTATGCTGGAAAACCAGCCTAACGGGAAAGTACCTACCGACGACCTCAACCGAAGCAAAAATGCCAAAATCAGCATGGTTTACCCGGAAGCCTGGCGTTTCATCGAAATCCTGGAAACTGACACCTCCAATGTTTATTTCGACCATCCAACAACTCCTGAAAAAGAAACAGCCCGAAACATTGTAGAGGAATCTTTCCAAAAAATGCAAGCCTACTACCGGCAACACCCGGATAAAAAGGTGGCATACGGACAAGCCAAAGGTTTCATGTTGAAACACCTGGGGCTCATTGATGCATTCAGCATACTCGACCTGAAAATTGGCGGCCACCGCACTGCCCCCAATGCCATGTCGCAAACCAACGGGCCATCCTGGAGAATGATTGTAGAACTAGGCGATCAGGTTCAGGCACTGGGGGTATTTCCGGGAGGACAAAGTGGAAACCCCGGTAGTAAATACTACGATAATATGGTGGAAACCTGGGCCAGCGGCAACTATTATGAGCTGTTATTCCTGAAATCTGCCGGCGAAAACAGCCCAAGAATTCTGGGCCGACAAAAACTCACCGCAAAATAGGATCAAAATCAATCCTTTAGATGATGAAAAACACCTTATTGGCAGCGTTGTTGATTTTAGCTTTGGGCCAACTTTCTCACTTTGGTTTGCCCTGGTGGTCGCTGGCCATCATTGCCGGATTGATTGCTGCATGGCTTTGTAAAAGTGCCTGGCAGGCATTTGCAGCAGGTTTGCTGGGAGGCAGTATTCTCTGGATCATCGCAGCCTGGCTGCTGGACAGCGCAAATGAAAGCGTCCTGTCCGGAAAAGTTGGCCAGCTATTTCAAGGAGCCAGCAGTATGCAACTCTTATGGCTTACCGGTTTCATGGGAGGACTCATCGCAGCTTTAGGAGCCCTGACAGGCAAGTTGGGTAAAGACATGCTGATCAAACCATCCAGGAAAGGATACCTGCAGGAAAAAAGACGCAGATAATTACATCAATCAACCATTTTCGGCGGTCTGACATTGGTAAGAGACCGCGTTCTATCATGAAAGACACCATTGAAACAGACATCCTCATTATTGGCGCCGGCCCCGTAGGTTTGTTCGCTGTTTTCGAAGCCGGATTGCTAAAACTACGTTGTCACCTCATTGATATCCTGCCACAACCTGGCGGACAGCTCACCGAAATCTATCCCAAAAAGCCTATTTACGACATCCCTGGTT
Source organism: Saprospiraceae bacterium (assembly GCA_035299505.1). Taxonomy (GTDB): domain Bacteria; phylum Bacteroidota; class Bacteroidia; order Chitinophagales; family Saprospiraceae; genus M3007. Next base: position 134,531 of record DATGWL010000101.1, on the reverse strand, counting down.
ATCCCAGTGTGTTGGCCGGCGATCTGGTAGACAACCTGATGGAGCAAATCAAGCCCTTCAACCCTGGATTTTCCCTCAACGAACGCGCCGAAACGGTGGAAAAACAGGAAGACGGTCGTTGGTTGGTAACTACCCACCGCGGAACAAAACACCTGGCGCCGGTAATCTTTATTGCCGGAGGACTGGGAAGTTTTGAACCACGTAAACCACCCATCGAAAATATTGAGGCGTTCGAAGAAAAAGGCATCGAATACTTCGTCAGAAACCCGGAAATGTACAAAGGCAAGAATATTGCCATTGCCGGTGGCGGAGATTCTGCCCTCGATTGGACTATTTACCTGGCAGATGTAGCCAATGAGGTAAGCCTTATTCACCGTCGCACAGAATTCCGTGGCGCGCTCGACAGCGTGGAAAAAGTATACCACCTCGTAGAAAATGGACGGGTAAAACTAATTACTAATGCACAAGTGATTGGTCTTCAAGGCAATGGCCAACTGGAAAGTTTAACCGTTTTACACGATACCGAAGGTGAAAGTCAACTAAAAGTAGACCACTTTATTCCGCTTTTCGGGCTTACTCCTAAACTCGGCCCGATTGCCGATTGGGGATTGAGCGTGGATAAAAACGCCATCGAAGTAAATACCTTCGATTACGCTACCAGTGTACCAGGCATTTTTGCCATTGGAGACATCAATACCTATCCGGGAAAGTTGAAACTGATCCTCTGTGGTTTTCACGAAGCTACCCTGGCCTGTCAGTCAGCATTCAAAATTGTCCATCCGGATAAAAAATTGTCGTTCAAGTACACTACCGTTACGGGCATCGAAGGCATGTAAAATGCCTTACGCTGCTGGCGAACCCCATTTCAGGCTGCGCAGAAACTGCACGGTTTTCTCCAGATCTACACTGATTACCCGGTCGGCCTCCAAACGAGATACTACAGCCCGGTACTGCTCTCGTATGGCTTCTATACGTGGGCTTGAAGTAAGGGGCTTGCGGTAATCCAGCGCCTGCATGGCCGTCATGAACTCAATGGCAAGCAGTCGCTCCAGATTAAGTACTACCCTTCGGGCTTTGGTAGCGGCGTTGGCAGCCATGCTCACATGGTCTTCCTGGCCATTACAACTCACAATACTATCGGTGGAGGATGGCGCACACAAGGTCTTATTCTGGTTTACTATGGCAGCAGCTGTGTACTGTGCAATCATCAAACCGGAATGCAGTCCCGGATCATCCGTCAGAAAAGGCGGCAAACCTCTTTGTCCGCCAATGAGTTGATATACCCTTCGCTCTGAAATACTACCCAGTTCAGATAAAGCAATAGCCAGGTAATCAAGGGGTAAAGCCAAGGGCTGCGCATGGAAATTTCCTCCCGAAACAATCAGATCATCCTCCGGGAAAATATTGGGATTATCAGTAACAGAGTTGATTTCCGTATCCAGCATATGTTCGATATGAGCAAAAGCATCTTTGCTGGCCCCATGTACCTGAGGAACGCAACGGAAAGCATAAGGATCCTGTACTGCTGTTTTTTCTGAGTTGGCAATGGCGCTTCCATTAAGCCATTCCAGCAATACTTCTGCCGTGCGAATTTGTCCGGCATGCGGGCGCACACGATGTATATGCGCATCAAGCGGTGAGAGCCGGCAGTTAAAACCGTCGAAGCCAATGGCCGCATTCAAATCCGCCTGGGCAGAAAGCCGGCGTGTTTGCAACAAACACCAAACAGTGTAGGCAGCTGAAAACTGAGTGCCATTCAATAAAGCCAATGCTTCCTTGGCCTGAAAACGCAGAGGTTTCCAGCCAAAAAGCTGTAAAACATCTGCAGAAGATCGTCTTTCACCTTGAAACCACACTTCACCCAAACCAATAAGAGGCAAACTCAAATGAGCCAGAGGCGCCAAATCACCGGAAGCGCCCAAAGAACCCAACTCAAACACCACTGGTAAAACATCTGCGTTATAGAAATCTACCAATCGCTGTACAACCTCCACCCTGACCCCTGAGTGACCATAAGACAGGCTTTGGATTTTCAATAACAGCATAATTTTTAACACTTCCTGAGGCACAGTATCGCCCATTCCGGAGGCATGGCTCACTACCAGATTGTGTTGTAGATCTTCCACATCCGAAGGGGAAATGCGCACATTACACAGTGAGCCAAAACCGGTATTGATTCCATAATATAATTGATCGTTGCCGTTCAGTTTGCTTTCCAGATAAGTGCGGCAAAACTGGATCCGTTCCCGGGCAGCGTCTGAAAGCGCAAGCGGATTACGTTCGTGGAGTATTTGGTGGATGGTGTTGAGGGAAAGGTGGTCAGGGCTGATGTGGTGCATCCTAGTGAGTGAATGAGTGAATGAGTGAGTGAGTGAGTGGGTGAATGAGTGGGTGCGAAGGTAAGTAATTGTGTAATTGTGCTATTTATTGGCTTATGAGCATGGTTAAAATGCGCGAAAAACGGGTTAAATACTGGTTAATACCTTGGTGCGTGCATTGGAAGCTCTTTTCATAAATTTTTGAAAATGAATAAGTTGGTTTTTATTTGCCAAATTTTTTTTTCATTTTCAGACAACTTGCTGAAACTGCTTTGCATCAGAACGCCACCAAAACGCATGGGATGTCCTACTTTTGAGCCGGGTTTCGTTGATACCAAATAACAACACCAAACCTGAATCATTCAGATGGCATGCATGAAACCCATTACGTACAAACAAATAACAACTGCAACCATGATTAAGAAAATCGCATCCATCGCTCTTTTGACCATTGGCCTGGTTACTTTTGCTCAGGCTCAGCGCATCGCATACGTTGATGTTACGGCTGTTTTGGAAAGCATGCCGGAATACCAAAAGGCACAGGAACAACTTGACAAAGTAGCTACTGCCTGGCGTCAGGAAATTGCACAGGAACAGGATAAGGTGAAAGGTATGTACAGCAAGTTTCAGGCGGAACAGGTACTGCTTAGTGAAGAAATGAAAAAGACCCGTGAAGAGGAAATTATGGCCAAAGAAAAAGAAGTGCGCGAACTGCAACGCCAGAAATTCGGCCCTGAAGGCGCCCTCTTTAAAAAACGAGAAGAACTGGTAAAGCCTATCCAGGACAAAGTATATAGCACCATCGAACGTTTTGCCCAAGACAAAGGCTTTGAGTATATCTTCGATAAAGGCACTGCCTCCGGCATGCTGTATGCCGATAAGAAAAACGACAAAACCGAAGAAATCAAAGCTCTCTTGAAAAAATGAATGAGTGAATGAATGAGTGAGTGAGTTTCGTACGGTTTGGAATTTCGTTCAAGAGTGTAGGAAAGAGGGAACCGCCGTACTCAATCACTCACTCACTCACTCACTCACTCACCCACTCACTCACTCACTCACTCACTCATTCACCCATTCACTCATTAATATGAAGAAGACCTTTTTGTTCTTGCTGGGATGTTTACTGGTATCCGGGGTGTATGCCCAGAAATTCGGCTACTGCAACTCTGGTGCATTGTTGACACAAATTCCGGAGGTTAAAGCAGCCGACAGCGATTTGACTGCCTTCCAAACACAATTGACCAAACGCGGTCAGGAAATGGTGGAAGCCCTTCAAAAAAAGGCTCAGGATTTGGAGCGCAAACAACAACAAGGAACGATCTCACCTAAAGATCTGGAAATACAATCCGCCAAACTCAAAGAAGAGGAGGCGGCCATTGCTAAATACGAGCAGGAAGTGTACGAAAAGCTGTCGGTCAAACGGGAAGAACTTTTCAAACCCATCCTTGACCGCGTAAACCAGGCTATGGCAGATGTGGCTAAAGAAAACCAGTTCATGTTTGTTTTTGACAGTGGTAGTCAGGTATTGCTGTACTCCGATGAATCTCTGGACGTAACCAAACTGGTGAAAGCCAAACTGGGAATTCCTAACTAACAGGCATTTCCCTACTTTTTAGTCACAAAAGGCGTTCAACTGGCGCCTTTTTGTGACTTTTTGCATTTGAGGTGTACCTTCGCGCGCCCTACGAATTCAGCTTTATGATTTTGCACCATCTGTCTGATCGCTCATTGCTTGGCATTGGCGCACTGCTTTGCGCTATTGCAGCATGGTGTACAGTAGGTTACCATCATCCGGACGAGCATTTTCAAATCTGGGAATTTGCCCATCATAAAATGGGCAGAATTCCAGCAAGCGCACTACCCTGGGAGTTTCCGGAAGAAATGCGGCCCGGACTACAGCCTTTCCTGGCCTTTTCATGCATCCGTATCTTTGAAGGGATGGGAATGTATAGCCCCTTCTTTCAGGTTTTCTTTATGCGTTTGCTATGCAGTCTGGTAGCTTTATGGTTGTATTGGCGTTGGACTGAATACCTGGCTCCGAGTCTAAAAGAAGCGAATGCCCTGCGCTGGATGCGTATTGGTCTGTTGTTTTTCTGGCTAATGCCGTACCTGAATGCCCGGTTTTCCTCAGAAAACACTTCAGCAATCTGCTTTTTCGGGGGATTATTGATTCTGGCAAAATCGCTGGATAAAACCGGCTGGAAGGCTCCTGCAAATTTGTTTTGGGCCGGATTGTTACTTGGACTCTCCTTCTTTTTCCGATATCAGATTGCCTTTGCCGCCATAGGCCTTGGAGCCTGGCTAATATTCGCAAAACGCCCTGCTTTTATGCAATGGAGCTGGTTATTGCTGGGAGCTGTAGCAGCTTTTGGTATTGGCCTGGCCACCGATGTCTGGTTGTACGATGAATGGGTTTTTGCACCCTATAATTACTTCTTTTCCAACATTATGGAAGGGAAAGCGGCTACTTTCGGAGTAGAACCATTTTGGTGGTACTTCACAGAACTGCCTGTTGCATTTTTTCCCCCGCTCAGTATTTTCCTGTTAGTAATGGCAGGCATTGGGTTTTATCGCAACCCAACCCATGTTTTCAGTTGGTGCCTGCTTCCCTTTGTCCTGGCGCATTCCCTTGTGGCACACAAGGAAGTACGGTTTCTCTTTCCCATGGCGCTGCCTTTTTTCTTTTTTGCAGCAGCCGGATGGCAACATTTTAGCGCGACCAGAACCTTTAAGCCGGGTTGGAAGAAGGCCTTTCAGTTTTTTTTAGCCATCAATTTTTTGTTACTTTTGTTCAGAATCCTGATTCCTGCCAAAGAAATGGCCGCTTACGCCAAATTTCTCTGGCATTGGTGCGAAAAACATCCGGACGCAGCTGTGTACTTTGTGAAAAAGATGCCGCGGAAAAACTTTCCGCTCAATATGCCTTTCTACGATCATCCCAAACAAACACAACTTTCCTGGTATACTGACCCTCTCTATAAAAACGACACCACAGCACTAAAGTCTGGCGACCTGTTCTTTTTTACCGAAATTTTGAACCCCAAACCGCAGGCGCCGCCAGGATATCAGTTGAAAAAAGTGTACAACTATTATCCGGATTGGCTGCTGCTGAACAATACCAACAACTGGCAATCAAGAACCCGGATTTGGGAAGTGTATGAAATCTTGCCCACTTCCAGGTAGCGCCAAAGCGCGTTGCAGTTGCTTGAAATAGGCTGCAGATGACAATAGCCGACTGCCATACCAGGAAAACATTTCTCCGTTTACCAGGGCTATCCGGGCATTCGGACAAATTTCCTGCAGAGCATTCAAATGTTTTTCCTGAAACGGATAAGGCTCTGAAGACAACAATAGCACTTCCGGATTGACGGATTGTAATTGCTCAGAAGTAATGGCCGGATATCGGGTCAGGTGCTCAAAAACGTTTTGAAAACCGGCTTTTTGCAGCATATCCTGAATAAATGTACCACTCGCAGCCACCATGTAAGGCTTTCGCCAGATCAGATAAGCCGCTCTTTTGGGGGGATGTATGGGCAGCAACCCTGCAAAATCTTCCTCTACAGCAGCACATATGTGCGCAGCCTGCTCCTCTCTCCCCGTAATTGCGCCAACCTGCGTCATCATTTCCAATGCATCATCCAGGGTAAGGATATCGCTCATCCAGACCGGAAAATCCTGCCAGAGAGCAGCTATTTGAGTGGCATCGTTTTCTTCCTTATTCCCGATGATAAGATCCGGATTAAGTGCTGTGATGGCTGCCAGGTTGAGGGTTTTGGTGCCGCCCACCCGCTTCTTTTGGTCAAACCACTGCGCCGGATAGATGCAAAATTTAGTAATCCCAACTACCTCTGCATCCAGCGCCAGGGCAGCCAAAAATTCTGTTTGGGATGGCACCAGGGAAACAATTCGCCGGGGCGGCCAGACGGGCATACTTACCTGCCGCTGCATTTGATCCGTAAACTGCTTCATGATTTGTTGTCTTGGGAAATAATATTGACCCAGCCCAACAAGCTACAGAAACCAAATCCGAGGGTATTCAGCGTGCCATGCCAGTATTTAAGGTTGGGAATATTGATCCATTCCAGTGGAATCTGAAAGCGGAGGGCATAAAGGGTAGCCAAAAGCATGCCTGCTACTAAACTACCGGCCCCCAACAACCATCCCGTGCGCACCCGGGCAGGTAAATTTGCTTGAAAAGCCATGCTGGTTTGATGCCAAATGAACAACAGGGCATATCCTATGAAAAACAAGGCTGCCCCCTGCTCAATAATGGGAGCATACCCAAGTCGGGTAAGGGTAATACCCAGGGCTACCAGCGGCATACCCGCCAAACTGAGCATACCCAACCATCTGGTTATTGGCCGGTTGTGCAACATGAGGTTGGCAAAAACAAGGGTACTCAGAACCAAACCCGCCAAATGAAAATGGGCGGCTGTGAGCGTAACAATTACCGGATCAAACCCAAAAGGTTGGAAATGAACCATATGCATGAGCGCCCATAAAGCGGCTGTTGCCCAATAACCCAGGGCAAAAATCTGCACCCAGCCCGACAATGGTCGCTGCGGCTGGCTCAAATGCGCCACAAATGAGCGCCAGGTATAGCCTATTGCTGCACCCAGATAAGGCAGCACAAGCCACCAGGGGCCGTCCAGCGTAAGGGTGAGTGCAAAAGGAATACTGAGTAAAGGAAACCAACCCGGAACCGTTTGACGAAGCAGCACCAGGCACCACGGAACCAATTCAACCGCAGCCAGTGCAATCAGCAAACTTTCCCAGCGGAGAAACAGGTTGGCAGGCCATAACCACCAAAGCAGGAGGAACCATCCTGCCACACGCAATAATATTTGATGCTGCTTTTTCATACAGGCTGATTTTGAACAGCTGTCTGTACGTAGGCGAGCATAGCGGCTTTGGATTCCCGTACAAATTTCCGCTGGTGCCAGCGCGCCAACGGATATCCAATACGCGTTAGCCAAAACCGGGGTTTGGAAAACGCCTTGATGACATACTGAACTGTTCCATCAGGCAGTTTTTCCACCTTAAACAACTCCTCCCCCATCTCTACATGGCCCGGTAAAGTGCCGTAAGCAAAGCCAAAATTATCCGCTGTATCCAGCGTATATACAATTCGGCAGGAATTGATCCACCACCATCCCAATACACGCGCTTGCATCACTACCAGTTCCTGCTCCCGGATTGGAATAGCCTCCGGCCAAATGCGCGTCCAGCCATCAGGGAACATACGCCATACCCGGATGGCCTGTCTGGCAACTTCCCATACAGCCTCTCCCTGACCCAGCACCTGTACATTATAGTCGTTGTCGTAGCCAGGCACCTTATCGGTCTGGCGGGTTTTACCAACTTCCGGATAACTGTACGGCAGGGTTGACTCCTGTTGTAAAAATGCCTGAAGGGTTGGGATGCCGGGTGGGTAAAACATAATTTAACCTTTTTTAAAAGCAGCTATGGCATTTTTACTGAAATCAGACAGCGATAATCGGCCGCTGATGGCTGCTCTTTCAGACAACAGGGTATCCCAATGTTCGGTGCCCTGCCAGAAAACCCTTTTAAGCTCAGCCAGGGCTTCCGGGCTGTACTGACACAAGGTTTGGCAAAAATGATCCAGGTAAGCGTCCAGCTGCTCCACCGTATCAAAAGATTCCTGGTAAAGCCCTTTTTCTTTTCCCCAATCAGCAGTACGCCACTCTGCCGGAGTTAGAGATAATTGAGCAAAGGCGCCGGCGCCCACTTTGCGTTCTACAGCCGGGCCGATAACAAACGGACCAAACCCGACCGCTAATTCACTCAACCGGAAAGATGCCCACTTGGATGCAAAACAAATATCAGTGGCCGCTGAGAGCCCCACGCCTCCACCAACAGCTTTGCCATGAATGCGCCCAACCACTATTTTGGAGCATTTGCGCATGGCATTGATCACATTCCCAAAACCTGAGAAAAAGGTCTTGCCTGTGTCGAAATCCTGAATGCCGGCCAGCTCGTCAAAACTGGCGCCCGCACAAAAAGTGTTGTGCTCGGCACTGCGCAGTACCACCAGTTTGACCTCAGGATTTTTCCCGGCAGCCTCAAATGCCTCGGTCAGTGCAGTCAAAAGCCTGCTGGGCAGGGAATTGTGGTTGGGATGGTAAAAAATGATATGCGCCACACCGTTGGTGGTGACATCGGTGCGAACGTAGCCTTGTTGGGTAATATCCATGGTGTAAATTGATCAGGATGGTTATTTAGTCGCAAAAATATGACGAAGTGCAGGCTCCAGCTCAGGATATTGAAAAGCAAATCCGGATTTCAGCAATTTATCAGCAGAAACACGGTTGCTGTTTAAAATTACTGCCGACATTTCACCGAGCATCAGCCTGAGTACAAATGAGGGCGCAGGAGCCAGCAACACCTTTTTTCGCATGGCCCAGGCCGTACTCACTACCAGTGCTTTGCCTCGTACCGGATTTGGCGCTACCAGGTTATAAACCCCGGAGGCTTCAGGTTGCTGCAAAGCCCATAAAAAGGCTCCGCAAACATCATCGCGGTGTATCCACGACCACCATGCCTGGCCATCTCCAAAATAAGCGCCCAGGCCAAAACGAACAGGTTTGATGATCTCCGCCAGTGCCCCGCCCTCCTGTGCCAATACTACCCCAATCCTGAATTTGGCCGTTCGGATACCCAGCTGAGTAAACCGGTCAGCCGCAGATTCCCATTGCCGGCAACAATCTACCATGAAGGACTCTTCAACCGGCTCATCATCTTCCGACATCCAGGCTTCTCCTGAATTTCCATAAAAACCAATGGCCGAAGCCGACAAATAAACCTCCGGACGGGTGGACTGTTGGGAAAAATGTTGCCAAAGCAAGTCAGCAGCTTTTACCCTGCTTTCTATCAGTTCTTTTTTGCGTTGGGCAGTCCAGCGTTTGTCTGCAATCCCTGCTCCCGCCAGGTTTATCACAGCTTGAACGCCTTGCAGGGCCGCTGGGTCAATCTTGTTGGTCAGGGGATCCCAATGAAATTGCTCAGATCCTTTAGGCTTGCGGGTGAGCAGGCGAATGGTCCAGCCATCGGCACGCAGCATAGGAATTAACCGGTTTCCAATGAGGCCTGTACCTCCGGCAATAAGTATCGTCTTCGTCATATCAACATCCTTGAATAAGATGCCGTTACAACAACACAGGCGCCTCAGGGTTCAACTATTGAGCGCCTGAAGAAGGGAAGCTGCTGAATTGGCCTCTACCTGAAGCCATACGCCTAGTTTGGCAAACAAATCTTGTGGGGAGAATTGACTTTCCCGCAAATGCCTGAGGGAGGCCGAGCCGGCAGATTTCGACAATTTGCCGCCATCTTCATCCAGTAGCAAAGGATGATGCAGAAACTGAATCCGGGAAAAAGCCTGCTCACCCAAACAGGATGCCAGATATTGTTGCGCCATACTGGAAGCCTCCAAATCTGCGCCCCGTATAAGATGGGTTATGCCTAAATCCAGATCATCGGCCAAACTGGCAATCTGATAGGCTGGAATGCCATCCCGTCGCCGCACAACAAAATCAGGTATGGGGAAACCTGGAGGCGTTTTAACCCGCCAGGCTACATCCGGCTCGTCCAGGTCCAATCCCTGCTGTCGAAAAACTTCAGGGTAACGCCCCCCGTATGGCTCAAGCTCCTTTCTTGATTTACGACAGGCAAACAGTAGCTCCTTCTCGCGCAGCCTGCGGAGCGCATCATGGTACAAGGGAAGACGGGAGTGATCTGATTGAAAAACCGGCTCACGATCATAGTCGAGCTCCAACCAGGCAAGCGTATCCCAAATATCCTGAACGTATTCAGGGCGTTTCCGGTCGGCATCCAGATCATCTATGCGCAATAAAAGTGTACCCCCGCGACCTCTGGCTGCCAGCCAGTTCAGGGCGAAATTGAAAGCATTGCCCATGTGCAGGTATCCGGAGGGCGTAGGCGCCATGCGCAGACAACTTTTCGGATTAATACTTTCAACAAATGCCCTGAACTGCTGGTTAAATGTGCTCATTAAGCAATAAAATGATCGATAATATCAGGTTCCTGCTGATTGTCGTCATCTTCCAGAATTTTGGCGGAATCTGCAAAGGCAAAAAATTGGGCTACAGCCATAGCCGGAGCTGTATACAAGAACCCAATACCGCAGAGCAATAAGCCAATTGAAGCAATAATGCTGGATAATACAAGGAAAATAGCTACTGATACCCAATTTTTGGCCACCAGTTTTCTGCTGGCCGCAAGCGCCTCCATCGGGCTGATATCAAAAAACCAGACAAGGTTCATAGCCCAGACAAACAACACTCCAATGATAAGGCCACCGGCTGCCATTAGCAAGGCGCCAAGCAGGAAATTCGTCATGTCCAAAGAATCCCATATATCAGTAGTATTCTCCAGAAATGGATAATCTTCCATGATGGTTAAAAACCAATCAAACAACCCAGCCTGATACCACAGCATCAATCCGGGAATTAAAATGACCAACATGATCAGGACTGTCATCAAATAGGTAGAAACCAGGGGCCCGATGCGATTAAAACCTTTAAAAAATTCGGAAAAGTCTACCCGGTTTTCTTTCACTGCAGCATAGGTGAATTGGGCATAACCTACCTGTAGAACCGGGGAGATGATCAGACCTATAACAAAACCTGCGATGGGTATAATCTGGGCAAAAAAGCTGATCACCATGGACACAAGCACGAACCCCAGCAACATGCCGAAGTTTTTGTTCATGAAATCGAAGCCCTGGGAAATGTAGTCGCCTAGTCGGAAATTAACAGGCGGTTCATTTAAAATGCGTTGAAGCCTGCTGGCTGGTAAGCTCATAAGATAGGATTGGGTTTAGAATGTTCAGGCTGTATTGCCCTGGCAAAGATGTAGGATCAGCCTGATATTTTACAACGCCTGAAACATTTGCCCAAAAGAAAATCCGTGTTATTTCGGCAAAAACCGGAACAACACGGATTGAATATGGTAAAAAAACGACGTCGGATGGTCGTTTAGCCAATAATGTGTTTAACCCTTGGGCGGTGTGGCGTAATATCGCCCAGTTTGGCCTTTTTCATTTCCTCATAGGCGGTAAAGTCGCCCTCGAAGAACACCACCTCCGCATCGTCTTCAAACGACAGGATGTGCGTGGCCAAACGGTCGAGGAACCAACGGTCGTGACTGATGATGAGTACGCAACCGGCAAAGTTCTCCAGAGCCACCTCCAGTGCCCGCAGCGTATTTACGTCGATATCGTTGGTAGGTTCGTCAAGCAGCAATACGTTGCCACCTTCTTTGAGTGTCATGGCCAGGTGAACGCGGTTGCGCTCACCGCCTGAACAAACACCCAGTTTTTTCTGCTGGTCGCTGCCGGCAAAGTTGAAACGCGACAAATATGCCCTGGCATTCACAGAGGTATTGCCCACAGAGATCAGGTCGTTGCCTTCACTAACAATCTCGTAGATGGTTTTATCCGGCAGCAGGTTCTCATGGCTTTGATCCACATAGCTCAGCTGAACGGTATCCCCGATGGTTACGGTACCGGCATCGGGTTTTTCCTTGCCTACCAGGATTTTAAACAGCGTGGATTTACCTACGCCGTTTGGTCCAATGATACCTACGATGGCATTTTTAGGAATGCTGAACGACAGGTTTTCAAACAGTACGCGACCGCCGAATGATTTTGTAACGCCCTGAACATCAATGACATTATCGCCCAGACGTTGGCCGTTTGGTATCCAGAGTTCCAGTTTCTGTTCTTTTTCGCGGGCTTCTTCACCGGCCATTTTTTCATAGGCATTCAAACGGGCTTTACCCTTGGCTTGCCTGCCTTTTGCGCCCATACGCACCCATTCCAGTTCGTTTTCCAGCTGTTTGCGGCGTTTATCTTCCTGTTTTTCCTCCTGGGCCATGCGCTTGGTTTTCTGATCCAGCCAGGAAGAGTAGTTACCCTGCCATGGAATACCTTCACCGCGGTCGAGTTCAAGGATCCAGCCGGCCACATTGTCGAGGAAGTAACGGTCGTGGGTTACGGCAATTACCGTACCTGGGAAATTCTGGAGATACTGTTCCAGCCAGGCCACAGACTCGGCATCCAGGTGGTTGGTAGGCTCATCGAGCAACAGGATATCGGGCTGAGAGAGCAACAGTCGGGCCAGCGCTACCCGGCGGCGTTCGCCACCTGAGCAGACCTTGATGGGGCGGTCGTCTTCCGGACAACGCAGGGCATCCATGAATATGCCGAGGCGATAATCAAGTTCCCAGCCGCCGAGGTGTTCAATTTGTTCCAGCACTTCGCCCTGACGTTCAATGAGTTTCATCATTTCATCGTCGTCGGTTACCACGCCGAGTTTTTCACCGATATCTTCGTTTTCCTTGAGCAGGTCTACGATATGTTGTACACCTTCCTCTACTACCTGACGAACGGTCTTGTTATCGTCCATAGTAGGCTCTTGCTCCAGATATCCTATTTTGTATTGTTTTTCGAACTCGATTTTGCCCTGGTAGTTTTGGTCAACTCCTGCAATAATCTTGAGCAGGGTTGATTTACCGGAACCGTTGAGGCCTAAAACGCCAATTTTGGCGCCGTAATAGAAAGAAAGCCAGATGTTTTTCAGCACCTGTTTCTGTGGAGGGAAGGTTTTACTCACCCCCGACATGGAAAAAATAATCTTTTCAGACATCGGTATGAAATGTGGAGAATGGGGTAAATGTGAATGGAATGTAGGAACGGGCGCAAAGGTCGTGGGATTGATGGAAATTTTTATCGTGGTGGTCAAAGATTCCTATTCAAACAAAAACTTCTTCACATTCCACCAGCCGGTTTCAATGATAGCTTCGTTGCGTTTGTAAAAACGAATGGCCGGCTCGTTCCAATCGAGCACCTGCCATTTTACCAACCGACAACCCCGCTGGCGACCTTCCTGGATAAAATCGTCGTAGAGTTTTTGACCTACCCCAAAGCCGCGGTATGCCTCGTTGACCACAAAATCATCGAGATACAACATTTTGCCTTTCCAGGAGGAATAAGCCATGAAGAAGAGCGTCATACCCACCACCTGGCCTTCCACTTCGGCTACTTTACATTCAAAAAGGCCTTTGCGGAAGTCCTCCAGATATTCTTCAGGCGTGGTAAAAACAGCTTCGGGTTCTTTTTCATACACAGCCAGTTCGTACACCAGGGCGTGAATGGCTGGGATATCGGCTTCTGTGGCTGGGCGGATGAGGATTGTGGGTTGCATAGGTGAGGGAGGTTGGGATATAGGGTCAATTATGAGTCATTTGGGGCATTTATGGGGCACTTGGGTCATTTATGGGTCATTTGGGTCATTTATGGGTCATTTATGGGGCACTTGGGTCATTTATGGGTCATTTATGGGGCATTTGGGTCATTTATGGGTCATTTATGGGGCATTTGGGTCATTTATGGGGCATTTGGGTCATTTATGGGGCATTTATGGGGCACTTGGGTCAATTGGGGGTGTCGAGGAGGATGGCTTCGTGGAGGATTTCGAGGAGGGTTTCTGAGGGGATTTGATTGGGGTATTGGATCTGGATATAGCCAACTTCTTTGCGTTGGCCCATGTTGATGAGCTGTTGTTCGTTGGATAACAGATATCCTTTTACCAAACCGAGGTTTACACCTTGCGTGATACCGCTGTATGGCAGGCTTGCCGGGTAAAAGAAACATATTCTTTTTCTGCCTCTGTAATAGGGTACGCCATAGGCCCAGGTGACCCGGAGTTCCGGGAAGTTATTCTGCAATAAATCCTTCAAAAACAAGCAGATAGAGCGTTCTTCAGGCGTAAGATCGTCCAGAAAAGAATCAAAATCTTTATGTTTGGCCAATTTCATGTGCAAATATTCTCCAAGTTTTTCAATCTTGCCAGCCAATCCTCCGGCATCTTAAAAAAGTACCACCTTTTTGTAAAAAAGCTGAAAAATGGTGACAAAAGAACCGTTTTTAGCCCACCGAGAAAATCCCAAACATGTTCTGAATTCAAAGTCCAGCCATTATCTTCGCCATTGGATTTATGAATGCACTGTTCAATCTGGTCGTAAAACAATACCTCTCAAGACGCATGAAGCGGGTTGAGCGGTACATGCTGCATCCGGAAGAAGCACAGGAACGCTGGTTCCGGCGCATCATTGATCGCGCGCGCGAAACGGAACAAGGCAAACGTTGGGGGCTATCTGACATAAAAACGCCGGAACAGTTTGCCCGCATCGTACCGGCGCAGGATTACGAAGCCGTCAAAACCGATATTTCCCGCATGATGCGCGGGGAAAGAAACGTGCTCTGGCCGGGCGAAATCAACTGGTATTCCAAAAGTAGCGGCACCACCAGTGATAAAAGCAAATTCATTCCCGTTCCCTATGGCAATCTTTTCAATTGCCACATAGCAGGCGCCTGGGATGCCATCACCTTATTATACCATAACAAGCCCGACATGGAGGCATTCCGGTATAAACACCTGGCAGTTCCCGGGAGTTTTCAGGCCTTGCCGGAGTACCCTAAAACCAGATTCGGTGATGTAAGCGCCATCCTGGTACAACATATGCCTACCATCGCCCGGCTGCTGTACACCCCCGATACCCAAACCAACCTGCTGCCTAATTTTGAAGAAAAACTGCAAAGAATAGCCGAAATAACCAGCAAACAAAGGGATATCTGCCTGTTCGGCGGAGTACCAACCTGGCTCATTGTGCTTTTCCGAATGATCCTGGAAAAAACCGGCAAATCCAATATGCTCGAGGTGTGGCCTCACCTGCAGGCATACATGCACGGGGGCGTGGGATTTGACCCCTACAGGGCAACCTTCCGGGAGCTGATTCCAAGCAACGATTTTGCCTATCAGGAAATGTACAATGCCTCCGAAGGTTTTTTCGGTGTACAGTGCGACCTGAACCAAAACGACTTGCTGGTGCTGGCCGACAATGGGGTGTTCTACGAGTTCGTGCCTACCTGCGAATGGGATAAATCGCACCCAAAAACGGTTTTATTGCAGGATGTGGTTATTGGTGAGAATTACGCTGTCATGATCACAGCCAACAACGGACTCTTTCGGTACCAATTGGGCGACACCGTAACCTTCACCCGCCGAAACCCGTTCTGCTTCCAAATAACTGGCCGTACCAAACAATTCATCAATGCCTTTGGAGAAGAAGTAATGGTGGGCGACGCCGACAAAGCCCTGGCAGAAGCCTGCCGGCAACTGAACGCATCCGTTACAGAATACACCGCAGCACCTGTGTATTTCACTGCGGAAAAAAGTCGCGGCGGCCATGAATGGGTAGTAGAGTTTGAAAAAGAACCCGCCGACCTGGAGAAGTTCAATCAGGTGCTCGACGAATCCCTGCAAAAAATCAATTCCGATTATGAAGCCAAACGCTACAAAGGCATGGCCCTGGATCGTTTGCGCATCAATCCGGTACCCAAAGGCACTTTTATCCGCTGGATGCGGGCCAGAGGAAAATTTGGAAACCAGAATAAAGTCCCGCGCCTGGCTAACCACCGCCAATTTGTAGAAGAACTCATGCGGTTTGCTTCTGAAGATAAACCTGCGACTTTTTAAGTGCCCGGGAAAGTCTTTCCCTGCCACTGTTTTAGATGATTCAGCTCCACCCTACCCTCTTGCTAATCCAACCCACATTCCTTCATCCCAAGCCTTGATGCTTCCATGAAAAAAACAATTCTATTCCTGCTCACCTCACTCCCGCTTTTTCTTTTGGCCCAACCTAAAATACAACTGGTCAATTTCGCATCCGGTTTTGACCTACCGCTTGATATCACGCATTGTGGCGACAGTCGCCTGTTTGTGGTAGAACGCGACGGTGTAATTTGGGTACTCGATAGTCTGGGCAACAAACTGGATACCTTCCTGAACATAGATCCCAGGGTAAATTCCAACCAGAATGAACAAGGGCTGCTGGGACTGGCTTTCCACCCGAATTACAGCCAAAACGGCTATTTTTTCGTCAATTACACGAAAAACAACGGTGGTGACACCCGTGTTTCCAGATTTTCTGTAAAACCCGGAAACCCCAACGAAGCAGACCCCAACTCTGAGCTCACCATTCTGGAACAGGATCAGCCTAACTGGAACCACAATGGTGGCTGTATCAAATTCGGGCCAGACGGATACCTGTACATTGGCCTGGGCGATGGCGGTGGAGCCAACGATCCTCAAAATTATTCCCAAAACAAACTAACCTGGCTGGGCAAAATCCTCCGGATTGATGTCAATAACAGCTCTGCTTCAGAGCCCTACACTGTTCCTGCCGACAATCCTTTTGTAGGCAATCCTAGTTATTTGCCGGAAATCTGGTCCATCGGCTGGCGCAACCCATGGCGTTTTTCCTTCGATCGCCTCACTGGCGATATGTGGATTGGGGATGTGGGCCAAAACCTGTGGGAGGAAGTAGATTTTGAAGCTGCCGGCGATGGCGGCAAAAACTACGGGTGGCGCTGCTACGAAGGCTTGCATACTTTCAACACCACAGGTTGCCTTTCTGCCGACGCCTATGTAAGCCCGTTTTACGAATATAGTCACTCTGGCAGCAACGGATGTTCTGTCACTGGCGGTTTTATTTATCGTGGCACTCAGTTCCCGGATTTGTATGGCTGTTATTTGTTTGCTGATTATTGCAGTGGCCGCTGGTGGTATACGCGCAGAAATGCGGATGGTAGTTTCATCACCAACGTTTTGGGAACTTTTGGCGGTTATGAATTCAGTTCCTTTGGAGAGGACCGCAATGGTGAACTTTATGTTGCGCTGCTGGCAAGTGGTCGCATTCAAAAAGTACGGGAATTATGCTCCAGTTTTGGTATATCCGGGGTGGCTACAGCATCGGTTTGTGCCAATGGCACAGAAGGTGAAATCACCCTGCAAACCACAGGAGCGAGCGGAAACGCCACCTACCTGTGGTCTACAGGCGCTACCACCCAAAACCTGGCCGGCCTTGGGCCGGGTATTTATACTGTGGAGGTAAAAGACGGAAACAACTGTATCCGCAGGGATACGTTCGATATTGCAAACGGCAGTCCTGCCACTCCTGTTATCAATGCCATAGATACAGCTGTTTGTGTTGGGCAACCCATCAGTTTCAACCTGCCCGAACCGCCACAAGGAACCGGATATATCTGGTTTTTCAACAATACTCCCATTTTAGGCTCGCCCAATGGCACTTTCACTGCTCTGGTAACAGGTTTTTATCAGGTTCAAGCCGTAAGCGCGCATTGCATGTCGGATCTCTCCAATCAGGTTTTAGTGACGGTTTTCCCAAACCCCTCTGTTTTGCTCAATGCAACAGGTAATACTCTAACTGCCGTCGTTGATCCGCCAACCGCCAGCATAACCTGGTATTTTGAAAACAACACCAATCCGGTGGGTACAGGCAATGTATTGACCGCTACCCAAAGTGGACAATACACTGCGGTGGCAACTGACCTGGTAGGCTGCTCTGCTTCTGCCAATATTGATGTGGTAGTTTCAAAAACGGAAACACCAGATTTTGTCAAATCCTTCTGGCTTACTCCCAACCCAACCCTGGATCAGGTACAAATTGACCTGGAACTGGACCAAACCATGACCGTAAAGCTGGTGCTGACCGACAGCAGTCAACGACAAATCTGGTCTCAGACCTTGCAACAATCCAGCATTCGCCTGCCAATAGACCTGTCGCAGCAGCCCAAAGGCAACTATTTCCTGAACATTCAGGCAGGACAGCAGACCTTTACCCGAACCATAATCAAGCAATAGCCTTATGTCTTTATTGCAAAACAAGTTATTCCGTTACCTGCTCTTCATTGGGATTATTGCCGCCAACATTGGTTGCGATCAGGTATCAAAGTCTTTGGTGCGGGAGCGGCTGGCTTATCACGAACAAATTCCGCTGGCCGGAGAGCATGTATTGCTTACCAAAGTGGAAAACACCGGCGCCTTTCTGAGCATGGGCGACGACTGGCAACCCTGGGCCAAAACCCTGTCGTTACATATTTTACCATCGCTGATGATGTTGGGGCTCACTTTTTGGCTATTTCAGGCCAAATTGCCCACCGGACTGGCACTTGGGGTCTGTTGTATTATTGGTGGCGGGATTGGAAATATTGTGGACCGCCTGGCCTATGGTTCAGTGACAGATTTTTTATTCATAAATCTCGGATTTTTCAAGACAGGGATTTTCAATTTTGCGGATGTTTCCATTACTTTCGGCGCATTATTTATTATTGCGCTGCAAATCCTGAAAAGAGAGCCAATGTTGCCTTCGGGAGCCTAGGTTTTCTCTTCCTTTTTTACACCTTATTGACTGCTATCCAGTGCTCAACGATTTTGTTATCCGCTTCGCCAATGTAAATGGCACCGGTTCTGCCAGTGCGAACGATATGTTTGCCAAGGCCATTTTCCGGATGGGTATACCCGTTTCGCCCAAAAATATTTTTCCTTCCAACATTCAGGGTTTGCCAACCTGGTATGAAGTCCGGGTGAGTGAAAAAGGCTACCTGGGCCGGCGGGAAGGAATAGACATCATGGTGAGCGTGAACCCGCAGTCCATGCCCAAGGATATTGCCAACGTCAAATCCGGAGGTTATTTCATATACGACAGCACCAAGGAATTGTACAAGGATTTCATCCGGGACGATATCCATTACCTGGGCATCCCGATGATGCAAATGTGTATGGATAAATTTGCAGATCCAAGGCAGCGGCAGTTGTTGAAAAATATGGTGTATGTGGGTGCGCTTTCCGCCTTGCTGGACATTGAGATGGAAGTATTGCAGGGTATCATCCAGCAAAAATTCAAAGGCAAAGAGAAGCTGGTAACGGCCAACTACGAGGCCATGGAAATGGGCCGCCAATATGCACAGGAACATTTTACCTGTCCCTTCCCCGAGCATCGTGTGGCTCGCAGGGATCTGGTGAACGACTGGATAATGATGGATGGCAACTCAGCCTGTGGTTTAGGCGCTGTATATGCCGGCGCCACAGTGTTGTCGTGGTACCCCATCACCCCGTCTACTTCGCTGGCTGATGCTTTTGGTAAATATGCCAAAAAATACCGGATTGACCCGGAAACAGGGCAAAACAACTTTGCCATAGTGCAGGCAGAAGACGAGCTGGCAGCTATCGGGATGGTAATTGGCGCCAACTGGAACGGCGCCAGATCCTTTACCGCTACCAGCGGCCCGGGCGTTTCGCTCATGAGCGAATTCCTGGGGCTGGCCTATTTTGCCGAAATTCCCACTGTGCTGGTAGATGTACAACGCGGTGGTCCGAGTACCGGCATGCCCACCCGTACCCAGCAGTCCGACCTGCTCATTGCTGCTTACGCCTCACATGGCGATACCAAACAGGTGTTGTTGTTCCCAAGCACGCCGGCTGAATGTTTCTCCATGATGGGAGAGGCTTTTGACCTGGCCGAACGCTTGCAAACACCGGTTCTGGTGATGACTGATCTGGATTTGGGCATGAATGAAAACATGTCGCCGCCACTGAAATGGGATCACAGCAAATCATACGACCGTGGCAAGGTGTTTAACGCCGAGCAGTTGGAACAGATGACCGAAAGGTTTGGTCGCTATTTGGATGTGGATGGCGATGGCATTCCTTACCGCACCATTCCCGGCACCCACCCTACCAAAGGGTCTTTCTTCACGCGCGGAACCTCCAGAGATGAGTATGCTGTGTATACGGAGGAAGGCCCGGCGTATGTGCGCAATATGGATCGTTTGGTGAAAAAGTGGGAAACAGCCAAGCAATATGTTCCTGGGCCGGAATTGTATCAGCAGGAAAAACAAAGTGCCTTTGGCATGTTGTTTTTTGGCACCACCACCTATGCGGCTAATGAGGCCCGGGATTTACTGACAGAACAAGGCATCACGCTGGATTGTTTGCGGGTGAAAGCCTTTCCTTTCAACCACGAAGTACAGCAGTTTATTGATAATCACCAGCGGGTATTCATTGTAGAACAAAATCGTGACGCCCAATTCAAGTCACTGATTGTCAATGAACTGGGTATAAATCCGGCTAAATTAACTTCCATTCTCAACTATGATGGATTTCCTATCACTGCGGATGTGATTCGGCAGAAGATATATGAACAACTGGTGGGCAAACTGAAGCCGCCGTTCGCAGAGCATGAGCCAGGAGAGCCGAGCATATCTGAGGTGAGTGAATAAATATCCAATACCCCAGCACCCATCATGCCCCAGCGGGGCGTTAACATTTGTAGATTTTTACGCATTATGACATTTGTTCGTCCAGTTTTTCGCCACCCGGAATCGCCTAAAAATGCACTGGGTTATACCAGAAAGTTCTACGAAGGCGCTCTGTCCACCTTGTGTGCCGGTTGCGGACACGATTCGGTGAGTGGAGCCATCATTCAGGCTTGTTTTGAAATGGCCGTGGAACCGCATAAGGTGGCCAAACTATCCGGCATTGGTTGTTCATCCAAAACGCCAACCTATTTCCTGGCGAACTCTCACGGGTTCAACTCTGTACACGGACGAATGCCTTCTGTGGCCACCGGCGCTTATCTGGCTAACCGTGATTTGATGTACATCGGTGTTTCCGGCGACGGCGACTCTGCTTCCATTGGTATGGGACAGTTTGTGCATGCTATTCGGCGCAATCTGAACATTACGTACATCATCATGAACAATGGTTGCTATGGCTTGACCAAAGGTCAGGACTCCGCTACTGCCGATTTTGGTTCGATCAATAAATCCGGGGCAGCCAACTTGTACCAGGCAATTGATATGGTGGGATTGGCCCTGGAATTGGGTGCTACTTTTGTGGCGCGCAGTTTCTCCGGCGATAAGGATCAATTGATTCCGCTGATCAAAGCAGGCATGTCGCATCCTGGTTTTGCCCTGATTGATGTGGTTTCACCCTGCGTGACCTTCAACAACAACGTAGGTTCCACGAAATCATACGATTACACACGGGAGCACATTGAAGCTACTGCGGCTGTAGATTTTGTGCCTATCATGGAGGAAATCACCACTGAATATGCAGAAGGCGACACAGTGGCGGTACAGCTGCATGATGGTTCTACCATTCACCTCAATAAACTGGCGCCAGACTTCAATCCCCGCGACCGGCATTCGGCGGTGAGTAAGTTGTACCAGGCTAAAGCCAGTGGTGAAATCCTGACCGGCCTCATCTTCATCGAACCGGAAACCAGAGACCTGCACAGCCTGCTCAACACCACCACCCAACCCTTGAATACACTGGAGAAAGAGGTTTTGTGCCCCGGACAACAAGTGCTGGACAGCATCAACGCCGGACTCAGATAAGGCACTCACTCACTCATTCACTCACTCACTCATTCACATTGATGCGGATAGGACTCTTGGGCGCAGGGCATCTTGGAAAAATCCATTTGAAGTGTATTCAAGCCACTGAATGTTGGGATTTGGTGGGCTTTTACGATCCTGACGATAAAAACGCGGAAACCGCCATTGCGCAATATGGTGCCAAAAGGTTTACATCTCTGTCCAGGCTGCTGGCAGAGGTTGATGCCTTGGATATCGTAACACCAACCACTTTTCACTACGAACTGGCGGCTAAAGCCATTAAAGCCGGCAAGCATACCTTTATTGAAAAACCTGTTACCCAAACCATCCAGGAGGGTCAAAAGCTGATTAAACTGGTAGAAAAACACGGTGTAACAGTCCAGGTTGGGCATGTGGAGCGGTTTAATCCGGCATTTACTGCGCTGGGAGGCATGCAATTGAACCCCATGTTCATAGAGGGGCATCGCCTGGCAGCCTTTCAACCCAGAGGAACAGAGGTGTCTGTTATCCTGGATTTAATGATCCATGATCTGGATCTGGTGCTGCATTTGGTAAAATCACCGGTTAAAAAAGTGAGTGCGAGCGGTGTAGCTGTACTGAGCCATACACCGGATATTGCTAATGCCCGAATTGAATTTGCCAACGGCTGTGTGGCCAACCTGACAGCCAGCCGGATTTCCATGAAACAAATGCGCAAAATGCGTCTCTTCCAGCAGGATCATTACCTGAGTCTGGATTTTTTGGATAAGAACGCGCAAATAGTACGGCTTTACGAAACCGATGCTGCCGATTTGCCGCCAACAGACAACCTGATGGAGTTTGACACTCCGGCAGGTAAAAAATGGCTGCAATTATCCATGCCGGAATCCGCCCCGGTGAATGCCATCCAGCGCGAACTGGAGACTTTCCACGAAGCCATTGCTGCTCAAAAACCGCCTGTAGTAACCCTTCAGGATGGGTTCAATGCCCTGAAACTAGCTCATCAAATTCTGAAAGAAATTGAGATCCGGCGAAATATTGCTGAATTGGTTTAGCGGATATTGGGGAGCAAATAATGGTTATTCCCGTACAAATTCAAGTTCCTGGTATCGATCCAGTCGGGCAATAGGTGATGGCTCAGCAGGTTCTTTATCGTCCTGGCGATATTTCACCACATAGTCTACAGCCACTAAAATTTCGCTGCTAACCGCTCCAAAGGTAGGCGGATAAGGCTGATCGAACTTGGCGGCAGCGGTGCTGATGATAGGTGCGCCAAAGGCTTCGATTAGAGTCTGGCAAAATTCGTCGGAGGCAACACGAATGGCCACCGAACCGTTTTTGGCTTTTACCCATGCAGGCAACCCGGAAGACTCCGGATAAACCATAGTGAGTGGCCGGGTATGGTGTGCTAACAGGGTTTCCAAACGTGGATGCAATTTGGGGACATATTTTTTGAGCATTTCTACGTTTGATACCAAAAGTACATAACCATTTTCGGGTGCATGACCTTTGATGGTATTCAGGCGGCTAACACTGGGTTCGTAAAACGGATCGCACCCGATTCCCCAGATAGTATCCGTTGGATAACAGATGATTTTACCGTTTTTCATCAGTTGTGCAATATCAGAAATGTCGTCGCGTAGCAGGAACATGAGGTGCAATTAGTTGATAAATGGAAAGCAGGCTGTACTTTTGACGGCGGCAAAGGTAGCAACAGTGTTTGCTGATAACAACCGAACGGCAAAACCTGTTGTTTCTTTTATT
Organism: Saprospiraceae bacterium; assembly: GCA_035299505.1. Classification (GTDB taxonomy): domain Bacteria; phylum Bacteroidota; class Bacteroidia; order Chitinophagales; family Saprospiraceae; genus M3007. The sequence goes on along the minus strand of DATGWL010000101.1, from coordinate 111,170 downwards.
GTTCTAACAAAAAATATCTCCCATAACTGAACATATCCATGAATCGCAACGCTAAACTACTTTTTTGGGCGCTTCTGACGCTGTTTTTGCTTCCGTCGCAAGCGGAAGGCCGTCACATCATTGGTGGAGGCATTACCTACACGTACCTGGGAGAGCCCACCCCTGGTATGAAGCGCTGGCGTTTTACCATGCGCATTTATCGCGACTGTTATGGGAATGGCGCTAATTTCGACTCACCGGCCTCTTTCGCTATTTATCAGGGCACGGAAAATGTCAATTCCCTGCATTCTACATACAGTATCAACAACTACGACTATACCAAACTCATTCCGGATACGCCGCAATGTGTAACCAATATTCCGCTGGTTTGTGTGGAAGAAGCAGTTTACAATTTTGAAGCAACATTGCCGGTACTAACCAATCAAAGCTATTTCATTGTTTATCAGCGATGTTGCCGCAACAACACCATCACTAACATTGTAAATCCCGGCGATGTGGGCGCCACCTATCAAATTGAATTAACACCGGATGCGATGGCTGCCAACAATAACAGCCCGGTGTACACCAACTTCCCACCCATCATTATCTGCAATAATTTCCCGCTGGTATTCAACCACTCAGCAACCGATGCTGATGGCGATCTTCTGGTGTACAGCTTCTGTCAGGCACTGTCTGGCGGCGGTAATATCACGTTTACCCCCGATTTGTATTCCTGCATTGGCGCACAACCTACACCGCCATGTTCACCGCCCTTCGATAATGTACCTTATGCACTGCCCACTTATTCGCCCCAATCGCCCATGGGCGGAGATCCGCAGATAACCATCAATCCCGTAACCGGCGTTATCACCGGTACGCCGGAAATAGTTGGGCAATTTGTAGTAGCCGTTTGTGTACAGGAATACCGGAACGGTCAGCTTTTGTCTACTGTACAAAGAGAATTTCAGTTCAATGTGGCGGATTGTACACCGGATATTGACGCCAAACTGGCGGCCGACTCTCTTACCATTAATCTGGAAGAATATACCATCAAATCCTGCGGAGAAAAGACCATTTTCCTTGAAAACAAAACCACTGTTGCTTCCAATGTAAAAGATGTTGAATGGAGATTCGACATCAATGGAACAACCGTAAGCGACAAGGTAAACAAGTGGTTTACTGCCTTTACCTTCCCGGATACCGGCATTTACAATGGTCTGCTGCTCATCAACCAGGAAGATGGCGGCTGCAGCGACACGGCATTCATCCGGGTACAAATCTATCCGGAAATTCATGCAGATTTCACCTTTGACTACGACACCTGTGTGGCCGGACCTGTATTGTTTACGGATCAATCTTATGGAGAAGGGGGCGTAAATCAATGGAAATGGTCGTTTGGTATACCCGGCGCCAGCTCAAACGAGCAAAACCCCAGTTTCCAGTATGCAGAACCCGGTAATTATCCCATAACCCTTAAAGTAGCCGATGGGAACCAATGCTCGGATGATACTACTGCTGTGATTGCCTGGTATCCGGTACCACCGGTTATCATCATTAAGCCCAGCAGCTTCCTGGGTTGCGCGCCCGCCGATATCTTTTTTGATAACCTGTCTACCCCAATTGATGAAACTTACAAGATTGTCTGGTATTTTGGGGATGGAGACTCTACCAATAGTGTGATCAGTCCTACGCACTTGTACGATGAACAAGGCGTGTATGATGTACGTGTAGAAATCACTTCTCCGCTGGGTTGTTACATTGATGCAGACTTCCCCAACCTGATTCGGGTGGAGCCCTCCCCTATTGCAGCATTTGACTGCGATCCGGAGACCGATCTGACCAATTTCAACAATACGGTTACGTTCATTGACCAATCTGTTGGAGCTTCGCGCTGGAACTGGCAATTGGGCCCAAACCACACATCCCTGGAACAAAACCCAACGCATACCTTCCTGGACACCGGGAAAGTAACTGTGCGCCTGATTGTGACACACCCGGCTGGTTGTAAGGATTCCATTTCAAAGGAACTGGATATTCGCCCGGAATTTACCTGGTATATGCCCAATGCATTCTCTCCGAATGGTGATGGCGTGAATGATGATTTCTTTGGGAAAGGATACCTGAACGGTGTAACCAATTTCAACATGACCATCTGGAATCGTTGGGGTGAGCTGGTATATTCAACCACCAACCCTAATGACAAATGGAATGGCGAGAAAAACAACGCCGGAAAACTATCTCCTGAAGGTGTTTATATCTATGTAGTCACGTTCACGGGTCCCAGAGGAGAACAAAAAGAGTACAAAGGTTTTGCCACATTAGTCCGATAAAGCCGGAAAGAACTCCGGCTATTTTTGGAAAGGCAGAAAGGGATTTATCACCTTTGTGCCTTTCTTTTTTGCACGCACCATCCATTTGTGAACTATGCAGACACAAAAGCTGATCATTTTCACCGGCCTGATTGTTGCCCTCATTTTTTCCTCCTGCGTCAAAAAACGCATTTACCGTGCGGAACTTACAGCCCGTACAGCCGCAGAGGCCAGGGAAAAAATCTTAGTTCAGGAAATACTTGAACGCCGCAAAGAAACCGCGCAACTCATCAAAAACACCGAAAACCTGGCCCGTGATTTGGGCAAACAGGATGCAGAAATTGAAGACCTGAAAGACCAGCTGGCTAATACCACCCAATCTATGGGCGAGTCTGCCAGCAAACTGGCTACAGAGAAATCTAATCTGGAAAAAAACCTGGCTAATACCAAACAAACGCTGGAGCAGCGCAATGCGGTGATCCAAAAGGTGAAATCGGTTCAGGACAAACGAAAAACCATCCTCGCAGAGCTGGAAACAGATCTTCAGCGAACCTTTGGTGGTTTCAGTATATCCGGGGTAACCACGGCCATCGAAGGAGATGCCGTTACCCTGACCCTGCCAGATGCTATGGTATTTGAAGCCACCGGCGTGAACGTCAGCACTAAAGGCCGCGATTTGCTTCAACCTCTGGCAGAGTTTCTGGCAGCGCGGCCGGCGCTTTCTGTTGATTTGGTGGCATATACCGACAATGTATTGCCTCCTAAAGAAAAAAATCTGAAAGACACCTGGGACTGGAGCCTTACCCGGGCCACCAATATCATTCGTATTCTCATTCGGGATTTCAATGTCAATGCCAACCAGGTAACCCCGATTGGCAAAGGCGAATTTTATCCCATCACCTCCAACGAGACCCAGGAAGGCAGGCAAAAAAACCGCCGGACGGTTATCGTATTCAAGCCCGTTCTACCCGCTATACCAATGAGTGAATGAGGGAGTGAGGGAGTTTACCACTAAGCCACAGAGGGCACTAAGAAAAATCACTCTCTTAGTGCCCTCTGTGGCTTAGTGGTAAAAACCCCCACTCATTCACTCACTCATTATGATTCTGAGGGTGGCGCTGCCTTGTGTAGTTTGCAGTCTGATCTGGTAAGCTCCTGCTGGCTGGTTGCTTAGATCCATTGGGATATTGTTTTGTCCCGATTGCAATCCAACAGATTGATTAAAAACAACTTGTCCCAGTGCATTCAGTATTTGAATGGTAGCATCCGCTGAATTTGGCGCGTCTACCTGCAACCGGAACGGACCGCTTGTCGGGTTGGGCGATACCTGGAATTTCCAGCCTTGAATAGTCAGTTGATCTAATCCGGTAATGATAACCGGCACTGAGGTGTTTTTGATGGCTACCCCGCAATCGTTGGTGGCAGACAGGGTAATTTGATACGTACCAGTAGAATCTACCTCAAAAAGGAAGGGACTGGTATTCAAACCCACCGGATCTCCGCCATTGAGCGACCAGAAGAAGGAGCCTGCACCCTGGGTTGTATTGGTTACCTGAATCACATTGTTCACCACCTGAACATTGAAACTTGGATTCAACAGGCTGTCTGTCAACACCAACGTAGCTATTTCCGGGATTTCCGTAGTACCAAGCGCGTTGCTTATTTCCAGACTTATGGTGTAAATACCTACCTGCGGGAACACCACCGTAGGTTCTTTTTCAAAAGATTCTGAGGGTACGCCACCAGGAAAGAACCAGTGCCAGGTATCTACATGATCCTCCTGGATGACATGTGCCTGTACGGTCAACGGCGCACAACCTTCCTCCGGATCTACAAAAGCAAAGGCTACCGGGGGGCCGCCAAACACCTGTACAGGTACATAAGTGGTATCCTGACCACATTCGTTTGAAGCTATCAACCTGACCAGATATGTACCCGGTGTTTGGTATTCGTGGAAAGTTGGCAGTGTGAAGCCGGTTTGGCCATCGCCAAAATCAATTTGATATGCGGTTGGCGCTCCGGTGGTGGCGCTTTCCAGGGTGATGCCCCAGGATCCTACGTTCGACACATTCAAGCCAGCTACCGGAGGGCCGCTGCACAAAAAGCAGCCAACTTCTTCTTCGTTGCAGAACATGACCTCAAAGCCAAGTACGGTACCGCCATCGTTAGATTGGTTGTCAAACACCCGCAAAGTCCAGTCGCCCGTAACTGTGCCTTCATCAAAATTCTCCAGGCAGCCGGTTGCAGGGTAATAAACACCGGAATAGGAACCTGACTGGCCCCAAAGCTGATTGCTGTTCCAAGCCGCTGAAAAGCCCGGATCAGGACTTGCCGGGAATAAACATGGCGTGAACCCGATATTCCATTTGGTATTGGCAGTGCCGCCAAAAAATCCGGACGGACCAATCAACTGCACTTTTTGGCCGGCAGGTGAAATGAGCTCCATACTCAGATCGCCAAGGTATTGGTGCTCAAACTCCACACGCACGCCGCAAACGCCCTGTGCAGAAGAAGACAAATCGTTGTTGGCCGCTGAAATAACGGAAAATGTGAAATCGCCCGTGAAAAAGTCTTCAATAACACTGGGGCAGTTGTTGCAGCCACAAATAGCGCCCTCGGCGTTCAATTCATCTGCGCCGGCATCGCGTAAGCCCAGACGCAGTTCGCCGTCATAATCGTCGTTGGGCAAACCAAAGTTTTGAGGAATGATTTTATGGGCAGGTGAGGTTTCATCAGCCAGGTGGAAATCACGACCGGCAAAGTTGACAAAACCAAGATCGCCGGGGGCTTTGAGGTTGAATTGATCCGTCAGCACCTGTCCTCCGGAATAGGAAACATAGGAAGAAAGTACCGGATTATTCTCTACAATCAGGATATTTCCCTCCAGCTGAACCGGCTTTGAAACCCCGGCCATTGCAATATTAGGTGCAGTTTTGCTGTGCAGGGTATTGTTGCGAATTATGGTGTTATCTGGTTGATTATCAGAAAAATCGCCCAGATAAAGAAGGGTTCTGTACGCTACATCGTACACCTGATTATTGTAAACAGACAAGGGCGACTGGCCTGCTTCATTATCAGATTGGTAAATAATACCATCTCCATTGGAATCGTGTATCAGATTTCGGGAAACGATAGCAGTAGTGCCCAGAATGATCCCTGCGCCACAATTCTCCCCCTGTGCACATTCTGAATCTGAAGTGTGGTGAATGTGATTTTGTTCAATACGTGCATCTGGCCCTTTCCAATAAATACCAGCCTCGTGGCTGGCCTGAAATCCTCCCCAATATCCTGTATGAGCTATTTGATTGAGTTTGACCAATCCATTGTGTACATCATTTCCACCATAAATACCATGGCCATTGATGTAACTGATCTGGTTTCCCTGTAGCTCTGCAGAACCAATGGCCCCATTAACCAGGTTAATACCATGGCCAAAACAGCTGTCTATGGTGTTTTCCAGAATTTTGACTGAAGCAGCAACTGAAACCTGGATAGCGGTCCCATCAGTATCTAAGGAATCTAAACCAATTCGGTCCAAATGGTTATTAGCCACCAGCACCTCCGACACACCCTCAATACCACTCACATAGATGCCTTTTTCTGCTCCATTGATGGTGCTACCGCTCACTTCTGTTACATCGGCTTCGATGGTACGTACGGCTGTCCGCTTAATGTCGGAAAACGAACAATCCAGCACAATCATGGCGCCAAATTCAGCAATGATGGCCGAACCATGAATCTGGGAAAAGGTATCTGAAGTAAGGTAAACTTCACCACCAAAAGCCTGAATAGCAGTGGAATTTATATCCTCAAACGTACAATCAGAAACGAGTACACCAGACCCCTCAATGTACAGGGCCACTCCATTAATGCCTACAAAACGACAATTCTTGAACGTGACAAAATCTGGTGCAAAAGAAACAACTACCGGATCAGTGAAAGTGGTATCCTGGTAGGTTTGAGCTTGATTAAAGGCGAGCAATTGCAACCACACGAAGGTGGTAAGTAGGATTTGTTTCATAAAAAAATCGAGTAGTGAGATAAACGTTGGCAGCAATGACAAAAAAGCTGCCAAGCCGGCACAAATGTCGCCATTCTGCCTGAACTATCCGTACCCCGATTTGATTACTCGCCCAATACCCCGGCCGACCATTGCAGACCAGCCTCAGCTTTTTTCCATTCGCTGAGCAACTTGAGGTATTTCAACTGGGCATCCAGCCAGCGTTGTTCGCGGGTATTGACCAAAAATACAGAGCTCTCACCGATAGAGAACCGTACATTTTCAGCATCCAGCAACGTCCTGTAATTGGCCGCCATATTGCGGAACAAGTCGGTTTGAGCGCGCAGGTTTTCCAGATCATTTCCGTATTGCTGCACCTTGGCGGTAATGGATTGCTGTTTTTGTTGTATTTCCAGATCTGTTTGAGCTATTTTTATCCGAGTCACCTGCCAATCTCCACGGGCTTTACGGTTGAGAATAGGGTAACTGAATTGAACGCCCCATTTCACATCATTAGCCAAAACTGCCGGCCCCTCGGCCGTTGCTGTGGGAAAAAACGACCAGCCATTGCCCAACAGATTGTAGTTTACATCCAATATGGGCTTGAGTTTCTCTCTTTTCAGTTTCCGTTCTACTGTCAACTGCTGAAGTTTGGCGCGATAAATTTGTAATTCAGGGTGACTGGCCAGGGCCGAGCGCAGTAAATCTTGCGTAGGCTGAAGCTGTGAACCCGTTTGAGTCCATAATTCCGGGGCCGCTAATCCTGCTGGTAATGCCTGATTTCCATTTTCTGTCCACCAAAATACACCAAGCCCCAATGCTGCATTTTGCGCATCATTCAGAGCAAATTGTAGATCTACCTCTCTGGTTTGTACCTGGATAAAGGTTTCCAGTGTGTCGACGGCTGAACGTTCTCCCTGAAAAAAACTCTGTCTCAATGCTTCGTGCCGCACCTTGGCCTGTTTGAGGGCATCTGTAACAATATTTACCGCATTCTGGGCATAAGTCCAGGTCCAGTAGGCCTTCGCAGCCTCATACATAAGTTCATTTCGGGCTGCCAAACGTTCTGCGGCGCCCATATTCAAACCTATATTGGCCATTTCAAGTGAGGCTCTTCTTTCGTCGAAAAGCAATCCCTGGCCGAGTGTCCAGTTCAATCCAAACAGTGCCTGTCCGGCCTCAGGCAATGCAGATTCACTGTTGATGAAATTACCGGAAGCCAGGTTGTAACTTCCTTTCAATTCAAGGCCGGCCCATGTGGGATATTTCAGCCCGGCTTCTGTATACTGGAAATAGGTTTTCCCGTTAAATGTTTTACCAGATTGTTCAGCAAAAATTTTGGGATCAAAACCACCTCTTGCTCTTAGCAGTGCTGCGCGCGCCTGCTCCTGTTGCAAATCAGCCTGCCGAATCAGGGGGTGAAATTGCAAGACCTGTTGTCTGAAGGCGGTATAATCCAGTGACTGGCCTAACGATGTACCGTATAGCGCCAGATTGCATAAAAACGCCAGAAACCACTTGAATGAATTGGTCAATTTGCTGGAATTATTCACTTTTTACCCTCCTTTTCCTTTGAGGTTCCACCCGGTAATCCCTGATACAAATCAGGTGGGAAACCATTAATCATTCGCCACAATTCATACCAAACCGGTACATCATTCAACAAAGCAATACCTTTTGCGCCACCGCCTGGAAACAGCGCATTGGGCCATGGATGATCGTTGGGATCCGGAGCTATCAACACCCTGAATTTGCCATTAGCGCTGATATTCCGGTCTATAGCCACCACCTTGCCACCAAAGGTACCAAGCGAAACCCCCGGCCAGCCACTAAAGAAGAAAGCTGGCCAGCCGTCGAACATAAACCGAACTTCATTGCCTAGATTGATAAGCGGCAAATCCAACGGCTTTACATACATTTCTACAGCTAATTGATAATCAGCTGGTTGTATACTGAGCAATGGTTCGCCTTCCTTGATAATTTCCCCAATACCCGGTTTGATGGCTTGAACGATAAATCCATCCTGAGGCGCCAGGATGAAATAAAAATTCTGGCGTCGGGCATAGTTTTCACGTTCAATTTGCAACTTGCTGACCGTAGCCGTGGCATCAAACTGTTCGCTGATGGTACTAAATCGATCACTTTCTGCCTTGGCAATCTTGTTCGCTGTTTCATTTTGTACCAGGCGCAATTCGGTCTGGTAAATGGCCAGGTCGTTTTTGCTGGAAGCCAGTTGGTTTTGTGCAGCAATACGTTTGGTTTCGGCATCCTGTAATTTAAGTCTGCGTTCTTCAAACTTGGTCAAAGGTTCCAGGCCTTTGTCGTATAACACCTTGATGCCCTCAAACTGACGTTTGGCCACCTGCAAATCAATATCTGCCTGCGCCACCTTTATGCTGTCGCTGATAATTTTAAGCCTGGCCTGTTCAACTTTGTTCCGAATCTGACTGGTTTTGCTGTCAAGCTCTTTGCGCATAGCATCAATTTGATCCAGCAAAGCATCTGCCTTTTGGCCATAAGAGCCAATGGCGCCTTTTTTGGCCGAAACCTGATCACCCATACGCTCTACCAAGGCCGGATCAAAGTATTCCGCCTTTACCTCAGAAAGAAACACCAGGGTATCACCACGTTTAACTGCCTGACCTTCAGCCACATACCAGCGTTCAATACGACCGGCAATGGTAGCATGTACCGTTTGTGGGCGCTGTTCCGGACGCAGGGTGGTTACCCGGCCATCTGCACGTACGTTCTGGGTCCAGGGCAAAAACATAAACACCAAAAAAATAGCCAACAGGCCCAGCAGCATTCGGCGGAACGACCAAAGCCAATTGGGCATCTTATTTTTGTGTTGCGACTGAAGGGTTTCAGGGTAAGCTGAGCCCGGCAGGTTATTTTCAGATATATTCAGCATAAAAGGGTTTGGGTTAAATCAGGTTAGACCGGAATACTTTGGTGAAATCTTTGGTTTGTTGTGCAGCTTCAAAACTGCCATCAAAAATGATCTCTCCTTCTTTCAATATCAGCACCCGATCACAAACTGCGGCCATCACGGGGTCTTCTGTGACACAAATCAGGGTCCAGGGCTGGTCTTTTTTGGCCAGGTACTGGGCTACATTGATCCTGTCTTTAAAATTCAGGGCAGTCAAGGGCTCTTCCATCACCAGAAGGTTGGGCATAGCCACCACCGAACGGGCTACGAGTATCTTGGTGATGGTACTGCGCGGAATATTGATGCCTCCGGGCAGCAGCTCTGTGTCCAGACCGTTTGGACTATCCCGTACAAACTCGTTCAAACCCAGGCTTTCAACCACTTCCAATACGCGTGGCAGTCCAATTTTTCTGTTACCAATGGTTATATTTTCCAGTATGGTGCCTTTAAATATATCCTCCTGTGAAGACAGGTCGCCTATATGCTCCCGCAAACTGCGCAAATTCAGGTTTTGCTTGGGCAGTCCGTTGAAAAGCAAAGTGCCTGTAAAATCTCTCCGAACAACAGAGAGAATTTGCATAAGCGTACTTTTGCCTGAGGCATTGTAACCAGAAACTGCCACCCGTTCTCCCGGAGAAATTTTTAATTGAATGTCTTTCAATATCTTGGAATCGCCGTCTGCAAACTGATAGCTCAGATTACGTAGTTCAACTGCCAGTGGCTGTCTATTGGCACAAAATTCTTCCACCCGAACTCCGCCTTCACGTTCCAACGGCAAATCCGCCACTTGTCCGAGTTTTTCGGTAGCGGTGAGCACATCATAGCCTGTTTCATGCAGAACAATCAGCTTTTCAACAGATTCAATGACAAACAGGATCAAAATTTCTGCTGCTACAAACTGCCCGATATTCAGTTCGTTTTGCATGACCAGCAAGCTGCCCAGTACCAAAAAACTGCCCAGCGTGAGCACTCTGAATACCGTGCTACTGATGAATTTCACCATCAGAATACGCCAGTGCCTGGAACGGGCGTCCAAATAGTGAGCGGTAATTTCGTCGGTTCTTCTGATCGGAAAATCATTTTCACCAGCCAGTTTGAAGGTTACAGCTACCCGCGCCATTTCTTCCAGCCAAAACACCAGTTTGTACTTGTATTTGGATTCCTGCAAACTGGTTTGCAATCCCCGGGGGGCAATCCAGTAAAACAATACCGCCAGTACCCCCAGCAACAAAAGGGAAAACATCAGAAAGGAGGCATGGTACACCGATAACAACAACAAACTGAAAATAATCTGCAGTATGGCCGTAATACCGTCAATCAGCACCTTAGGCATTCCTTTCTGCAAAGTGATGGTATCAAAAAAGCGGTTGACCAATTCCGGCAAATGCTCTTTGCGCAATGATTCCAGATTCAGTCTTGGAATGCGTACTGCAAAATCAAGGGCAGACTCCGTGAATATGCGGCGCTGTATGTATTCCACAACCGACAACTGCATTATGCGCAGTACTCCGGTAAGGGCAGCACCAACCAATACAAACAGGACCAATACACCCCAGGAGGCGTTGATCCCGCCACCGGCAATTTGACCAATAATGGCCTGAATACCAAGCGGAAGTGACAAATTGATAAGCCCGGAAATCACAGCATATAGTATGATATAGCGGATTTCCCTGCGATATTGCCCGAACAGCCGAAGTATGCGCTGAACAGGGCTTAATGTAGACTGAGTTATTGTTGCCATAGGATCAATTGCCTCGAAACAAGGATTGGGTCGGATTGTTTAATAGCTTTACTATCATTAGGAATAGCTTAACTAATTACTGTGATAATCTCTTTCTAACGCCGGTATAACTGTGATCTTTCATTGCGCTTAAGTTGCCGACATTAGATCTTACCTTTGCACCTCAAAATCTACTTCACGTGAAGCTCGCTCAAAGAATTGCTGTACTACAAGAACTAGGTCATTACCTGAACTCCGGCGGCGACGCTGCTTTGGATATGGCCATTGCTCAATCTTATCAGGAGAACAAATGGTTTACAGAGGACAACATAAGGCAGGCTTTGCGCAGCATTTCTGAACAATTTCTGGATGCCAGTAAACTGGAAACCTGGCTTTCGCAATATCCCTGGTGGAGCCAGCGTCCAAATCCAGCCAGGGATATACCACCTTATTCCAAATCCATTGGAATCATTATGGCTGGTAACCTACCATTGGTAGGGTTTCAGGATTGGTTGTGCGTATTCATCATGGGATACCGTGCAAAGGTAAAACTGAGCGACAAAGACAAACGCTTACTGCCACTTTTAGTGAAAAAAATGGCTGAATGGGAACATGAAGCCTGGGCCTCAACGGAGTTTGTTCAGGATGGCGAATACCTCAAAGGTTTTGACGCCGTAATTGCTACCGGAAGTAACAACACCGCGCGTTACTTTGAACAATATTTTGGCAAATACCCGCATATTATCCGGCACAATCGAAATTCCGTGGCAGTATTGACAGGCATGGAAACCCGGGACGAGCTGATGGCATTAGGGCAAGATATTTTCACCTATTTCGGATTGGGCTGCAGAAATGTAAGCAAACTGTATGTGCCGCATGGTTACCAGTTCGACTTTCTGCTGGAAACCCTGCATGAATACCGTGAACTGGCTCACCACGACAAGTATAAAAACAATTTCGACTACAACTTTACCCTGCTGATCCTGAACAAGGTGCCACACCTGAACAACGGATGCCTGCTGCTCACGGAGAACCCTTCGCTACAGGCTCGTATTGCTTCAGTGCACTATGAATATTACAGCGATCTTCAGGAACTGGACGAAATGCTGGCCGCTAAAAGCAGCGATATCCAATGTCTGGTAGGGAAAACGACGGTTAAAGGTTTTACCAACATCCCATTTGGCAAAACACAGGAGCCCACCCTGAACGATTACCCGGATGGTGTGGATGTACTGGAGTTTTTAGCCAGGCTTACTTAAATAACTCCATGCAGCCGGCAGAAAAGCAGCCAGATCGCCGGCAATTATTGCCTGTTCTCCAAGCTGTTCTGCTGCCAGATCGCCGGCCAATCCGTGCAGGTAAACGCCCAGCATTGCTGCCTGTTTTGCCGTATATCCTTGCGCCAGCAATCCGGTAATAACTCCGGTCAGCACATCTCCGGAGCCTCCGGTTGCCATGCCCGGATTGCCTGTATTGTTGAACCAACATTCACCTGACGGTAAGGCAATTGCCGTATGTGCGCCTTTCAATACTATGATAACCTTGTGGTCTGCCGCTTGTTGCTGCAATAGAACCAACCTCTCAAAATCATCCACCGCCTTTCCAAACAATCGTTCAAACTCTTTAGGATGGGGTGTCAGGATGGTATTTTCCGGCACATAGGCCCACCAACCCGGATTTTCCGCCAACAAATTGAGGGCATCTGCATCCAGCACCAAGGCAGATTGTACCGCCTGAAGTAAACCCTTCATTGCTATAGCCGTTTCCGGCCGCCGATCTATTCCCGGCCCAACACCTATGGCAGAATAATTGGCCAGATCCGGAACAGCAGACCAAAATTTGGCTCTCTGATCTGCCTTAAACATTGCCTCAGGTACCGAAGTTTGCAGAACCATATACCCGCTGGCAGGACTATACACTGTGAGTAATCCGGCTCCTGTACGCAGGCAGGCACGCGAGGCCAGCACGGCAGCACCCATTTTTCCATAACTGCCGGCAATGATCAATGCATGCCCAAAAGAGCCCTTATGAGCAAATTTTGACCGAGGTTTAATCCACTTTTGTACCAAATCCGGAGTAATCAGGGAATAAGAAGCCGCTGTTGTTGTTTCAAACTCCGGCAGTAACCCAATACTGCCAAAGTACCACTGCCCTACCCTTTCGGCATTTTCAGGCATAAAAAAAGCCAGTTTGGGTCGCTCAAACGAAAAGGTTTTGCTCGCACAAACCACAGCCTCTCCAGGAGTGTGCTCATCTGCCAGAAGCCCGCTGGGCAAATCAATGGAAACGATTTCGTTGGGTAGACGGTTGATTTGTGCCACCATTTGCGCCCAGGCGCCTTCCAGACAACGATTTAACCCGGATCCAAACAAGGCATCTACCACAAGGGCATCAGGAGGGATCAGTTCCAAACTGCCAGGCGCCTGCCAGGTAATGACTGGAATCCGTCCAAGTGCTGGTAAAACAGCCATTTGACGGTCAAAATCTTCGCTATGCTTCCCGGAGAAGTCGCACACCAGTACCTTCGCATCATAATCTTCCCGGCTCAGGTGTCGGGCCAGTGCCAGACCATCACCCCCATTATTACCCGTACCACAAAGTATCCAAATGGGGCGGGTTCGCAAGGGATAAGTTTTTATAAACCATTCAGTTAACACCCGCACAGCGCGGTTCATAAGCTCAAAAGAGCTGACTGGCTCTTTTTCAATAGTAAAAACATCCCAGGAACGGGTTTGGGGGGCAGAATAGATTTTCATATACAACACTTTACGCACTGTAAAACAACATGCAAGATACGTTTTTTAAAGGACTAAAGGTGGTGGAATTTGCCAGTGTGCTTGCCGGACCGGCTGTGGGGATGTTTTTTGCAGAACTTGGCGCCGAAGTGATCAAAATTGAGAATAAAACCACCGGCGGAGATGTCACACGGGCCTGGAAACAACCCTCTGAATCGCCGGAATCACCCATTTCTGCATATTGGTGCAGTGTAAACTGGGGTAAAAAACATTTGTTGCTGGATCTGACTCAACCAGAAGATCATCAATTAGCCATACAGCATGCCGCAGCAGCAGACGTCATAATTTCCAATTTCAAACCATCTTCTGCCCGAAGAATGCAATTGGATCCAGAGTCGTTGCATGCACTTAACCCTGGCCTGATTTATGCCCAACTCAACGCCTTTGCCGATCCGGAAGACGAAAGTCCAGCCTTTGATGGCGTTTTGCAGGCAGAAGCCGGATTTATGTATATGAACGGTGAGGCCGAACGCCCTCCGGTAAAAATGCCTGTGGCCCTGATTGATATTCTGGCCGCACACCAGTTAAAAGAGGCCATACTTATAGGGCTTTTACAAAAAGCCGGAACCGGCAAAGGCTGCACAGTTACTGCGTCTCTGATGGAATCAGCGCTGGCATCGTTGGCCAACCAGGCATGTAATTACCTGATGAACGGATTTATTCCGCAACGTATGGGCACCCGGCATCCCAATATCGCCCCTTATGGCGATACCTATACTTGTGCTGACGGACAAATCCTTTTACTTGCGGTAGGCACTGAGCGACAATTTTCCCAACTTTGCCGCGCTTTAGGGTTGGATAATTTATTGGAAATGACTGAATATCAAACCAATAAAGCAAGGGTGATTCACCGGGATTCCCTAAATGCACTGCTCCAGGATGTGCTTAAAAGATACACCCTGGATGAAATCATGGATAAATTGCAGGCTGCTAAAGTGCCGGCAGCCAGAATTCGCAATATGGCTTCGGTGTTTGAGTTGCCCGCAGCGCAATCCATGATCCTGGAAGAAACACTGGAAACCGGAGAAAAAACCCGCAGAATGAAAACCATTGCTTTTAAAATCGGTTAAGGGGATCTAATTCCCTGTTGCAATATGGAAAAAGAACGCATCCTGAGTGCCCTGAAAAATGTAAGCGACCCGCAAACCGGTCGCGACATTGTAACGGCCGGTATGGTCCAAGACCTTGATATTCAAGGCAATAATGTCAACTTTAAACTGGCAATTCCCTCTCTGCAAATGGCCGGGAAGGCTGAATTGAACTTTGCCTGTATCGGCGCCATTGCAGAGGTATATCCGCAAGCTTCCGTTAATGCACACTTTGTTACGCGCGCTACAGACGGTATGGCTCCGCCCAGCGCACTGCCGCAAATCAGGCACGTGATTGCGGTGGGTAGCGGCAAAGGCGGTGTAGGCAAAAGCACTGTGGCGGTGAATCTAGCACTAGGCCTCAAAGCCATGGGCGCGCGCGTGGGTCTGCTTGACGCCGATGTGTACGGACCAAGCATTCCTACTATGTTGGGGCTGGTAGGCGAACGCCCAAAGGTGAAAGACGTAACCGGTGTGCCCAAAATGATTCCACTGGAGGGCCACGGAATTCCCTGCATCAGCATTGGTTTTATTATTGATCCGGAACAGGCTGTGGTACTGCGTGGACCTCGTTTGGGCGCCATCATCAAGCAGTTTGTGAGCGATGTGTTATGGCCCGAACTGGATTTCCTCATTGTTGACCTGCCTCCCGGCACCGGCGATGTGCAGCTCACACTGGTACAAACGGTACCCATTACCGGTGCAGTTTTGGTAACTACCCCACAGGAAGTAGCCATTGCCGACGCGATCAAGGCCATGAATATGTTTTTGCTACCGCAAATAGATGTGCCAATTTTGGGCGTTGTAGAAAACATGTCGTGGTTTACGCCGGCAGAGCTTCCTGAGAATAAATATTACATTTTTGGTCAGGGAGGCGGCAAACGCCTGGCTCTGGAAAGTCGCTCGGTTCTTTTAGGGCAAATCCCGCTGGTGCAAAGCGTTCGGGAAGGCGGCGATGAAGGTCACCCGGCTATTTTGCAGGAGAACCGCATGGTATCGGATGCCTTCATGACAGTAGCTAAAAATGTACTGCGTCAGGTAGGCGCGCTGGTTGGATAATTTCATGGAAACCCTTTTTCTCGACCGCGACGGGGTGATAAACCACCGCATACCAGGTGATTATGTCAAAACACCCGAAGCCTTCCAGCCTATGGAAGGCTTGGGAGAAGCCCTGCGTTTGCTCACCAGTAAATTCGACCGGATTTTTGTGGTAACCAATCAGGCAGGCATCGGAAAAGGTCTGATGACAGATATGGAATTATATGCCGTTCACCGGAAAATGCTGGATATCGTGGAAGCGGCCGGCGGACGCATTGACCGGGTGTATTACTGTCCGCACCGGTCGGAATTAGGTTGCACCTGCCGGAAACCGGCCACGGGCATGGCCTGGAAAGCCCTGGCTGATTATCCTGAAATAGATTTTGAGCACGCCTGGATGGTTGGCGATTCCATTTCCGATATGCAATTTGCGGAGACACTTGGTATCAAATCGGTGTTAATCAGGGGCAAAATGGAGGAAGTACACAAGCTTCCCCAACAAAAAATAGATTATCAGTTTGATTCCCTGCTGGAATTTGCCAGGTGGATAACTTGTTAAAATTTTTAACAACAGAAATATTCTACGACAAAAGGACATTTAGTAGTCATTGAGGTCATTTAAGTACTGACCACGTTTCCCACCGATTACAATTTCAGTTAAACGTATTTTCAACATCGTTTTACCCGGCGCTGTGCGCACAGCGTTACGGGCTTCATCCATTTTTCATTACTAAACATTTTCCCGACATGACAAATCTGTTGTTCAATCGGGCAGCCCGTGTATTGGGTTGCCTGGGCGGAGCTATGCTCTTCTCACTCCCGCTCACCTTTGCTCAAGACCCCGAACCCATTGAGGTGGCTCCTCCGCTGGACGATATCACGGAACGCGAAGTGGTTCGTGATCGTAAAACCCTGGCCTATCAGCCCATCCGCGAAGCTGATATACTTTGGGAAAAACGCATCTGGCGCGTAATTGATGTGCGTGAAAAAATGAACCTGCCCTTTGCGGCCCCGGAATCTCCGCTGTTTTCTATCCTGGCAGAAGCTGTGTCATCCGGCAAACTGCCCGCCTACAGTACACAGGATGATAAATTTACCAAGCGACTGACCACAGCCGATGTTCGTGATTTACTGGTAAAAAGAGACACCATTTGGGTTTATGACGACACTGAATTCACTGAGGAGAAATTGAAGATTGTGGAAAACGAAACCAATTGGGAAGATGTCAAACGCTTCCGTGTAAAGGAATCCTGGTTTTTTGATACCAAAACCAGCACACTCCGATGCCGGATTTTAGGTATCGCTCCAATAATCGACGTGCGTGATGAAGAAGGCAATTTCCGGTATGAAATGCCATTATTTTGGATATATTACCCTGCCGCACGTGATTACCTGGCACAACATAAAGCCATCACCCATGGTGAAAACTGGTCGGCAACCACTACCTGGGAAGACATCTTTGAAAAGAGATATTTTGCGTCTTATATCATGAAGGAGAATAATGTGCAGGATCTTCGACTCCAGGATCTTTACACGGGACTTGATCTGTTGATGGAATCAGACAAGATTAAAAATGAGCTATTCTCCCGGGAACACGATATGTGGAGTTATTAAGGCTCAAAGCGGAAACACGAAGGCGCAAAGGCACAAAGGTTATTGGGGCTGCACCCCAATAACCTTCATTTTTGTTTACAATTTACCTAAGGGTGGCCGCAGGCCATCCTTAGCGTCTTCGTGTCTTTGCGCCTTTGTGTTTCCGCTTCGCGCCTTTACCCCCATTTGAAGCCTTTCAAGCCGTCAAGGGTTTCTTTGAGCTTTTGGTCAATAATGGCTTTTTCCTGTTGTATGGTAGCATTGGCCTGATGAAGCCCAACTTCGGAGTCTACTTTTACTTTGTTGTTTACCTGATTAGACAAGAGCGTGGTTTGTTCCAGATTAGCCATTTGATATACATGCTCCTGCTGATGCAGGACAAAATCATAAGGGCTTCGGTAAGAGATCAGTTTCACCAGGATAGGTGCTGTTTCTACCGCGATAAAAAGCAGGGTGATGAACAGACTGGCCCACCAGATTGCCAGACTTTTTCCTGAAAGTCTGGACAGGGCATCTACACGTGCAGCAAAACCATCGTATTTGCCGCGGTCTAATTGGGCAATATCTTGCTGGGCTGAGGTTTCCAATTGCTGGGCGGCTAACTCTTTTTCTCTGGCAAGTGGTTGATTTTCAGCCACAAAAGCAGCAAGCTCTACTTGTGCCTGGTCTGCCGCCTCTTTTTTAGCCCGGTAAATTGGGCCTAGATTTTTCTTTCTGGAGCCTCCAGTCCCATCCGCTTCCTGAACAGCTGCCTTGGCCAGGGAATCCCGGTAGGCCGTTTTAGCCAGAATATCCATTTTGATTTGCAAAGCCTGCGCCCGCAACTGATCAATCTGCCCGGTGTACCTTTCCTTTACCCGGTCTTCCTGCTGCTTAAACACCTCTTGCTCCATCTGCAGCATTTCTGCACGAATCTCTTTTTCAAAGATTTTCAGTTCCAATGGTTTGGAAATCACCATAGCCAACAATACGGCCATGAGCATCCGGGGAAAAGCGACCATAAAATCACGCCACCACTGACCGTTGCTTTTCATACTCATCACAATGTAACGGTCCAGGTTGAAAATCATCAAGCCCCAAACCAACCCAAATGCCATGGCCATGGCATAAGAATCGAAAACCGTGTACAAGGCATAAGAGGAAGAGCAAAACGCCAAAACACCTGTAAAAAACACGGTGGCGCCTATGCCGGCATACTTATTCCGGTCGGTGGGGCATTTTTCCAGCACCGAATGTTCAACGCCGGAACAAAAGAGAAAGAAGTCTTGTATGTTTTTCATAGCTGAAAGTTTGCGCAACAAATCAATGGCATAACGACGAATTCCATTTTCTATTTTCGATAAACAAGGTACTTGGCTATACAAAATAGCAAAATCCCTCAGTGTCTGGTTTCAGTCCGGAAATTCCTTGCTTGCGCTTACCTTTACCGCATGAAAGTGCATACACTTGATCTTGATTTTCAGGGGGTTGCCCGCTCCATTGCCGTGTTTGTGGTGGAAAGTGAACAGGGCCTGGCGCTGGTAGAATGTGGCCCTGCTTCTACCCTGCCCCATCTGGACACTGTTTTATCAGAAAAAGGCTGGAAAACGGCCGATTTTCAACACATTTTTCTGTCGCATATCCATTTTGATCATGCCGGCGCAGCCTGGGCTTTTGCCCACCAGGGCGCTCGTATTTACGTGCACCCAAAGGGTCTGCCACATATGGCCCAACCGGAAAAACTGTACAATTCTGCCAGAATGATTTATGGCGCCGATATGGATCGGCTATGGGGAGAGATGCGACCAATTGAGGAAAAACAACTGTATGCGCCTGAACATGGCGAAATGATCCCGGCCATTGGTTTGCAATTTAAGGCATGGTATACCCCCGGGCACGCAGTTCACCATATTGCCTGGGAAGTATCTGCACCGGATGGCTCCCAGGCTGTGATTTTCACTGGCGATGTAGGCGGCGTACGTATGGGCGATGGGCCAGTTATGCCTCCATGCCCGCCTCCCGATATTCATGTGGAAGATTGGCAGGAGTCCATCCGTTTGCTCCGGGAATTGCCCACCTCACGACTCCTGTTAACGCATTACGGAGAAGTTTTGGATAAAAACGCTCACCTGGACGCCCTGGAGAAACGTTTGCTTGCCTGGGCCGAATGGATGCGCCCGCATGCCGAAAATAATGCCGCACCCGAATTACTGGTACCGGCATTTCAGGCATTTGTTCAACAGGAGTTGCTGCAGGCTGGAGTAGCGCAGGAAGATTTACCTCGTTATGAAGCCGCTAACCCTGCTTTTATGTCGGTAGCCGGACTGCTCAGATATTGGAAGAAAAAGTTGAATCCATCCCCTAAATAAGCTCCTTAAATATGATGCTTGACGTTCTCGACGGCTTATGTGTGCTCATAGTGGGCGATGTAATGATAGACCGGTATTTGGTTGGCTCAGTCAGTCGCATTTCGCCGGAAGCGCCGGTTCCGGTTGTTTTACAAAAATCGGTAGAAGACCGCTTAGGTGGTGCAGCCAATGTGGCCCTTAATGTAAAAGCGCTGGGTGGTGTGCCGTTTTTGTGCAGTATGATTGGAGAAGATCAGGATGGCCAACGGTTTCTGGAGCTGCTTTCCGCAGAAAAACTTTCCCCACTGGGTATCAGAACCTCATCCGAACGCTGTACAACGGTAAAAACCAGAATACTGGGCAATCACCAGCAAATGCTTCGTATTGACCAGGAAGACACCCACGATTTGAGTGCTGCAGAAGAGGCCATCATTCTCCAAAGAGCGATCACTATCATGGACCATGATCCGATCAGGGTTCTGATCCTGCAGGATTACAACAAAGGAATGCTCCCTGAACGCTTGATCCGAAGGTTGATCCAGGAGGCAAAAAAAAGAGGCGTTTTTATAGCAGTAGACCCTAAAAAGACGAATTTCTTTGCCTACCAGGGTGCAGATCTTTTCAAGCCCAATTTGAAGGAGGTTCGGGAGAGCGCGCCGTTTCCCATCACTCCAACCCTGGATTCCTTGCAGAAAGCGGCTGATTTTTTAACAGAAAAGCTGCAAAACCGATATACCATGTTGACTTTATCGGAAAAAGGCATATTTTTGGACGACGGAAATGGAGGACAACTTTACCCAACCGTTGCCCGCAATATTTCCGATGTAAGTGGAGCAGGTGATACCGTAATCAGTATTGCGGCAATGGCATTGGCTGCAGGAATGGAGGCTGCCCTTGTAGCCCGGTTATCTAACCTGGCTGGAGGGCAAGTTTGTGAATCGCCCGGAGTGGTGCCCGTCAACAGGGATTTACTGGAAAAAGAGCTGGCTCAGAAATGATGGTTTAGGGAAACGGGCAGCTCATTCATACTAAAATAATTACTGCCATGAAAACACAACTACTTTACCTGATTCTACTGATTTCTCCCCTCAGTGCCTGGGGGCAATCGCCGGAAAATAGTCCGGACACCCTACTGCAACACAGCTTTGAAGGTTTGCTGGACCCAGCAGATACCATGCTCCTCCAACCAACAGGTTCGGATATTCATTGGGTAAACTATGATCAGGACAACAAAAAAGGACTCTGCGTCAATAACGGCCTGACGCCCAAAGGCTGGTATTGGGAGAGCGATCTGGGCTTCATCAATCCCAATCAGGCTAATAACGACGCTTTCACCAGTTGTTCCTTTCTGGATTCAGGCAATCCGCAAAACCGCAACTGGCTGATTACTGCGCCCATTCTCATCCCGGATGAATCCTATTGGCTGTGCTGGCGCTCTCTAAGCTATTACGGCCCGGATTTCATGGATGGCTATAAGGTGCTGGCCTCCACTGAAGGCAATATGCCAGCCAGCTTTACCGATACGCTCTTCAAAGCCGCTCAAACGGTAGACAGATTGGTGGTTGGTTCGCTTGATTTGAATGATTATATCTTCTCAAGCGGATATATTCATGCCAACGGCTACACCGATGATGAGTACTTTTTTGTGGACTTTGAAGGCCCAAACGCATTTTACCATGGTAAAATGGAGCCTCACTGCATCAGCTTGTCGGAATACGCCGGGCAAACTATTTATCTGGCTTTTTTGCATGATTCATACGATGATTTTCAGCTCCAGATAGACGACATTCTGGTATCCAACCAACTGTCGTCAGGCACCCTGCATCCTGTAAGCCAACTGGAGCATTTTCAGGTGATGCCCAATCCGGCGGATGAATTTTGTTTCATCCACTGGAAATCTCAGGAAAACGCCCCCGCCACTTGCACCATTTGGGATGTGAATGGCCGAATTGTGTGGGAAAAGTCGTTTAGCGCCCGAACGGAAGGTCAATACTACCTGGAAACCACGCAATTTCCTGCCGGTATGTACTGGTGTCAGCTACGTACGGCGAAGGAACTGGGCATGCAAAAACTGATCGTCCGGTAAATCATTTATCCAGAAATACCTGCGCATAATCTGCCACATCTTCTGCTACCTCACCAGGATACAGAAAAGCCCGATCCCGGAATATTTCCCGAAGCTCTGAAGCTTCCAGGGCTGTTAGTTTGCCGGCAAACTGCTCGGCGCGTTCAAAACAATATTGCAGCCGGTCCAGGAAAAACTGGTAATCCTTGATCCAAAGCACTGTTTCAGGAGGAAGAATCTGAAACAGTGACACCTTTTCGTCACGGCGGAAACGGGTGCTCAGATTGGGTACGATGCTGAGAGAAGAGAGGTTTTTTTGCGACAGCTGGGTGGTGGGATCAAAGGTTCGGATGGTTTCCACCTCATCGTCGAACAATTCTATCCGGTATGGAAACTCGTTACCAAAGGAAAACAAGTCAATGATACCGCCACGTATGGAGAATTGTCCGGGTTCAAACACAAAATCGGCGCGTTCAAAGCCGTAATCTACCAGGACCTGGATGACAAAATCTGCATCCAGTTTTTCTCCTTTATTGACTTCAATTCGGCTTTTGTTCAATACTTCCGGCTTAACCACCTTTTCAAACAGTGCTTCCGGATAGGTTACAATAACTGTTTTACCTACGGGCGCAGAGCCGGTTATTTTGCTCACCAGTTCCGAGCGCTGCAACATCTGGGTTGGGTTCAGGTCGTCGAAATAAGCCGGACGTTTAAAAGAATCCGGGAAAAAACTTACCAACTCACCCTGCAACAACCCTTCCAGATCGTTGAGCCGGTAAGCGGCTTCTTCCTTGGCATTCGCCAACAGCAAATGGCATCGGATATTTTCCATGCCGGAAACAGCCCCGGCAATGATAAAAGACTCCTGCGCTCCGGATAAACCTTTGAGTTGCAAGCGGGTATTCTTCCCTTGCTGTTTGAGCAACTGGGTTAACTGCTGCACCGAGGGGTGTTTCCGGTACGCGGCCAGCAGGTGAGAAAGGTTGCTCATGTTGATGGAACTGGATGAATAAACGTGGTTGGATTATTGCGCATGCAATCGGTATTCATTACTGATACCTTCGTAAACTTTCCTTTGGCCGAATAGTTCAAACCCATTTTTGAGCAGTACCCGTTGAGACGCCTGGTTTTCCGGATCCGTAAAAGCAACCAGGTAGGACGCGCCACTGTGTGCAAACGCATATTGACACAAAACCGGCACCAATTCACTGGCAAATCCTATGCCCCAATAAGGTTTCAAAAAAGTGTATCCGATTTCAATTTCGGTGGATTCTGTATCAAAATTGACGTGCCGGGCCACACAATATCCGGCAAAAGCGCCATCTGATTTTTGTACTGCCACAAACACACCCAGGTCTGGAAACTGCTCCCTGTAAACCTCCCAGGATGCTATCCTTTCCCGCACAGCCTGCTCCTCGGTCAAGGGCGTACGTATATATCGCATGACCTCCGGATCGCTCATGGCAGCAAAAAACCATTGAAAATCAGCCGACTCCGGCCTCCGAAGCAATAATCTGGGCGTTTCAAAAACCGTCATGGTGCGGTGTTTTCGGCGCAGTGACCCGATAAAGCCGGAAGCCCTGTAAGGTAGTTGGCACTTCCTGATATCCGCCTAAGGGAGCCGGATCCTGCGGGCCACAAAGGTAATACTCCTCTTGTCCGGAACCATGCAAACTCAAATTTCCTATTCGGGAAAAATAAGCCACTACCAGCCAGTTTCCGGCAATAGCATCTGTGGCAGCAATGGTACTCCCGGGCCCCGCAACTGCTACTACCTGACGCACATCGGCCAGTAGCTTCTGATCCCGATCAGACAGGCCGGTTAAAACAGCCGCCAAAACCAATAAGGCGGGGAATAATATCCTTCCAATGCGCCATTGCCTGGCATACAATGGTGAATGTCCAGACAGCACCGGCGCCAGTAATGCAGCAAAGAACATGGCATAAAAAGGCATGGATGGGGCCAGATAGTGGGCAGATTGTTTTAACGACAACATAATGGGCAATGAACCACTAACCGCCATACCGAGCCATATACTGGCACAGGGATTATCCGTTTTTACCAACGCTCCACTTTTCCAGCGAAACCAGCCGATTATGAATATAGCGGCCAATAAAACGGGTAATAATTGCTGGACCAATACCCAGATCAGGTTTAGACGACTCACAACCGGCACTTCTCTACCTGTAGCCATGGCCGGAAACAATTGCGTTTGTACATAGCCTTGTATTACCTCCTGAATACAAGGCATCAGCCACCACAAGCCAAAGCCCAGCATGCAGAACCCCAACACTGCGCCAACCGACCACCCCAGGCCTTGAAGCATGGACCTTTTGCCGGAAAAAACGCCCAATATGAATGGTACAGCCAAGGGGAAAAGTCCAACCGGCCCTTTGGATAACACCGCTGTAAGCACCCAAAAACTGCCCAGCAATGCCCAACCCAAGCTTTTTTCCTGCATGGCTTTGGCCAGACAATAGGTGGCAGCCAGCACCATGACACTCATGGTATTTTCGAGCATGTTATTCCTGTACGACCAAACTACAATGGGTATACTCAACCAGCACAGCACCGGAAGCCAATGCAACTTGCGCCAGTTAGCTGGTGCGAGTAAACGCCAATTTAAGGAGATGCCCCAGGCAGACAAGCCTGCCATCAAAAAGGCATAAACCCGTTCTACCCAAAGGTAATCCCCAAACAACCGGAAAAACCAGGATTGGCACCAAATGGCCAATGGCGGGTGTTCGCGCAATACCGGATAAAGGGTGTTGGTATAATGCAGGTGACAGAAATCGCCAACCCCATTGGCCAGGTTGCGGGCAATGGCAGCATACGAAATACCATCCAGGAACATACCTTCCTGGAATAGCATGGGTGTGAACAACGCGATGAGAACTACCCAGGCTACCTTTTGGCCTAAGTAAACCGGATTCATGCCTATTTATCGAAAAACGCGAGCAGATCGCCCATGGTTTCTTTGAGATCCTTACGGTTTACCACAAGGTCTACAAAGCCGTTTTCGAGCAGGAATTCTGCAGTTTGGAAGCCTTCCGGCAAATCTCTTTTAATGGTTTCGCGAATAACACGCGGGCCGGCAAATCCGATAAGTGCTTCAGGTTCAGCCAGATGCACATCGCCAAGCATCGCAAAGGATGCGGTTACGCCACCGGTGGTCGGGTCGGTCATTAAAGAGAAATAAGGCAATTTAGCCTTGGCCATCAGGGTAAGTTTGGCGCTGGTTTTAGCCATTTGCATGAGGGAAAAAGCACTTTCCATCATACGTGCGCCACCTGTTTTGGAAATGATCAGGAGTGGGCTTTTTTCCTGCAGGCAATAATCAATGGCCAGGGAGATTTTTTCGCCCACAACCGCACCCATGGAACCTCCGATGAATTTGAAATCCATGGCAGCCACCACCAGTTTATGGCCGTTTACGTTTCCGGCGCCAATGGCCAGGGCGTCGTTGAGGCCCGTTTTTTTACGGGTATCCTCCAAACGCTTATCGTACGGCTTGAGGTCGGTGAATTTGAGAAAATCCACCGAAACCAGATCATCGTGAATGGTGATGTACTCGTGATTGTCGAAAAGTATTTCAAAATACTCTTCCGAGCCTATGGGTGTGTGGTAATCACACTTAGGGCATTTATAGAAGTTATCGTGGAGTTGCTTGGTTGTGCTGGTTTCCTTGCATTTTTTGCATTGGAACCAGATACCCTCCGGTACATCTTTTTTGGACTTGGTGGCGGTGGTGATGCCTTCGCGCAAACGTTTGTACCAACTCATGGGACGGTAGGTTGTTAGATCAGTAGCGGTTACTGGGGCGGGCAAAGATAGTTAACAGCTAATAGCCTTGCCTAATTTCCAGCCAAGGGAATTTTTTAGGAAGCAGAATAAAGCCTGGATGTATCTTAGGTAAGATTGCCAATTTTGAGCAAAAACTTAAAAAAGTAGGTTATTTTCTGGAAATTCAGAACCTTACTTTCGCAAATCAAACCGAAGAACACTCAAAATTTTTATTTCATTTATTGCACATGAAACACTTAAAACTACTTCTCCAGGCATGCCTTCTTCTCTTGCCAGCAGCTTTTCTTCAAGCACAAAACGTACCACCCTGTCCTGGTCCTGAACCACCAGGCGCAGAAAACTGCCAATCTACCTGTGTGTACTGCTTTCTCAACGGATACCAGGGCACCAATAACGGCACTCCCTCGGGCGGAAACACGGTTTGCGGCCAAATAGCCATCCACAATGATCAGTGGTTTGGATTTACAGCCGGCACTTCCAGCATCACCATTGATCTGGTAACCAGTAATTGTCAAACCGGCGACGGACTTCAAATGGCTGTTTTTAACCAGTGTTCTGATCCGGATGCCCTCATTTGCCATCCGGGCGCAGGCGGGCTGGGCAATCAAACATTGAGCCTCCCCTACGATGGTTATGTGCCAGGAAAGTCTTATTTCCTCATGATCGATGGCTGGTCGGGCGATATCTGCGACTATACCATAGTTATCTCAAATGGTTCTATCATTGCGCAGCCCCCGGGCACTCCGGATAGTATTATTGGTCCATCCAATCCCTGCCGATTCTCCAACGTAGTGTATGAAGTGCCGCCTGTAGCCAATGCGGGTTATTATCAATGGAGTGTGCCGCCGGGTGCAAGCATCAACGGCCAGAGCAATAATTTATTGATTCCTGCACCAGAAGGGCATAGGGTGACTATTACCCTGGGAAATACCAACGGCAACATCTGCGTCCAGGCTGGCAATGCCTGCAATCCACCTTCGGCTCAAGTATGCAAACCCGTAATCGTTGCGCCCCCGCCAACCGTTACCCTGCCTAAGTTAACCATTTGCAACGACGACAGCCCATACACCTGGGAATATCCGCCCTATCCTGTGCTATCTAACCCGGGCACCTACAACCTCAGCACATTTCTTCCTTCAGCGGATGGCTGCGATACAGTACTTAATCAGATCGTTGTCATTAAGCAGCCCATCCTGACCAACCTCGGCCTAATCGTCCTTTGCCAGGGCGATTGCTTCCAGTTAGATACCCAATCCTATTGTCAGACCGGGCTCTATTCAGCCATACTCACCAGCGTAAATGGCTGCGACAGCAATGTTGTTTTCGCGATAAACGTGGCAAATACAGGCTCTGCTGCCCAGATCAATGCGCCTCAGGGACAAATGTTAAATTGCCTGACAACCTCACTGGAATTAAGCGCGGCGCTGGTAAACAATACTTCCAGGATTTGGAAAAACATGGCAGGAGATACGCTCGGCAACGGAACTTCAATCACGGTGACCGAACCAGGACTTTACACCCTTGAAGTGAAATCCACCCTGCCCGGCGCTTCATGCACAGGATTAGATAAAATACTGATCAAAAGAAACAATTATCCCCCTCCGGTTACGGCATCCGGCGGCATTCTGGATGCCAACCATCCAACAGTACAACTTCAGGGGAATAGCATACTTTCCGGCATGCAGTATCAATGGACAGGCCCCAATGGCTTTACCTCGAACCTGAAAAAGCCCATTGTTTCCGTGCCAGGATTTTACACCCTGACGGTAACCAATCCGCAAACCGGATGCTCAACGAGTATTACGGTGGAGGTGATACAGATGATTTAATTTGGGGTCATTTGGGGGCATTTGGAGTCATTTAGAGTCATTTGGGGTCATTTAGGGTCATTTGGGGTCATTTAGGGTCATTTGGGGTCATTTAAGGTCATTTAGAGTCATTTGGGGTCATTTAGGGTCATTTAGGGTCATTTAGGGTCATTTTTTAATTGTTAAAAACTTTGTTTATCAAAGTCTTACCAATTGGGACCTACACAAGCCCGGTATCCAAAATTCTTTCGCTCAAAATACCCACATAGCCTGGCTTGTGTAGGTCACGGAAACCGGGATGACAACCCGGCCACAGTTTAATTATCCTACCTGCCCCAAATCCCAAAATGACCTCAAATGACTCTAAATGACCTTAAATGACCCCAAATGACCTTAAATGACCCCAAATGACTCTAAATGACTTTTAATTATCTTCAACCTCAATTAACCACCAGGTGCTTGGTCACCATTTTACCATTCACTTTTACCTGGTAGAAATAGTGCCCGTTTGGCAGTTCATTGCGGTTGAACAGTACCCTGTGGGTGCCCGTTGGGTATGTGCCTTCTGCTACTGTTTTTAATTCCCGGCCGGCCATATCAACCAAAGTAATCACCACGAACCCGGTATTTTCCAGGGTAAAGGTGAATGTAGTGCTGCTATGGAACGGATTCGGGTAGTTGCTCACATCCAGGCTGTTAGCTTTGTCCACCACATGCGTACCTGATGCAGCCGCTTTGAAGATAGGCAAAATCGGGTAATTCTGTCCGAGGATTTCCTCCGGATTGGCTACGCCAAACCAATCTTTCAAAGCGCTGGCATACACCGAACGGAAGTCGTGCTGCATAGCAATATCGTAAGAAACGATTGGATTGTCTGGTATTTCCGGATTGTCGCCGATGATGCCGGGAATCACGTTTTTACCAAAAACGAACAGTGGTGCTGCTGCTCCGTGGTCGGTTCCATCGCTGGCATTGGACGCAATGGTGCGGCCAAATTCAGAGAAAGTCATACCTGCCACCCGGTCCGCAAGTCCCAAATCTTCCAGATTCTTTTGGAAAGCGCCAACTGCTTCAGAGAGTGTGCGCAACAGATTGGCATGGTTGCCTTCTGTATTACCAAAAGTACCGTCTACCTGTTCGCTGTGGGTATCAAAACCACCTAACGAAACAATGTAAATGGGTGTGGTAAGGCCGCCATTGATCAGTTGAGCCACAATTTTCAGGTTCTGGGCAAGCTGGTTATTTTCCGGGTAGTCGCCGGTATTCAAACCGTTCTCTGCGGCATTTTTCACCGCATTGTAGTACACCTGTGCCTGTTTGGTCACGAGGCGCACATATTCCAGCTCAAAGCCATAAGGCGAACTTGGCGGTGGTTCCGGATCGTTCACGAACTGATAGTCGAAGTTCGGATCTGTGATACCAATGCCCATCGGGAAGGTATTGCCCATGAGGGCCAGGGATACGATCGGACTGATCTGAATGGCCAGTGGGTCCGGATTCTGGGCATTTGGGTATCCGTCTGGAAAATCAGGGTGAAGACTCTGCATGTATCTGCCTGCCCAACCTGTTTCCAGATATTGGTCGGAATTTGCGCCGGTCATCCAGATATCCATAGAACGGAAATGCGAATAATCCTGGTTAGGATAACCCACATTTTGCACCACCGACATTTTGCCATCGTTGAATAAATTCCGGAATTCCGGCATGGATGGGTGCAGCGCGTTTTTAATGGTTCCGTTCAGTTTGAGGGAGAGGTTTTCAGGAATCAATACTTGTGGACGATTGATGGCCAGGTTATCCATCTGATCGATGGGGATAAACGTATTGAGGCCGTCGTTCCCACCATTGAGTTCAATCAGTACCAAAACCCGGTCGTTGGAGTTGCCGCCTTCGGCAAGAGCGCGGTTGAATGGTACCTGAGCCATCGGGTTGATGGCAAGGCCCTGATGCTGAAAAGTTGCCCATGCAGCAGCAAGACCAGTATTGCGGAGAAAAGTTCTTCTTTTCATTGTTGTAGCGTTGGGTTTAAAAAAGCCGCAGGCTTTTACCGTTAGGACAATTGATATTCAGCCAGATTCATGATGTACTTATGCATCGTTGCCAGGCGGAACCATACGGTTTGCACCGCCATTGGATCCGTCGGGTTGTTCAAAAATGCATTCCAGGCATCAGTCCAGTAGTGATCACTCGCTTGTCCGGAAAGAAGAATACTTTTCAGGTAAAACTTTTTGATAGCCGAAATAGGCATGGGGTATAAAATGGCCAGAGTATCTTCAATCAAGGCGTTTGGATCGCTCGTATTAGGGAACTGGGCGGCAAAGGCAATGTGATTGATGATCAGTTTTTCAGGTCCAACGTCTGCTCCGGAAAAGGCCATTATATCGGTAATCAGATTGCGGTTCCGAATGGTATCGGCGCTGATCCAGTTACGGTAGAACGTTGGAATCTGACGGTACGCCGACCAGCCTGCCACATTCGGCGGACTGCCGGGCAACATTTGCAAGGCGCCGCAGAAATAATTGATTCCCAGCCGGATGCTGTAGTTATCCAGCAATGTTGGTTCCGGAAGACTCAGGTTGTAGTTGCGCAGCAAACCCACTACCAAATCCAGCGGATTTTTAATCATGGCGCCTTTATTCACTGCATCGAAGAAATGTTCACTTTGCAGTAGCGCTTTCATCACGGGTTTAATCTCGTAGTTATTATCCCGGAAAATCTGCGCCATCGGTACGATCACATTGGCTTCTACGTCCTGATCAATGTTGTAGTACACAAAGAATCGGTATATTTTGCGACAGATATACAGTGATACCTCTTCTTTCTGCAGAATCATATTAATCAGGGCATCCAGTTCTGCCGATCCGTTGGCACTTCCCTGAATAATGGCATTGCCGTAAAACGTGGAGAACACCTTGAAGCCCTGGTCGTGCAATTGCGGCACAAAAACCACTTCTTCATTATTGTTGAAGGTCCAACCTGTCAACACCCGGGCTGCTGCCACCACATCGTCTTCCGTATAGGTAACCGGAGAATCTTTACCTACCGTGAACAGCTCCTGCAACTCCCGGGCATAGTTTTCGTCCGGAGCGATAAGGTTGTTAAGGTATCCATTCAGGAACACCAGCATGAGTGGGTCCAGGGTAACTTCCTTGACAAATGTGCGGAAATTGCCCAATGCGTTTCTGCGCAGCATTTGGTTGTGCAGGTAAGCGGCCTTGCCGCGAAACACCGCATCTGTTTGTGTAGCGAAGTGGTTATGCCAGAAGAGGGTCATCTTCTCCTGAATATTAGCCTCGCCTTCTATCATGCGGTTGAGCCACCAACCCCGCCAGCTTTCAATCCGCACACCTTCAAATTCTACATTGTAAGGCGCATTGATCCAGGTTTGTCCGGACGGCACATTGGGATCTATGAACGGCACCTGAGCATTAAGGTTGTTGTAATTGTTGACTGGTGGGTCTGGTACGGTAGCCGGCACATCCAGAATGGCATCCACCGCGGCTTCTGCATTGCCCAGAGCCAGCATTTGCTGCACATGTGCGTACTTCAAACCAAAAGTGGTTCTGCGAAGCAGGTGTGCAGCCTGAGCCTGGGTCCAGGGGCCCTGGTAGGGGTCAAGGCCGCCTTGAAGAGTCAGGTGCCGGGTAAAGTGCTGGTCGTCCACTTTGAAGATATCTTCAGCAGGGAGTGGCGCAACAGGCTCAATTCGAACTCCGCCTCCGGTTGGAGTCAATTTTTCGAAAAAACGCCTGCGGGAAAGTTTGACATCGCCCATAGTGTTAAAACATAGGTAAAAAGGTGAATAATAGATCGGTGTGCGGCAAAGACGGAGCAAGTTCGGGATTTGTTACCAGCGAAAATGTTAATTTTTTGAAGGAAATTTGACAAGAGTTGGCATAATAGCCCAAGAAATGCCAGGATTTACCAGTCAAATGAATTATCTTGGCATCTATAACAACCAGTCCAGCATATGAGTATCCTCTTTTTTCGCCACCGCTTTCTGTCTTGTTTTTTTCTCCTGTGCATATCAGAAATGGTATCCGCACAAACGCAGGTTATTTGGAGTGATTCATTGGTAGTTGCCTCCACCAATTTACCTGTCACGGCGCCTCGTATTGCCTTTTTGCCCAATGGCGCGCCTATTGTTTCCTGGGGAACCAGCAGTAACAACGGTAGCCAGGTCTGGTGCGCCAGCATGGAAAACGGGGGTTTTCTTCCCGCCGTTCCGGTAGTTCAAAGTCCTAACCAACCTATCCTTTTTGGCTTCGGCGGATACGATATGGCTGTTTTTAAGGAGGAGGTACACATCGTATTTGAGCAATTACAATCAGGAATCTGGCATACTAAATCTTTGGATGGCGGTCAAACCTTTAACGATGCAGTATTGGTTCAGGGGCCAGTAACCGGGGGATACGCCACTATTGCATCCATAGCCACTGATGAGGTCGGGAATCCGATTATCAGCTATATCAGAGATAAAAATGGCGCTGTATATGAGGTACGCCAATCAACAAACGGTGGCGCCAGTTTTGGCGACCCTGTGATAGCTAACCTTCCCGCGCCTGGTGGAGAAGTGTGTGAGTGCTGCAGTTCTGACTTGCTTGTTTCCGGCGATTCAGTGTGGTTGATTTTTCGGAATAACAACCAAAATCTTCGCGATATCTGGGTGAGCAGATCGACCAATCACGCGGCCTCTTTTGATCTGGCGACGGATGTTGATGAAACAGACTGGCAAATCAATACCTGTCCCATCAGTGGTCCGAGAATGGCCCGGTCTGGCGACAGTATCGCGACCGTTTGGATGAGTCAGTCAACAGGGTTGTCCAAAGTTTATGCCAGCACGCTGCACGCCGGAGATATGAGCGCCGGAATCCAGGTTGGCTTTCCAACGGCCCCTGGCAATCTGGTTAATCAGACATTTCCAGATGTTGCCGCCCATGGCGATACTGTAGGTGTGGTGTTCATGGAGAAAGCCAGAGAAGTGGTTTTCTTTCATTCTGTGCATGGAATTAGCCAGTTTCAGTATCCTGAACAAAGATTTGCCGTACCCAATCATACACTCCAATGGCCAACCATAGCCTACCGGAACGGTGTATTTCATTTGGTTTATACGGATGCTGCTGCCGATAAGATCTTTTACAGAAGCGGCATCTTAACGGCATCCAGCGCTGTTTCCACCCCATCCAACGGGCAATCCATAACCATTTTCCCCAATCCTGCGGCAGGCGGACAATTCCAGCTCAACAGCCCGGGAATGGAAATGCGTCAGGTTCAGGTATACAATCAGCTGGGTCAGTTGGTTTATACCTGGAATGGTTTGAGTCGTGAACTGGAAATTGGGCTCAATAACCCGCCTTCAGGCCTATATGGTGTTCAAATTCAAACTCAGGAAGGCCTTTTTTACCGTTCTGTAATCTTGGATTAACTTTAATCAGCTTTATTTGCAGTATGAAAATTACCTACTACGGACATTCCTGTTTTCTGGTGGAAGCAGCCGGCAAACGCATTCTTTTCGATCCTTTTATTTCCGGCAATCCACTGGCCGGCGAGGTAAAGGTGGATTCCCTTCAGTGTGATTACATTTTGCTCTCTCATGGGCACAGCGATCACTGCATCGACCTGGAACGAATTGCCCGGAATAATCCCGGGGTTACCATAGTAGGAATCTGGGAAATCCACGCCAAATACAGCGAAATGGGCTTCAATACTCACCCGATGAACATAGGTGGCTGGTGGAGCTTTGATTTTGGCCGGGTTAAAATGGTGAATGCCGTGCACTCCAGCAGCTGGCCGGATGGCTCTTATGCGGGCTCGCCGACAGGTTTTGTACTGGACACACAGGATGGGGTGCTGTACTTTGCCGGCGATACTGCGCTAACCATGGATATGCAATTGATCCCAATGACCTGTCCGAAACTTGATGTCGCGATTTTGCCGGTGGGCTCCAATTTTACCATGGATTTTCAGGACGCTATACTGGCATCAGATTTTATTCAATGCAACCAGATTATCGGTTGTCATTTTGATACTTTCGGATTTGTAGTGGTCAATCGCGAAGAAGGTATCCGTGCCTTTACTGCCAAAGGTAAACAACTGTTTTTACCCAAAATAGGGGAAACGCTGGATGGGTGGAGATAGGGTTCCGGCGAGTCGCGGGATTAATGTCCAATATCCAAAACTTACGTTGCGCCGGGTCAAAAAAAAGACCCACGCGCGGCGGTGAGATGGTGGTTGAGTGGGAAGACCGGGCGGGGTGAAATGCTGGGCAAACAGAACATGGCGGATAAGAGTCTGGAAAACTATCTTCGTTCAAATACAATGGATTCCAGTATTCCATAAGCTTCCTTTTCAGCAAATGATTGGCAGGATTCCAGCTTAATGGCAATAGGGACTTTACTTGGCTTGTGGAAACCTTCAAACAACGAAACACTGCTATTTTCAACATTTACAGAAACAAATACACCTTCCCAATTCAGGTTTTTTATTTGTTTTGATTTTGTTGAATACGGCAGGCTTAAGCCATACGTTAACGTTCCCATTAATGACATTTCACGTGATTTACCAGTCCATATTGTATCTTTTTTAAGATCAGCATCAAGTATCGTAAGGGTTAATTCGCAGTTAGTGGAATCAACATATTTAATATTTTTTATATATCCCCACTGAATCGCATGCAAATCTTCCTTAAATCTAACAGGAATATCCACATATATATCAAAAGTATCCAAGGAGGTTGTATGAATTCCATAGACATACCTGGTTGTTTCCACAGGAATTTCATGCACACGAAGGTTGCAGCCACACTGAATATACAAAATTAAGACAGTGATTAACAGCCTATTTTGGGGCATAATTAAGTTTCGGGGTTGCATTTAGATTGAATCGTTTATTTGTTTTTCCACCTCGCCTG
This sequence comes from Saprospiraceae bacterium, assembly GCA_035299505.1. Classification (GTDB taxonomy): domain Bacteria; phylum Bacteroidota; class Bacteroidia; order Chitinophagales; family Saprospiraceae; genus M3007. The sequence goes on along the minus strand of DATGWL010000101.1, from coordinate 76,804 downwards.
GTGTCCCAATCACCTTCCAAAACTTTATCCCAAGCCCAAGCGCCCTGCCAGGTGTTTTCACCAAGCAGAAAAGTACAGCGCAATGCCCATTCTACCAAAAGACCTCCTTTATTTTGATAGCGGGAAAGAAGGCGTCCCGACTTCATTAGGCCAGGCTTATGCCCGCGCGACATTAACGGCTTGTCTGTAGGCTTCCTGGGCCAGATGGATGCGTACATCAGCCCAGCCACTCACGTAGGTTGCGCTGGGTCAAAAAGACCTGTCCCGATAAAGTCGGGAAGACCCACGCGCGGCGTTGGGATGGTGAGATGTGATTGAGTGCGAAGACTGGGCGGCGCTATAACCCCAAAGCCTCCCGATCTGCTTTTTTCAGGGAAGCTACCACAAGATCGTAAGAGTGATCTATCAACTCCCGAAGTAGCCGGGAGTCCAGCGCGCCTTCAAAATCTACTGTATTCCAGTGAGCTTTGTTCATATGGTAACCGGGTTGAACTTCCGGGTATTGTTCGCGCAGTTCAATGGCCCTATCCGGATCACATTTCAGGTTTACGGTAAATGTTTCGCTGTCCAGTCCGGTTAGGGCAAACATTTTGCCGCCCACTTTGAGCACCAGGGTATCCGGCCCAAACGGGAATCCTTCTGAAGTGGCTTTTTTAGCCAGACAGTAGTCTCTAAACGTTTCTATATCCATTACTGGCGGTATTTCTTGTCAAAACGCTGATACAACTGCTTGTGCTTGTTGTCCAGACTGATGGCCCGGCCCTGAATAAATGCAGCGGTTACCTGACAGGTACGCATATCGAGGGCATCGCCTTCTGAAATAAACAGGGTGGCATCTTTACCGGTTTCCAATGAACCGCACTGCTGGTCAATACCCAAAATTTTAGCCGTATTCAGGGTGATAGCACTCAAAGCAGCCTCTTTATTCAACCCGTATCCGGCAGCCTGTCCGGCCTGGAAAGGCAAATTGCGCTGTTGCCAGAAACCTGCAATAGAAAGGGCGTACAACACACCTTTTTCCTGCAAAACAGTAGCTGTTTTGAATGGTTGATCTACGTCTTCATCCTCTCTGGAAGGGAGTCGTTGGGTACGGGCCAGGATGACCGGCACTTTGTGCTGGGCCAGGAAATCTGGGATCATCCAGGCATCGGATGCGCCAACCAGTACTGGTTTGCAGCCAAAACGCTCGGCGAACAACACAGCTTCCTGCATGGTTTTAGCATTACTGGTGTGGATATACAGGTTGCTTTTCCCTGAAAAAAGGCCGCGCATGGCCTCAAAACGCTGGTTTTCAACCTCAGCCGCGGCTAGTTGTGCGTATGCGCGCGCTTCTTCAAAGAAACGTTGAATAGCCTGGACATCCTTTTCGTATTGTTCATTTTTGCGCATGCCAGGATTTCCGGTGTCGAAACCGCCAAAACTGCGCATTTCGGGCCAGTTCAGGTGCACCCCGTCGTCAGTACGAAAAGCGGCGTCTTCCCAGTTCCAGGCATCCAGTTGTACAACAGAAGAAGTGCCGGAAAGAGAGCCCCCCTGAGGCGTAATTTGTGCCAGCAGAACGCCATTGGAGCGCACGGTAGGAATTACATCAGAATCGGTATTGTAGGCAATGATGGTGCGCAAATTGGGGTTGTATTGACCAATATCTGCATAATCGTTGGTAGCCCTGGCAGCCTCAATTTCCGACAAACCCAGGTAGGTATCAGTGGCAATGAAACCCGGATAAACGTGTTTCCCGGATGCGTCGTAAACAGTGGCAAATTTGCTCCTGTCGAGCCGGATAGTGGTTGCATCGGCTACCAGGGTTAGCTTCCCTGCTTCAAATCCGATGGCGCTGTTTGGTATGACCGATCCGTTGCCCAGGTGCGCTGTGGCGCCAATAATCAGCACAGCGCCTGTTTGTGCAGGAGCCGGAGTCGGGTTTTGAGCCATTAGGCTGCCACTAAGAAGGGTTGCAAGGGCGAGTGCCAGAATTGGTTGACGCATGAGCCAGTTGATTTAATAACGAGCAATATTAAGTAAATCTCAGTGCCTGAGTGAAATATTTTGTCCGGTAGATTTGTTCGCCATATAGGCAAACAAACAGGCCGTCCAGAAGGAAAACATGGAATAAATCAGAGCTGGTTTAACCATAACCTGGTTTCCAAGCAGATTACCGGCAATCAGGAATGCCAGCGTGGTATTTTGTACGCCACTCTCCATGGCTGCGGTGAGTCTGGATGCATGCGGGGCATTGATGTACTTCAGGGCAAAATAACCGGTAAACAGGCATGCTGCATTTTGCAGCATACCAACCGGCAGGAGCAGGCTGATATCTTTTGCCGTCAGGCCGGTACCACCCACACTTTCGCTGCCAAACAATTTGACGGCAAACACGATGGCCAAGAGGCCCAGCATGATGTATTTGGCGGGCTTGCTGATTCGTTCAGCCAAAACCGGGCGCATTTTGCGCAACCAAACCCCCAGAAATGCCGGAATGATGGTGATGAAGAAAATGTGGCCCACAGTGTCCCAAAAAGGCAGGTGCAGATCTGAAGATTTGTCCAGAAAGACCCTCAAGCCCAGGTTAACTACAACGGGAATGGAGAACAGCGTAAGCGCGCTGTTAACGGCAGTTAAGGAAAGTGACAAGGCAACATTGCCGCGCCACAGATAAGTGAGAAAACCGGATGTAGCGCCACCCGGGCTGGCCGCCAGTATGATGAAGCCAACTTTGAGTTCTGCAGCAATGGGCAGCATCAAAGCAATGATAAAAGCAATCGTTGGCAGTGCAAGCATTTGCACGCCTAAGGCCGTAAAGAAGGCCTGGGGCTGCCGTATCACCCGCATGAAATCGGAAAACGTCAGGGAAAGCCCAACGCCAAACATGACAAGGGCCAAAACGGAACCAACAGATAGATCAACAAAGAATGCAGGACTCAAAAGGAGAAAGCGTTTTTTCCGGACAAATGTAAAACGCAGATCTTTGATCCTTGTTGGTTATAACCGGATAGTTATTGCTTTTCTCTTTCTTTGAGCGGCCAAGCAGCTTTTTTTAAGCAACTATTCGGTGCTTTGCTGCGTTTTGAAGGCAATAAATGGAATAAATTAGTATGAAAATAAGTGCTTTTTACCTGGCGGAGGGACTGTCGTTACGTGAATTAAAAAATGCCTACACTGGTCATTTGATTCACGGAAACGCCTCAGAACTGTTTTATCGGGTAGACGAAACCCGTTATTTTTATGCTTTCGACTACGGTGCGGTGGTTTTCGCCAATATGGAAGATACCGATACCAGCAAGAATATTGCTTTTTTGCAACCTTTCCTTTTGAGGCCGCTGCCTGAAATGCTTCGGGAGAATTTTGATATAAGGGAAGATGCCGGGGCGCCCCTGCATTTTGGATTCAATACGCTTACCTGTCCGAAGTTGACAGAGGATGTAGCCCGAATTGTAATGCTTACGGTGGCCCATTCTGTTTCCATGGACTTTTACACCCGCCGGGCAGAAGAGTTGCTGGCTGAAATCAATGTGTTTACCAACCAAATGGAGCACGAGGGCGCTATTGATATCAGCCGGTCTAACATGATCAGGTTCATTGGAAGAATGCTGAACAGCAAGAACCGGATCATCGAAAACCTGTTCATTTTTGACAGCCCGGAACTTACCTGGGACGATGAATACCTGGACCGTATACACCAGGGGTTGGTGCGCACTTTTGATATTCAAAGCCGCTTCAAAGAAGTGGAATATACTTTTAAGGTAATTGAAGACAACTTATCAGTATTCCGGGAACTTTACCTGCACCGCGAGAGCAGTAAACTGGAGTGGATCATAATCATCCTGATTTGTATTGAGGTGGCAGACTTGTTACTGAGCAAGTTGCTTAAGTGGTTTTAAAAACAATCCGATAAGGTGACCATAATCACCACAGGCAATGACCGAAGGTGATATTGTTAATTATTTCATATACTTAGGTTTGCAGTGTTCAACAACATTCACTAACCAAAATAAGTATTATGAAAAAGCTCATTCTATTTCTTCTGATCGTTTTCGGGGTCATGTCTTTCCAGGCAAACGCTCAATTTTTGGTAGGCGGTAATCTCGGATTTTCAAAGTACCAGGATCATGATGATCAGGGTACAAATGAAGACGAAACCACCTTCACTTCATTTACACTTATCCCAAGATTAGGTTATGCCTTCGGCAATTCCTGGGCAGGTTTGGACGCGGGTATTACTTCCCTTAAAATCGAGGCTACAGGTTTTGAGGACTACAGTTCCACCATTAACCTGACTACCATCAATCCTTTTTACCGCTATATTCAAAAGCCAACCGACAACTTCGGTATCTGGATTGAAGGTCAGGCGGGCGCTACCTTTGGCAAAGACAAGGTTGCCGATGTGGTTCAAACCAATTATTTCGGATTGAACTTCGGTCTGCGTCCGGGTATCATTTTCTACTTCGGCAAAAAATTGACCTTTGAAGCCTCATTTGGCAGTTTTGGATTTTCCAAAATTACGGCTACCAGTGAAGCCGACTCCAACAACAAGGAAACTGTCACTAATTTTGGACTGGGCATCAACAATACTTCTGGAATTTTACAGCTGTATTCCAACAATGCACCCAATTACACGCCAGGTTTCCAGTTCGGGGTGAACTGGATGTTCAATAGCGGCGAATAGCGTCTGGGCTAAAGGGCCTTTGAGGGCATTTAGTAGTCATTAAAGGTCATTTGAAGTCATTTGAAGTCACTTAAGGTCATTTGAAGTCATTTAGTAGTCATTTAGTAGTCATTTAAGGCCATTTATTACAATTTGTAAGACACTGAAAAGCGAGGTCTTTAATGACTACTAAATGACTACTAAATGACAATTAATGACTTCAAATGACCTTTAATGACCTTAACTACCTGCCTTCCTCCAGGCGTATGAAATGAGCCAATCCGGCTTCATCTACCACTCCGATCAGTTGCCCGCTTTCATCGGCTACGCCTAAAATACCAAAGCCCCGTTGCCGGATCAGGTAGTGTATTTTCAGCAGAGAATCTTCCAGCGAAACAATTTCCACCCGCTGGGCATATTGCATGATTTCCGCTGTTACATCAGGCTTGCGCATAGCGCGCAGAATGTCCTCTTCTTCCAGCATACCTATCAGGTTGTCTGCCATATCAAACACCAAAAAATGTCGCTCCAGTCCATGCTTGAGTGTTTCAATAGCACTCAACATCCAGTCGTTTGAACGCATTCTGGTATATTGTGGCCGGATCACATCCTTAACTTTAAACTTGGAGAGCAAATCTTCCGTTTGCACATTGCTATTCTCCGCCCTTGCGGCATAAATCACAAAAATACCCAGGACGCTCAGCATAACATCGCTACCCCAGATTCCGGCGCCTACGAGCAAGAGCGCAATAAGCTGACCAACCCAGGCGGCAATATTGGTAGCACGCGGGCGACCAAGCCACATAGACAACAAGGCCCGGAACACCCGGCCGCCATCCATGGGGAACGCAGGAATCATATTAAAAATGACCAAAGCTACATTAGTGAAAGCCAGTTTAATGATAAAATGAAGCTCAGGGCTCAGGAAATAGCCGGATTCTGTAACAATTTCCGAGCCGATATCTGATCGTATAGCATAGCTGAACAACTCCCAGAGATCGCCTTCCACACCAAAATTCATACCCAGAAACAAGAGAGTGGCGATCATTACATTGACGGCAGGCCCGGCAATAGCAACCACGAACTCCTGAACAGGTTTTTCAGGCATTTTTTCCAGCCTGGCCACCCCACCAATAGGCATAAGTACGATATCCCGGGTTTTTACCCCGTATTTTCTGGCAGCTATGGCATGCCCGTATTCATGAAGCAACACACACAGGAACAAGGCCATAAATAAGCCTGTTAGCCAAACCGTTTCCAGAGTTCCCAGACCCTCGCTTTGCGCGTGCCAGAGGATGTAAACGAAAATCAGGCCGAAAGTCCAGTGTAAATACACCGGAATTCCCAGCCAGGTAAATAATTTGAAAGAACCGCGCATAGTTTATGGTGTGCTGATTGGGGTCTGAAAAAGGCTACTGTTTTACTTCTTTTTTTTGTGCCAGAATAATGTATTGGTAATCTAGCACTTCTTTATCCACCTTGAGTACTACAAAACCGGCGTCCTTTAATTCGCGTTCAACTTGTGCGGATGCCACTTTGTATGCATCAGGTGGCCCAACAGGAAGGTTGTTCTTTTTGAAGTCGATGATCAAAATCTGCCCTTCTGGAGCCATGCCTTTGTGCAGGGTTTTGAGGTATTGTGTTCGGTTGTCAATGTAAGCGTATGTATTGACAATCACTACTTTATCAGCCTCTCCGGGCTTCAGCAGCGGATCATCAATCTTGGCAAGTCTGCTCTCAAACCGACTCTGATAAACATCCGGAAGCCGAACCCTGACACTGTCCAGAAAATTGATAAAGCGGGAGTCAATGTCAATACCAATTACCTTTTTGGCTTTTGGCACCAGTCGGAAAGTAAAATATCCGGTTCCGGCGCCTATGTCGGCAACCGTTTTATCTTTTAGATCGCCAAGGTAGGAAATCACGAGTTCAGGCTTTTGCCAGATCCCGCGGTCCTTGGATTCGTAGTCTGCTACCAGACTCTCAAAATTCCCTTCACTCGTATTTGGAACCGTCAGCGGCTCTGAAACGGTAGTAGCCGGAGCCGGCTTCTCCCGAAACAAAGACGGATCTTCCGGCACAGCGGCAGGTTTGTTGCGACAAGACAACCAGATAAATCCTGTTATAATGGTGAGGGCAACGTGCTTCATGAATCAATTGGGTAACACAGATTAGCGACAAATGTAGGCAAGTTCGGGGAAACCCGAAGCAGGCATCTATCTTTGTGCGCTTCCACTCGACTAAAGGAAAACATGGCAGCGATTCTGCGGTTTGAAACGTTGCTATTGGAGGATTCAGCAGTTAAACACGCCAGCACCCACTCACTCATTCACCCACTCACTCACCTTGCGCTTCAGTCCCACCCATCTGGCACTTTTTGCCGCCTGCCTGTTGGTACCAAGCATGGTACTGTCTCCTTTTTTGCTGTCGGTTAGTATGTGGCTGCTGGTTTTTGCTTCCTGGTGGCACACAGCGCAACATTTGAATGCATCATTGAGGGAAGCAAACACCTGGTGGCTGGTATTACAGGTATCCTTTCAACGATTGTACCAACAAAAGGTTCTGTTGGTATTTTCCCTGTTACTGCTGGCTCCGGCCCTGAGCGCGTTTTGGTCAGAAGATACCAGATATTGGCTTAGGCTGGTACAAACCCGGTTGCCATTTTTGGTTTTGCCCTGGGCATTTGCCAATCACCCACCGTTTACAGACAGGCAGTTAAAGTTGGTATTGTACCTGTTTGTATGGTTCATGACTGCAGTTTGCATTGCCGTTGGCATTCATTTTTTGCTGCATTACGATGCTATAGTAGAAGGTTTGGGCAGGGGGAATCCGGTGCCGGTGCCGCGTTCGCATGTAAGGTTTAGCCTGATACTGGCTACTTCCATTTTAACCGGAGCCTGGCTTTGGCAGCAGAAATTTTGGCTCAGAAAGGTATGGGAACGCCATTTGCTGGGGGCCACCGTGATTTTTTTATTCCTGTTCATTCACGTATTGTCTGTCAGGTCCGGGCTGTTTTCCTTGTATGCGGCCATGTTTTTTGCTGCAGTTTGGTATATCTGGAAAAGCAGGCGCTGGCTGACAGGGTTGGCAGCTTTGTGTGTAATGGTGGGTGGTTTATGGACGGCTGTTGCCACTATTCCGAGTTTGAAAATGCGGGTAGCGTACATGAAATGGGATTGGGGAAGATTCCGGTATGAAGACGACGGGCATTTATATTCAGATGCGGGCAGGTGGATTTCCTTGCGTTCCGGCTGGGAACTTTGGCGGGAAAACCCGGTATTAGGCGTTGGCGCCGGCGACCTGCTTTCCGAGACCAACCGCATGACGGCCCAATTATACCCGAGTTATGCCGAAGACCCCAAATTGCCCCATAATCAGTTCCTGTTCATTATGGCCAGCACAGGCATGCTGGGCTTAGTACTGAGTTTGGCAGCCTTATTTTACCCATGGTACCATGAGCGAAACAATTTCCTGTACCTTGCCCTTCAAATGATGGCTTTGGCCTCCTTCCTGATTGAATGTACCCTTGAAAATGCGATTGGAGTGGCCTGGTTCCTGTTTTACTCGCTGTGGTTTATGTTATGCAAGCAAAAAAATCCTACGGACAACATTTCCTGAAACACGATGCCATTGCACAGCGCATTGCAGAAAGTATGCGCCAGGCAAATGCAACCGGCAAAGTGCTCGAAGTTGGTCCCGGCATGGGTATGCTGACCAAGTTTCTACTGGCACATGATGACTACCAAACTTTCGCAGTTGAAGCAGACCGCGATATGGTGGAATATTTGCAGCGCCAATACCCTGATTTTGCTCAGAACAGACTGATTTCCAAAGACTTTTTGGACTTCAATGCACCGGAATATTTTGAAGGAAAACCTTTTTGCCTGATTGGCAATTTCCCATATAATATCTCTACACAAATCCTGTTCAAATTACTGGACTGGCGGGATATAGTACCTGAAATGGTGGGTATGTTCCAAAAAGAGGTGGCAGACCGGGTAGTGTCCAAGCCGGGATCCAAAGTATATGGCATCACCAGTGCCCTGGCACAAGCCTTTTACCATACAGAGTATCTGTTTACGGTAGAGCGTGGCTCTTTTAACCCGCCTCCCAAAGTACTTTCTGCCGTGATCCGACTCACCAGAAAGGAAAATTTCACCCTGGACTGTTCTGAAAAACTGTTCCGAACCATTGTAAAAACGGCTTTCAACCAGCGACGCAAAATGCTGCGCAACACCCTGAAACCATTTTTTCCTGGCGATATTCTCATGAGTGACCCTTTTTTTGAAAAACGGCCGGAAACCCTCGGCTGGGAAGAATATGTACACCTGGCCCAATGGTCGGAAAAAACCAATACACCTTAACTCGTTCTAATACATGCCAGTAGTCAATACCCCCACCTATTATGATCTGGTATATGCCGTAGTTCGACAGGTGCCCCGCGGAAGGGTAACCAATTATGGCGCCATTGCCGATTTTCTGGCTTTGGGCGCATCCCGGATGGTGGGCTGGGCTCTGAATAATTGTCACCACATGGACAATGTTCCTGCACACAGGGTAGTGAACCGAAAAGGAGAGCTGTCTGGTAGGCACCATTTTGCCACCCCTACCCTCATGCAAGAACTTTTAGAGGCGGAAGGTGTTGTGATTGAGAACGATTGTGTCCGGGATTTCAAATTGCTTTTCTGGCACCCCAAAGAACTGGGTGATAACTGGGAGGCTTTTTAGTACTTCAGGACTCAAATACCAGACATTAGGCGATTTTTTGGTCATTTTCAGACCGTTTTTGCAACCAATGGTTTAAAAGTCCCAAACGCCTGATATATTTGCACAGACTCAGAACCTAAACTTGTTCCAGCAATCTACATATCAACGGTATGGCGCCTGGTCTCTGGCACTGCTGTTTTCAGCCTTTTGGTCGCTGAAAACCATGCACTTGTTGCTGGTTCACCATCACCACGAAGCTGAGCATCCGGTTTGCGAGGTAACGCATGATCCTTCTTCTGCCCACATCCACGATGAAAGATGGGCGGTGGAAGATTGTACCATTTGTGCCTTTGTGGTCTCTGTTCCGGAATTGTTTGCTGCTTTGATGCTGGAAGATTTGTCCTTGCCAGTTCCTGCACACAGCAAGCCGGCTATGTACACACCTCAAGTGTACGCTAAAGCCACTTTTGACGCCAATTTCAGGCGCGGTCCACCTTCTCTGGCATAGCATTTCTTGCTGAGGCAGGCCGTTTCATGCCCATGCCCCACTTTTCACCCGACTGATTTCAGCCGGAATTTCTCGATTTATTTATTTGCCATATGCTGAGAAGCAAAGCCGCATTAGCGGGCTTCTGCTCGCTATGCAGCCTTGGGTTATACGCCCAGGATTGCCATTTTGCCTTGCGTGGTCACGTAACGGAATCCGACACCCGGGAACCGTTGGCCTATGCAAGCGTATACGTGAAGGAGATCGGTAAACATGCCATGACCGATGAGGCTGGCTATTTTGCCATAGCCAACCTTTGTGAAAAAACACCGTATACTGTTGAAATCAAGCACATTGAATGCGCGCATTTCACCCAAATGGTGCAGCTCACAGAAAACACCCTGGTGGAATTCCATCTGGTGCACGATGCGGTGCTCCATGAAGTATTGGTGGTAGAAAAAGCGGCACCGCCTCCTCCTACACAGGCATCGGCAAGTGTAGACAAATCGGATCTGGAAGCGGCGAAAGGCATTGGCCTGGGGGAAACGCTGAAAAAACTTCCCGGAGTTACCCTGCTCAGTTCAGGGGCTACTGTGGCCAAGCCTGTTATACAAGGCCTGCACAGCAACCGGATTGCTATTGTGTCTGATGGCGTTACGCTGGAAAGTCAGCAATGGGGAAGAGATCACGCCCCGGAAATTGACCCTTTTGCTTCGGATAAGATATCTGTGGTAAAAGGAGCTGCCGGAGTGCGTTACGGCATTGGAGCCATGGCAGGCGCGGTGGTGCTGGAGCCATCTCCGCTGCGGAAGGATGTGGGCTACAATGGATGGGTACACGCAGGCTTTTTCAGCAATGGGTTGGGCGGCGTTTTAGCAGGAAGCACAGATTGGAAGCCACTCGGAAGTGCCTGGGCTTTCCGGATTCAAGGTACGGTGAAAAGGGCCGGCAACCTGCGTGCTCCTGATTATTGGCTTGGTAATACCAGCAATCAGGAGATAAATGGCTTGTTTATGGCAGGGCTAAACCGCAAGAAATTGAAACACCTCTGGTCAGTTTCACAATTTAATCAACGATTTGCTGTATTGCGTGCCTCTCACAATGGCAGTGTAGATGAATTACTGGCAGCCATTCAGAGTCAGACACCACGAAACAATATCAATCATTTCAGTTACCTGATCGACCGCCCCTTTCAACAGGTGAGTCATTCGGTAGCTAAATACCAGGTGGAGTACCGGCTAAACGACCGCTGGAAATACACCGGCCAATACAATTTCCAGTACAACTTGCGGGAAGAGTATGACCGGGGCCGGAGCGGCATCAGTCAGAGCAACAAACCGCAGGTAAGTTTTCGGTTGTGGAGTAATACCCTTGATTTGGCGCTGGAACATGTGCCAGTACACCATTGGCAAGGCAGCTTTGGCGTGCAGGCCATGCAGCAACTGAACTATGTGAGCCGGGGCGGATTTATTCCTGATTTTTTGAGCTTTGGTGGTTCTGTATGGGCAACGGAGCGTTACAGACGTTTCCCGGTGCCCTGGGAGTTTGAAGTAGGCGCCAGATATGATTACCGCTGGATTCATGCTACCACTTCCGGAAATAGCACAGAAAACCTGGACAAAACCCTGCATTTTGGTAATGTGAGCGGAACGGCAGGAGCTATTTACCATTTTAGCCAAACGCTGCTTGCCAAACTAAACACCGGCCTGGCCTGGCGCCCGCCGCATGTAAACGAGCTTTTTGCCAAAGGCGTACACCATGGCGCAGGCACTTATGAAGCAGGCAATCCGGATTTGCAGGCAGAAAAAGCCTGGAACACCAACCTTAGCCTGGAATACCACGAACAACATCTTGCGCTGGCCATATCCGGATACCGAAATCAGGTGAATGATTTTATTTACCTGGATCAGCCCAGAGATTCAATCGTCAGAACCATCAGAGGGCCCTATCCTGCGTATTTCTACCGTCAGAACGACGCTGTCTTACAAGGCATTGACCTGAATCTTAGTTGGAATATGTTCCAGCATTTTTGGCTGGAATCAGGCTATTCCACCCTCTATGCACGCAGGAAAACCCAGGTATCGGAGACTTTGGCAGCTACGCAGGACTGGCTGCCGCTAATGCCTTCGGACAGGTACCAATATGGAGTGAAATGGCAACTGGAAACAGGCAAGAAAAACCAGTCGCCCACTTTCATCCGGTTAGCAGCCACTACAGTTGCCAGACAATGGCGCATCCCGGCGGAAGGCTTAACCAAAGCAGCGCCAGATACGTACACTACCCTGGCACTGGAAGCCGCACATACCTTTTCTATGGGCAAAAGGCAATTGGAGACAGGCATTTCTGTGCAAAACCTCAACAATACCCGTTACCGGGAGTACCTGGACCTGTTCCGGTATTATGCAGACGCGCCCGGCATCAACGTTGGCCTCAGAGCCAAATGGACCTTTTAAATAATTGACAATCAACCACTTAACAACATTTTTGAACATCATGAAAATTTATTATTTCACCGCAACCAAATGGGCTTTTGGCGCCATTGCACTCGGACTTTTCTCTTTGACCGGCTGCGATAAGCATGATCATACAGAAGAGGAAAACATTACCAGAGTTGAATTAAGAATCAGCGCCAATGGCTTCGCAGAAACTGTAGCTGCATTGGAAACCAATGGTGATGGCATTTGGGATGCTATCGGAGAAATAACCCTTCCGGCAGGTATTAGCCCACTCACCTGCGAGGTGCTGGTGTTTGATGAAACCCAGTCGCCAGTTAAAGATCTCACGGGTGAAATCAAGGAGGAAAATAAAGAGCACCTGTTCACGTACACCTTAAGTGGCGCCAACCTGACTATCACCAACCTCGACACCGATGATAACGGAAATCCCTTTGGCCAAAAAACCAACTGGGTGAATGGCGGTGCATCTACAGGCACTCTTCAAATCAAACTGCACCACGAGCCAACCAACAAAAACAGCAGCACAGATCCAGGTGGCGAAGTTGATTTTGACATCACGTTCCCGGTTAAAATTCAGTAAATTGGCCTATGTGGAACATCCTTAAAGGAATCATCCTCTGTGCCCTGGTTTGCCGTTGGATGAAAAAGTAAATCGCTTTGTAAGACAGTTTGGATTTGATAAGGAGAGTCGTCGAAAGATGACTCTCCTTTTTTATGACTCGTTTGATGCAGGTGATAAGGCAGAGAAAAAATATTCAACTAAATTCATTTTTAGTCTTGTCTAAATTTATTTTAAACCTATATTTGCACCTGTATTAATCTAGCTCTACCATGAAAAAACCAATATTAATGCTGCTGTTACTTTGGATGTGCAGTGGTGCAAAAGCTCAGCATCTGATCCAAATCCAGGACAAAGAAACCGGCGTTCCTGTTTGGGGAGCGTCTGTAAGTTTTAGTAACAGCGCTGGCAAATGGATCACTGATTCGCTCGGAACAGTACCGCTTACTCTCCATGATTGGCCTAAAAACGGCCAGTTGCGCGTGAGTCACCTGGCATACCAACCGCTAACACTGGCAGCAACCGAAAGCAGTCAGCTCATTCTGCTGGAGCCCTTGCAAAGCACTCTGAACACCGTGGTGGTGTCTGCTACCATGAAACCTGTCAGCAAAGACGCCTCTCCCATTCCGGTGGAAATTTATACGCCCCGCTTTTTTCAGAAAAACGCCAGTTCCAATTTGTTTGAATCGCTCACCATGGTAAACGGGGTTCGGCCGCAGCTTAATTGTAATGTGTGCAATACCGGTGATATTCACATCAACGGCATGGAGGGTCCTTACACTATGGTAGCCATTGACGGCATGCCTATTGTAAGCGGATTATCCACCGTTTATGGCCTCAGTGGCATACCTAATGGCATGATAGAACGGATTGAGATAGCCAAAGGGCCAGCCAGCACGCTTTACGGATCGGAGGCTGTGGGTGGATTGATCAATGTGATTACCAAAAACGTACTCACCGCCCCCAGAGTAACACTGGATGTATTTGGTACCGGTATTGGCGAACTCAATGTGGACGGCGCCATGACTGCCCGTTGGAAAAAGGCTCGGACACTGTTGGGGGTAAATTATTTCAGGTTCAATCGGCGTTTGGACATAAATGATGACAATTTTACTGATATCACCTTACAAAACAGGGTTTCCGTTTTCAACAAATGGAGTTTTCAGCGCAGGCAAAATCGCATTGCCAGCCTGGCAGCCCGACTGGTGCATGAAAACCGTTGGGGAGGCGAGCTGCAATGGGAAAAAGCATGGCGCGGCACCGACAGTATTTACGGGGAGAGTATTTATACCAACAGAATAGAGGTACTGGGTAAATACCAGTTGCCTGTTGCCGGCAATCCCATCATGCTGGATATCTCCTGGAACCTACACCAACAGGATTCCTATTACGGTAATGTACCCTACGATGGCTTTCAGCAAATTGGATTTGGCCAGTTGAGCAGCACAGTTTCGCCAGGTAAAAACCATGCATTGCTTTGGGGCGTAAGTTCGAGACTGACAGCCTTTGACGACAATACACCAGCCACGACCAACCCTTCGAACCAAAGAAATGCACCATCCACAACCTGGCTACCGGGCATTTTTGTGCAGGATGAATGGACCCTGAACAAGCAAAACCTGTTGCTTACCGGTATCCGTTACGATTACCATTCAAAGCATGGATCAATACTAACCCCAAGGATCAGCTGGAAATGGAGCCCCAATCCGTTCCACATACTCCGGCTTACGGGCGGGTCAGGGTATCGGGTGGCCAATATATTTACGGAAGATCATGCAGCGCTGAGTGGCGCGCGGGAAGTAATCATCACGGAAGCCCTGAATCCCGAGCGCTCCTGGAATGCCAATCTGAACTATGTTCAGAAGTTTTTTCCCAAAGCGCTCGGGTTTATAGGATTGGATGCTTCGCTGTTTTACACGTATTTCTACAACCAGATTTTACCGGATTACAACACCAATCCTGAGCAGATCATATATCGAAACCTGCAAGGCCATGCTGTTTCTGCCGGAGGCTCTCTGAATCTGGAATTCAATTTCAAAAACGGAATGAAGTGTATGACCGGCGCCACCTTCATGGATGTGTACAAACAGGAAAACGGTCAGAAACAACCACAATTATTTGCACCAGCCCTATCAGGCACCTGGGCATTCAGTTTTCCTCTCAAAGCACTCAAAACCACCCTGGATTATACCGGAAACTGGACCGGACCTATGTACCTTCCGGTTGTTCCCAACGATTATCGTCCGGAACAATCACCCTGGTTTATGGTGCACAATATTCAGCTAACCCGCAACCTGAAGAATGGGTTGGAAGTGTATGCCGGGATCAAAAACCTGTTTGGGTTTTATCCCGAAGAAGATGTTATTCTGCGCGCTTTTGATCCATTTGATCGCCAAACAGATGTGAACAACCCACATGGGTACACATTCGATCCCAGTTACAATTATGCCCCCATCCAGCGACAGAAAGTCCTCCTCGGCATACGCTTCACCCTACCCTAATCACTCACTCACTCACTCACTCACTCACTTCCAGTCCTTGAGTTTCGTGAGCTTGGCGCCATTCCATTTGTACAGCGAAAGGCTGTATTTCTGTGAAGTGCGCACCATTTCCTCGCCGCGTTCTTCAAATTCTGATTGATCGCGCACTACAAGAATATGATCGCCGATACCGCCTTTGTCTGAAGGCATAAGGTAATCTTCGGAGCTGTAAAAGACACCGCCATCTGAGATGGAGGAGGTTTCCAGAACCTTCACAATCTGGTTATTTTCCTGCCAGAACAACACATTGTCGCCGGAAGGGTATCCACATGCCGGGAAGTAGTAGTTGACGGTCAGAACCGCCTTTACTTTTTGAAATGGCTCAAAGCGGACGGAAAATTCCGGATAGTAGGTTGGATCTCCGCTGGTTGTGAATTCACATTTGGCAATTTCTTTTCCGTCTTTGGCAGCGCGCACCTGTACGGTTAACTGATGATTTTTTTCATCATAGGCAGCTACGCCTGTCAGGTATTGCACGCCGGCATTGGGGGTGTATTCGTCATTGGGTGTCTGGATGCTGGCAAGCGCTAAAAATCCCCCCCAGATGTATCCTGTATAGGTTTTGCCACCAACCGTAGTGCGCACTTGTACCCATGGAAGGGTTACGCCTCGCTGGGTAAAGGAATCGGTGCTAACGGCCAGGATTTCTACCGGCGTAGCAATAGGCAGCTTGGTCAACACTGCCGATTGTGTATTGGTTTTCTCCCGGAGATTAGCATCTGAAACCAGGGAGTAGTATTTATTCCCGACCTCAAATCCGGTATTTGAACCATAACTATGGGTCCAGTCTTCGGCTGAATTATCCTGTGCATGTATGGTACTGGCCAACAGACTTAGGATCAAAAAGGTAATGGCATGACATTTCATATGAACTAGGTTTGGTTTGTTTTTCGAATCAGTTAAATGGTTGAAGGAGTGTTGGAGCTGTGGTGCAGATTGCGTCCTGGGTCCAAAAAAGAACAATACAGGGTCATACCCAGAGTAATAATCAGATATCCCATAATCAACAGGCTGCCGGAAGGAATTAACTGATTGAGTCCAAACCAGTCTTTTTGTACCCAAAAGATGCCAAAACCCATAGCCACCCGGATTATATCAAACGCCACAGCATTTGGATTGCGGTCGGCCAGCTCAGCCATACTGTAAACACTGACAAAGAGGAATAATCCGTACAGAAAGATGTTAGGACTACCGATAGCTGCAATATTGCCAAAGAAATGCGCCGAAATCAGCATCAGCACAGCCAGGTGTACAACCGACCAGGTTTGCAGGGCCAGAGAACTTGGTGGATTGTATTTCTCAAAATGATACACATCTGAGATTTTAGGCACCGGAAACCGTGCGGCCACATCGGCAGGGCGCCAGCCGGTGGGTTTCCACCAAATTCTGAATTTATCTTTCCAGTTGGCGGCATACCAGGCGTCTTTCAACATCAGCCAGAAATGCTGAAAGTTGATTTTAATGGGATTCCAGGTTGCTGCCGGGCGGGTAATGCCGTAAACGGGTGGTTTTTCCGGTAATTCCTCCTGAAAGGTGCCAAACAGCTTGTCCCAAATGATGAATACCTGGCTGTAGTTTTTATCCATGTATTCCGGGTTGATGGCATGGTGCACCCGGTGATGCGAAGGTGTAACAATGATGTTTTCCCAAATACCCAATTTCCCGATATGGCGGGTATGATACCAGAACTGTGCAAACAAATGCAACGGAGCAATAGTAGCTACCACAATAGCTGGAATACCCAATAAAGCCGCCGGAAGCAGGAAAAAGGTAAACAGGTTGACAAAGGACGAAATGCTCTGGCGCAGCGCACAGGGCAGATTAAACTCTTCGCTGCTGTGATGAATGAGGTGCTTATTCCAAAAGAAATTGATCTCGTGCGCCCAGCGATGCACCCAGTATCCCTGAAAATCAAGCACAATGAAGGTAACTACATACATCCACCAGGTAGCCTCCGGACGAATAATGGCCCAATGACTGACCAACCAGGTGTACGACAGGATAGACACACTGAGTCCGAGTACATCCTTCACGGCATTGGTTAAACCAGACATTAAGCTGGAAACCATGTCCATGATGGGTGTTCTATCCTCCCCTTTCCACATGCCATAGATTTTTTCTACAATAATCAAGGCTATGAAGAAAGGAATAGCAATGAGCAGAACCTGTCCGTAGCGTTCCATAGGTGTAAATTTTGGCCGAAAACTACTACATGATGTTAATCACTAGCCCATTCCAATAAAAAATACATGTCAATTTCCCCTTTGTGTTTGGCTGCAACCGCCCCCCTGGACTCCATCCTGAACTGGCCTTTCAGCAGTTGGTGCGTAGCTTCGCTGAGGTTGATTTTGCCTGGTTCGCTGCTGCTTTCCATACGGGAAGCGGTGTTTACAGTGTCGCCCCATATATCGTAAGCAAATTTCTTTACACCAACAATACCTGCCACTACTGGCCCGCTGTGCAATCCAATCCTGATTTGAAAACCGGAGGGATTTTGACGCAGATTTTGGACTATGTAGGCCTGAATATCCAGGGCAGCCCGGGCTGCCCTGATGGCATGATCTGAAGCTGGCACCGGAAGCCCTGCTACTGCCATATAAGCATCTCCGATAGTCTTTATTTTTTCCAGACCATATTTGTCCATGATTTCATCGAATGCCCTGAAATGCTGATGCAGGGTATTGACCAGCTCCTGTGGGGGTAATTGCTCCGAAATGCTGGTAAAATTGACGAAATCGGTGAATAAAACCGTGACATGATCAAACTGCCGGGCCATGGCCTGACCGTGCACCTTGAGCTCGTCTGCCACTTCCTCGGGCAGGATATTGTGGAGCAGATCTTCTGATTTTTGCTTTTCCTTCCGGATGATTTTGTTGGCTTTTTGCTGGTTGAGGAAGTTGCGGAAAATGAAAAACGATAACAGGGTTAGCAGGATAATTCCGCCCACATAAAACAAACTCTGGGTTTCTCTTGATCGGATCTCCTTGTCTTTCAATTGCAACTGAGTTTCCTGCAAGCTCATTTGTGTGGCTTGTAGTTGCTTTTCATTTTCCGAAAGCCGGAGTTTCTCCTCATTTTCCCTTCTGGTACTTTGCTCAAACTGCAGGTCTGCCTGCGATTTCAGGTAAGCCAGATGCTGAATTTCTTTTTCTTTGGTGGCCAAACGTATAGCGCTTTGCTGTAGTTCGAGTTCCTTTTGTTGTTTGGCTGCCAACAGGATTTGTTGCTGTAAGCGGGCATCAGTCAGGGCCTGATACTGGCGCAGAGAATCTTCTTTCCGGCTAAACTCGAATTGCAGCGTTTTTTTGGTCAGTTCTGTTTGTTTTTCAATGCTGCTGATACTGTCGCGGAAATCAATATATTTACCATAAGTCCAATAAGCGCTATCGAACCGCCCCTGGGCTTCATAAATTTTTGACAGGTGCAGGAAAGATTCGCTGGTAGTTTTTACCAATCCGGCAGCCGAGGAAATAGCCAAGGCCTGTTGTTCCAGTTGGAGCGCTTTGGGATAGTTTTTTTGAAGGTAATAGACCTCTCCCAAGCTGGCGTATCCGGCTGCAGCCGCTTTTTTATCTTTTATTTTATCCAGAATAACCAAAGCCTTTTCATGGTACTGAATGGCCGCCGGGTAATCCTGCATTTGCCGGTAAACATTGCCAATATTGCCGAGGTTAGTGGCAATGCCGGACTGATTTCCCAGTTTTTCATACAAACTGAGCGCGCGCTGTTTGTAATCAAGCGCCTTGCTGAAAGCCTTTTGATGGGTGTACACATTGCCCAGGTTGGAGAGGGTACCTGCTACCTGCTGCTGGTTTCCTTCTTTTTCGCTGATTAGGAGCGCACGTTCATAATAGGCTATGGCATTTGGGTAGTCCTTCAGGACGTTGTAAATAGCGCCAATATTGCCCAGGGTGCCGGCTATACCGGATTTATTGCCGGTTTGCTCGTTGAGTTGCAGGTTGCGCTGATAATACTCCAGGGCTTTGGGATAGTCAAAAATGCTGTAATAAACGAGCCCTATATTGTTGTAGTTATTGGCAATTCCCTGCTGATTGCCAAGTTTCTGATTGATTTCCAGCGCTCTTTGGTAGTAAGTAAGTGCCGCCGGGTAGTCGGCCAGGGTAAGCATATTGCCCCCCATGCTGCTGTATGCGCCGGCCAGAAATTTCTTGTCGGGCAGTTTTTCAGAGAGTTTAATGGCTTTCTCTGCAAAAGGAACTCCCTTGGATGGATCAACGGTGTAATACCGCCGGGCAATATCGGTGAGCAGTTTGGCCCTCACGGAATCTTCCTTTTGGTATTGTTTTTCCATGCGAAGCAAGGAATCCAACATCAATTGCTGCGCCGAGCCCTCCAGCGCGCAAACAAGCAGAAAAAAGAACAAAAAGGTGGTGCGCATGTGCGATCAGTCAGCGATGAAAATCACATCCACACAAGGCGCAAGACGGGTATCGTTGGTTTCCGATGGAAAACTGGCCAAACCGGTGGTGTTAACCGATTCATGGAAGCCTTCCACCAGAATATTACCAATGGTTTTTGGATAGGTGAAGGCGCTGCCGTCTGTTTTGGTAATCCGGTAAAAGGTATTAGCCAGGATGCTGATGCCGTATTTTTTACCATTTTCTACCTGAACGCCTGTAATATCATGAGTGATAGACTGGTGGGCCGTTTGAGCTGAGATATTTTGCGATACCAGCGCTGCCGGCACTCCTCCGTTCAGATCCCACAAGGTGACTTTAAAACTGCCCGAAACAGGAAGTTTCATTCCTAACTGGGCAATGCGGCCGGATTGCAGCGGACTAAAGGCAAATCCATAATCCCAGGTATCTGCGGCCTGTTCTACCGTATCTATTTGAATGGCTGTTTCCTCAAAGAAGGTAAAGATCGGGCTCTCCTGAACTGCCGGATCATCTTTTTCGCAGCTAACAAGGGAAAAAACCAGGCTCAGCGCCAGGAGCGGAGACAATACTTGTTTCGGAAAACACATAAACAGCATTTTTAGCATATTAGTCGACAAAGTTAGGCACAAGAAGTGCAAATTCTTGAACAAAAAGCGCCAATTCTCACTTCCTTTGTGTGTCGCAATTTACAAACAGCATGGTTGGTCGAATCCACTTCCTTTTACCTGTACTTTTTGGGCTACTTCAGGGTAGCACATCTGTAGCGCAGTGTGATCCGTTTTTCCCCAAAGCCCTCAGCCCCCGTACGGCCCATTACACAATTGAGGCAAAACTGGATCATCCTAACCGAATGCTGTATGCCACCCAAACCATAAAACTGCATAATCCCAGCCCAACTCCCATCAAAAATCTGCGATTCTACCTGTATTTCAATGCTTTTAAAAACACCGAATCCACCTTTTTAAAAGGTACCACACAAATTTTCGGCCAGGGTTTTGGCAAAAGAAATGCGAAGGAATGGGGTTGGGTGAATATTGATACATTCAGGCAAGACGGCAAGAATATCTCTGCCAATATGCGTTTTGTACAACCCGACGATCAAAACCCCGAAGATCAGTCGGTGCTGGACGTATTGCTGGATACTCCACTCGCTCCGGGCGACACCACCGTGCTTACCCTTCATTGGCAGGCGCAAGTACCCAAAACCATTGCCAGAGCCGGTTACAGCAAAGATTTTTACCTTTTTTGCCATTGGTTTCCGCAATTGGGCGTTTGGGAAGAAAAGCCCGATGGGCAATGGGACTGGAATTGCCATCAATTTTTCAGACAAACTGAATTTTTTGCCGATTTCGGGGTGTATGATGTGCATATTACCACTGATAGTAAATTTGTCATGGGCGCATCCGGTTGTTTGGTATCAGAGCAACGAAATACGGATGGCACCACTACCCGGCATTTCCATGCAGAGGATGTGATTGATTTTGCCTGGTCTGTTTATCCACGTTTTACCCTGCAACAGGATCGCTGGAAAAATGTGGATATCAAGCTGCTCATTGCCCCAGAGCATGCTTCACTGGGTCCGCGTTACCTGCACGCGCTGAAATTCGCATTGGAATACCTGGATAAACATGTTGGCGCTTACCCCTACCCTACCATCACGGTGGTAGACCCTCCTTTTCACGGGTTGCGCTCCGGACTGATGGAATATCCGACCTTGATTACCGTGGGTACGTTTTATGGCATGCCTGATGGAATACGTACTATGGAATCGCTGGTGGTGCATGAGTTTGTGCATCAATATTTTATGGGCATTGTGGCCTCTAATGAAAAGGAAGAAGCCTGGCTGGATGAAGGCTTTGTCACCTATTTTGAAGACCGGATCATAGATGCCGCTTATGGTCCAACCCATTCTCTTATCGACTTTCTGGGCTACGGTATGGGCAACAGAGAACTTACGAGAACTGAATACACCGGCATGCAAAATCCGCGCAGCGGCATTACCGCCAGGCCGGGCTGGATGTTCACAGAAAATAATTTCAAACCACTCATTTACAGCAAAACAGCAACCACATTGCGTACCGTGCATGCCTTGATTGGGGAAGAAAAAATGGACAGGCTGTTGCAGAACTATTTCGAACAATGGAAATTCAAACATCCCAAAGGGATAGATTTCAAGGCCATCCTTAAAGCAGAACTCATGGCTGGCTTCGACAGTACTTATGCCCGGCAGGTGTATGAATTATTCGAAAATGGCATAGAGAAAGCCCTGGTGATGGATTATGCTGTGGTGCAAATTCTGAATGAAGACATGCCGCCAGCTCAAGGCGTTTTTGGACAGAGTGCCCAGGCATTGCAATACAAAGATGGTTCAGGCGCTACGACCAAAAGAGGCACTGTTGAAATTCAGCGCAAGGGCGACTGGGTATTCCCGGTTGAGGTGCTCGTAACTTATGCAGACGGCAGCACCGAAATGTTTACCTGGGATGGAAAAGATGGCAGCCATAAATGGATGGTTTGGAACAAACCAGATATCATTACTGCCCAAATTGACCCCGAACACCGCATAGGTATGGATCTCGATCTCAACAACAACAGCTTGACCCTTCAACCCAATACCGCTCCACTCTGGAAGTATTCAGCCAAAGCCACCTTTTGGATTCAAAATCTGCTGCATTCTCTGAGTTTTCTAATGTAGGTGGACAATTTTAGTTAATCTTTTTTCGCCGCCTTAAAGGGCGGGGCAACTCTAAGGGGCAACTCCCTGTAGGACAGGGCAATTTTCCAATAAACACCTAACTAAACCAAACCGAACGCCAACTCGAAAACTCAAACACTCGCAAACCCGAAAACTCAAACACTCAACCCAATGTCCTTCAATAACCTTTTCTCCGGAGCATACCGACACAGACGGATAGCCGGTATTGTTTATTTGATTCAGTTTGCTCTGGCGGTTACGCTGGGCATGCAGGTACATGGGGTATTGGAGGCTTCTATTGGTCATTCTTTGGAGTTGAACCGACTCCTGGCCGGATATGACCATACCGTCATGACCGATTTTTTGAAAGTCCATGGCGCTTCCATCACACCCTTGATCGGGCAATTGCGCTGGTTAATGCTGGTTTGGCTGTTTTTCGCCATTTTCCTGCATGGCGGGATGCTGTATGGGGCAGTACAGGAGAAGGTAACGGCTGGAAACTTTTGGATTGGTGGAAGCCGGTTTTTCCTGCGTTTTCTGGGTTTTAGTGCTGTTTTTCTGGGTATTGCTCTGGTGTGGGCCGGCTTGATCTGGGCGCCGGTATTGAGCAATCTGCAATCCATGTTAACCGATAATTACACCGAAACATATGCAGTTTGGACTGTTGTTGCTTCGTTTGTGGTGTTTATGCTGGGCCTTTCCTGCCTTTATCTGTGGTCTATTGCCGGCCGAATTCACCTGATTCAGGCTGATGGAAAGGTTTGGCTTTCCCTGCGCGCAGGCTTGCGCTGGGCGTTTCGTAACAAGGGCTATCTGAGCGGCTTGTTTGCGGTATTTGCCTTGTGTCAGGTGCTGTTAATCCTGGCTTATTGGGCGCTGGATGCCTGGCTTGGCATGCGTTCGGCAGCAGGCATTGCCTGCATGTTTGTGGCTCAACAGGTATTTGTGTACCTGCGTATTATGTTTCAGGCCGGTTTGTACCAGACAATAGCAACACCCATGCTTAGCCCTGGGGCATAAGCAAAAGTTTGCTGGCCAGTTTCCGGGCCTCCTGCTTGGGACTTCTCCACCAACTGGCGGCCAACACTGGCACAAAACTGATGCCTTGCTGCCTGAAATAATTGGCCAGTTTTTCTTCCCATTCATAACTTGGCAAGGCCGTCTGAGCTAAAACGCCATCAAAAGCCAAAACACTGCTTTGTTCGCCAGAACCCTTCGCCTGAATGTATAAAGGTACCCTTACTCCGGCAGCCATGGCAGAACGCTTCATCTGACTTTGCTCGAAATACGGACGCAACGCCAACTCTACCTCCTCGCCAAACACAGTGGGTTCAAAATAGGAATCCACGTAGTTCAGCAAGGTTTTCATCTTGTTCAACTGCTCCTCTGCCGCATCTCTTTCACCTCTTTGCAGGAAATCGGCAAAGGTGACAACGTGTGATAAGATGCAGGTGCCAATGAAATTTTTATCTGCTGCCAAAACGGAGTGCAGACCTTCCGGAATGCTGTGGGCAATGTAAAATTTCTGGGTAGCGCGGGTCAGCACTACGTGCAACTGGTTCACGCCCAATGGCGTATTCCAGAAATGCAAATGGCGGGTCAACGAGCCCTGGGCGTCAGTGGTACCGTGCGTCATTGACAACAGCAGCACATCAACGTGTTGCCCCTGTAATTCCGCAAACTGATAAACGCCCAGCCCGTTAAGGTACAATTGCTGGATTTTTTCCCAACCTGCCATTTTACGCTGCCGGATTCGAAGCAGTTGGGCCGCAATCAAATCTCTTTGCTGCACCGTAGCGCAGGCAATCCCCACCACCGGATAAGTATTGGTTGGCGTGGGTTCAATGAGGTTCAGCCAATCAATAATCTGACGGGCTTCTGCTTCATTGATGCCGGCATGTTCATCGTATCGTCCCTCCACGTTCACCACCACAGTAGAATCCAGTGCCGAACGGCCGGATGGAATTCGTTTGAACGGTGTACCAAACGCAATTTTATTGAATCGAACCCAACCCTCCGGTGTGTCCTGATGCTGGTAATCCAGGTGCATGGCCTGTGCGCCAATACCCTTGCAGAACTCCAGAATATCATCCTCGGCAAACGGAGTCATATCCTGCCGTTCATCGCCGAAAACAACCAGGTGTTTGGCCAGTTCAAACAGGTGGTAACACTCCTGTTTGGGTATATTGTGTCCTTCGTCTACAAGCACCACATCAAAAGCCATTTTCGATAATTGCACCACATCCAGAGCTACTTCCGGGGTGGTCAGCAAAACCGGCAGGGTTTCGGTGAGTGGCTGCATATGCTTATGGAACAGAGATTCAGCACGCAGCGAAGCAGATAATTTGCGGTTGTCCTTTCCAAACCAGTTTTTGTAATCAGCCGGGAAACTCGACTTGAGGCCTTTCAGGGCTGTATTCTTGCGTTCCTGCCAGATTGTGCTGATCTGACCGGGCATCATCTGACGCAATTCCCGGCTGTAATTGCTCACATTGTTGAGGGTATCCTCATCCCATTGCAATTCAGGTCGGAACTCTTTTTGTAGTAAATGATGTAGGTACCAGCTTTCAAAGGCTGCCTGCCAGTTCTGCGGTTTGATTTTGCAAAGCGCGCGAACCGTTTTCTGAGCTGCAGGGGCCAGAGATAACCAGTGCTTTTGCCAAATGTAAAAATCATCGAAATCTCTCAGGTAGAACTGCGTATCCTCGAGTCGGGCAATGATGTCTTCCAGAAACTCCTGGCGTTTGGGGATGGTCAGCATATCGTGCTTGAGCGCATCCTGGTACAGGCCGGTAGCATTGAATTCTTCCAGAAAGGTATCCAGTGCCTGCTCCAAATCCCTGATTTGCTCCCGGTAATCCAGTTCGGAATGTACGCTTTTGGCATTCAATCGGCGCACATCCTCCCGCACAATGGCCGGTACTCTGCGGCGCCACATTTTGAGCGCACCGTCAAAATCGCGGGTCAATTCGCTGATTTTGCGGATGTTTTTGGGATCAAACTGCGCCGGGAAATCAAATTCAAAGTATCGGCGCAGGGCATAAGCCTGACGCATTTCATCAAAAATACCGCCCAGTTTTTCCTTGGCAGCCACCAGTTCTTTGTACTTTTCAGAGAATACTCCATACAGTTTTTCGCTGCTGGAAATGGGCTTTTCAAAATCAGGACCGAACCGGATTACCCCGTCTTCCAATCCATTTTGAATACGCTTGATGTACAGAGCCAGGTCGCCATAATATTGCTCAAAGTGATCGTGCAGACTTTCGTCGTAATCGTTTGTCTGACCAATAAACCGGTGATGCAACGCGGTGGCTTTGGCAAGCAGCATTCGAACCTGATTTTCCGTCCAGGCCTTGCCTTTATCCTTATCATAATCGCTGAAAATGCTGTGATTCAAGCGATTAAGCGGGTGATGCAGGGTTGGGAAGCGACGGAAGAGTGGTTCTGAGGCATAAATAGCAGCTACTATTTTTTCATACTCCTCCACCTCATAATTGAAATCAGAGGGATTCAACTGACTGAGCAGCAGTTCTTTACCTTCCGTTCTGTTGGCGCGCAAAAATCGTCCTACTGTTTCCGAAAAGCTTAATTGCCCAAAAAACGGCTGGTGTATATCTGTCCAGGCCTGATCCAGTTTGCCCTGTTCGCGCTGGGTTTTGTTCAGTACTGTTTTGAACAGTTCCGGATTGTAGCTGGCCTTGTTTTTGGAATCGGCGCTCATGCGCAGCATATCAGCCAGCATCAACTTGTCGCCTTCCAGATCTCGCAACACGAAAGAGCATTCTCCCACACCTTTTTCCAGTAAAAACTTTTGAGCCCGGCGCAGGGAATTGATGCTCTTTGACACCACCAGGCATTTTTTGCCATTGGAGAGTGCATTCATGGCAATGGCCGAAATCAGGTAGGTTTTACCTGAGCCGGATGCTCCTTCTACCACCGTCAGGGCATTTTGCTGTATGGCGTTCATCACCGACCGCTGAGAGGGGTCCAGTGGCAACATAGTAAAGCTGTGGTTCCAACCACTGGCGTCCACCGGCAAATCTGATGCCACGGCTGGAGGCTGCGTAACCTGGGTACGGGGCAAGGACGGGAAAATACCGGCTACGGCAGCCCACAACATTCTGCCCGAGCTTCTTTCACCTTCCCATCGTTCAAACGGCTGAATGCTGAGCGGCAGGCCGTCTTCTACCAGGCTAAGCTGCTGCCTTACAGATTCGCATAACTGACTGAAAATCTTTACATTAATAGCATTGCCTTCTACTGCCTGATGTGCCAGTTTGGAAAAATCAGATTGATACAAAGCATCCAGCAAGTGGAAAAATGGATAGTTGGGTTGCAAACTGTGCAACTCATTGCGTTGAATCTGCCAATGATCTGCATGTTGCTGACTGGGCTCCAGGCTAACCTGCCAGAGAAAAAGGGGCGCTGCCACTTCCTGTCCACCCAATTTGGCCAGCACAAAGGGATAACCGATGCGCAGGTTTTTGCTACCAAAAACCCTTTCCCTGTTTCTCGCCTCGAAATAAAAATGGTTAATCCAGTCGCCTGCCGGAGGATTGGCCTGTAAGGGCAAATCAAAGGCGCGATTGTCTAACAATTCATGCACCAGCCGGATGGCCAAATCATTGCTCAGGGCGCATAAGTCTGCCCGCATAGGCGGCGCAGGTTGTGCATTCAGCCATTCCATGGCGGCGCCGGAATAGGCAGCGGAACTCATATTGGAAGCGGTTGCAGGGTTGGAAGATTCAGGCATGTACGAAGCAATTATTTTCCTGTTTCAGGCAGGTTTACTATCGGGTTATTGGATTGAATGTCAGCGAATTCAGTGACACTGCGCAAAAGAACTCATTTTGTTTAAAACCAAGGAATATTTGTTTTTAAAATGACCGGCAACATACATTGTTCCAGGCTGGGTCTATTACATTCGCCGTTGAATTCATTTGCTCACCTTTTATTTTTTCATCCATCATGGAAAAAAGAACGTTTCTCAAAACCGGCCTTTTTCTGGGCATCGCCGCCGCCTCTACCTCTTTCCTGGAAGCCTGCAAATCTGCAGGAAAAGCGGCTTCAAACACCAATACAGTATTGCCACCGCCTAAAAACCGCCGAACCGAGCCATTTACCTTGCCTGCTTTGGGTTTCGAGCCAGCTGCGCTTGAACCAAATATCGACAAGATGACCATGGAAATTCACCACGGCAAGCACCACAACGCTTATGTGACCAACCTTAACGACGCCGTAAAAGGAACCGTATATGCCGACTACGAATTAGAAGATATAATCAAACGTATCACAGGTTCTGACGAAGACAAAAAGATTCGGAACAATGCTGGTGGACACTGGAACCACACTTTTTTCTGGCAAACCATTGTTCCAGGAGGTCCTAAAGCGCCAGCCGGCGACCTAGCTGCTGCGATCAACACGGTATTTGGATCGGAGGATAAATTCCGCGAGCAGTTTTCCAACGCCGCCAAAAGTGTTTTTGGTTCAGGCTGGGCCTGGCTTTGTGTGGGTAAAGATAAAAAACTATTCATCTGTACCAGCCCAAATCAGGATAACCCCCTGATGCTCAATATTTCCAAACAGCTTGGCACACCTATTTTGGGACTGGATGTTTGGGAACACGCCTATTACCTGAAATACCAGAACAAGCGTCCGGATTACATCACCGCATTTTACAATATCATCAACTGGAAAGTGGTAGGAGAACGTTACGACAAGCTGATGTTCTGATACGCTTCACTTTTTATTGGCTTTGTAAATGCCCAGGGCAATCAGTCCGGTGAAAATAAGCATACCAATGAGGAGACTGACGAAATGAATACGGTCTTTGAATACTGCCAGGAAAATGACAGGCACCATAGCCAGTGTGGGCACTTCATTCCAGGCTCTGTAAAAAAGATGCGATCTGGAGGAAACGCCCTGTTCAAGGTTTTTAATATGCGCTTGTAAGCCGTGGGTATATAAGGTTAGTACCAATAAAAAAGCCAATTTTACGTGCATCCAGGGCTGTTGCAACCAGGCCGGCTGTATGGTGAGCATCATGGTTCCAAACGACCAGCTGATCACCACAGCCGGCCTGATTATGATTTTATAAGCCTTCCATTCCATCAGGTTGTATTGCCGACACAGGATTTCCCGTGTGGCGCCGGTTTCATCCATAGCCATGGCATGGTAAACCAGGATGCGAACCAGATAAAAGATGCCCGCCATCCAGGAAACCACCCCGATCAAATGCAGGGCCTTGGCTGCAGCATACCAGTCGGCAATTTGCATAATTTAGTGTTTTCGATCGTTTCGGCTGGGCATACGTTTCAAGCCAACCGCTTTTACAGGTTCCAGCACCAGCGGCGCCTCTTCAACATCAACGGAATCAGAATCCAACCCGAACCAGTTTTTCGGCGAAGAAACCCAGCCTTTCACCGTGAGATAAGTAGACAAAATCAATTGTTCGGCCCAGGGCAATTCATTTTCGTTTGACAGGAACTCCTGAATAATTACAAAACGGAAATCGCCGGTAGGGTATTTACTTGCTGTGGAATGGTAGCGGGAATGCACTGTAAGCTCATCGTTTTCAACGAGTTCTGCTACCACCTTGTGCATAAATACATTCATGCGCTGCTGCACCCGGAAACCCAGCCTGAAGTTTACCTTGTACACATCGTCCGGAGCAATGGTATTCACCTCATACTCCATAGTGAAGGGCTCATCGGTGGTTTCAATGTGAACAAACCAATATACGTCTGCCCGTTTAGGTTGGGTTTGCAAAATGGAGTACATCACCTTTTCTTCCACCTTATTGACACTCTTGGCGCTGGTGAGAAACACCAGATTCGTAGCATATTTTGGCACCTCTGAGTCGTTGCTCAGGGTAATCAGCTGATCCAGGAAGTCCTTGATTTTGGTTTCATCAGAATAACGTTTCCGAACGCCGCGCGCTTTTACCCATAGATACATTACACCAAATAACAGGGATGCCATAACAACCGTCACGTAACCGCCGTCGGTAAACTTGAGGGTGTTGGCCAGGAAAAACCCACCTTCCCATATCAGGTAAAAAACCAGGAACAACCAGACCAATACTTCCCGGGTTCGTTGTAGAATCATCCAGTTAGACAACAATATGGTGCTGCAAATCATAGTACAAACAACCGACAAACCGTAAGCCGCTTCCATTCTGGAGCTCTGCTGAAAATACAAAACAACCGCTACACAGCCCAACCAAAGAAAGGTATTAATGCCCGGAATATAGATTTGTCCCTTCATGTTGGTTGGGAACTTAACCGTCATTTTAGGCAGGAACCCAAGCCGTATGGCCTCTGAAGCAAGGGTAAAGGAACCAGAAATCATGCTCTGGCTTGCAATAACTGCTGCCAGGGTAGAAATGATAATGCCAGGCCACAGGAACCAGGCAGGCATAATGCCGTAAAAAGGATTATCCTCCAGTAGGTGTCCTTCATGGTGTATCAGATAAGCAGCTTGTCCGAAGTAGTTTAACAGTAAACATATCTTGACAAACACCCAGCTTACGCGAATATTTTCCTTTCCACAGTGCCCCAAATCTGCATAAAGCGCTTCAGCTCCTGTTGTACAGAGGAATACAGCACCCATTACCACCAGCATATGAGGACTGTGTTTCAGCAATTCAAACCCACACATTGGGTTCATAGCCTGAAAGACAGAAGGCATATGGATGATGTGACTTACTCCTAATACACCAAGCATAGTAAACCAAATGAGCATGACCGGGCCAAAACTTCTGCCCACTGTGGCCGTTCCAAACCGCTGAATGAAAAACAGGATGGAGATGATGACAATGGCAATACCCATGGTTGGAATACCTGGATATTTTATGGCTAAGCCCTCAACAGCTGAAGAAACAGAAATAGGAGGCGTAATCATACCTTCCGCCAGCATAGCGGCACCCCCAATCAGAGCAGGTATGAGTAGCCAGCGCCCCCTGCGTCTCACCAATGAGTAAAGGGAGAAAATCCCCCCCTCACCATTGTTATCAGCACGAAGAACCAAAAAGACATACTTAATGGTTGTTTGAATCATCAAGGTCCAAAACACCAGGGATACGCCGCCCAAAACCGTCATCCGGTCAATTACCTGCCCCTCCCCAACAATAGCTTTCATTACGTACAGGGGAGATGTACCGATATCGCCAAAAATTATACCCAGGGTAATGAGAATTCCGGCTCTGCTTAACGGATGATGGCTGTGATGGCTTCCTGTGCCCATAAATAAAGGTTAGACTTGATTTTCCCGGCAAACATACGGTGTTACTTCATCAGCTTGCAGTAATTTGCAGGCCAATTAATGGGGGAATTTGTGTCGCATGTTGTCTCTTTGTAAAACTATTTGGCAAACTGTTTCAGGAATTATGACATTTGCCATCCAAATCAACTACCTGCTCTTTCAATGCGTTTGAAACTTTACTCCCTTATTGCTGCTTTTACTTTACAGGCAGCTACCTCCTTTGCACAGGAGCCTAATGCAAAAGGCTGGTGCGGAACGCGCGGAATCGAACCGTGGCTGGAATACTATCGGCAAA
The DNA here is from genome assembly GCA_035299505.1 of Saprospiraceae bacterium. Lineage (GTDB taxonomy): Bacteria > Bacteroidota > Bacteroidia > Chitinophagales > Saprospiraceae > M3007. The sequence continues at coordinate 45,761 of DATGWL010000101.1, read as the reverse complement.
ACAGAGAAGCCATAGCAGCAGAACGTGGCGGCGGCGATACCAACTGGCTTTATGTTCCCGTAACCCTGCAAATTACCGGCTCGGATGCCGGAAGTGGATATTATCCTCTGGAATTGGCCATCCAATCTGTTTGTCAAATGAACGAACATTTTGAACAAGCCAAAATCCGGTACTATCTGGTGGAAGGCGACGCAGTACGCTACCTCAACAACGCTTACTGGCACGATCATGAATGGGAAGGCGGCGCCGACCTTATTGAGAATAACCGCATCGATGGTCGCCTGAACTGCTTTATTGTAGCAGATCCAGCCGGAAACTGCGGATATTCCTGGATGGACGCCATCGTGATGTCTAAAAACTGTTCCGGTCCGGGTAACCGCACCTGGGCGCACGAAGCCGGCCACCACCTCTCACTCCCCCACCCTTTTGTTGGCTGGGAAGGAATTAACTGGGATTACTCCCAACCAGCGCCTTTATTCACAGGCAATGCACCATGGGAACGTGAAGTAGAAAAAACCGACGGCTCTAACTGTTATCAGGCTGGCGACTACTTCTGCGATACCAAACCGGATTATCTGAACTACCGCTGGCCTTGTAACGGCAACAGCGAAAGCCAAACCGTGCAGCACGACCCCAATGATGTTCCGTTCCGTTCAGACGGCAAATTGATCATGGGATATTCTTCCGACGAGTGTGGCGCAGTATTCACTACCGAACAAATTGAGGCCATGCGTTCCAACCTGCAGAGCAACATGCCAGGTGGCCACGCAGAATACCTCCAGGTAACCGAACCAGGCGTAGAAATCGATGATGATGCCTTTGTACATCTCTCTGCGCCTATCGACTCTCAAACGGTACAATACAACAACTTCACCCTGAACTGGAACCCGGTTCCAAATGCTACTTTCTACACCGTTGAGATTTTCCTGTTCCCTAATCTGTCACCGCGTTTGTTCTATCAAACCGTCTACAACCAAACTTCCATCACCGTAACCAAGGGCATTCCAAACAACCGTAATCTCTACTGGCGCGTACGCGCTTACAACGAGTGGGATCTTTGCCAGCCCGCAGATTTCCAGGAACTGGGCGTTTTCAAAACCAAAAACTTCTCCGCTACCAACGACCTCGAGTCCAGCGTATTAGCTGAGTTGTCGCCCAACCCGGTTGCAGAAGGTTTCCCGGCCAAACTGCTGTTGACCTCAGATGAAAATATGGATGCTGCTCTGGTAGTAACAGATGCTTCCGGACGCCAGGTTCAACGCCAGAATGTAACATTGTCTTTTGGCGAAAACCTGATTGAAATCTCAACGGATGGACTTCAGGCCGGTTTGTATACCATCAGCCTGCAAAATGAAAAAGGCACCATCATCAAGCGCCTTGCAATAACCCGATAATTACGGTTATTTACCTACAAAAACGGGAGGATGTTCATGACAGCATCCTCCCGTTTCTTTTTAGGCATCCTTCAAAAGTAGTCTGGAAGCATAAAGTATGTTATCCTCCCACATAATTATGTGGTGTGAGTCGCTTCAACTCTTCCCGAACCTCCTCACTGATTTCCAGCCCGTCGATAAACTCGTGTAAATGCTCGCGGGTTACCAGGCTTCTGCCCCGGGTAAGTGCCTTCAAGGCCTCATAAGGCTGCGGATACCCTTCTCTGCGAAGTATCACCTGAATACCTTCGGCTATGACCATCCAGTTATCCTCCAGATCGTCAAATAACTGCCCTTCGTTGAGCATCAGTTTGCTCAGACCTTTTTGGATGGACTTCAGGGCTACCACTGTATGCCCCATGGGCACTCCGATATTGCGCAACACGGTAGAATCTGTTAAATCGCGCTGCAATCTGCTTATGGGCAGTTTTTCAGCCAAATGCTGCCACAGCGCATTCGCAAGCCCAAGGTTTCCTTCTGCATTTTCAAAATCAATAGGATTTACCTTGTGAGGCATAGCCGAAGACCCCACCTCTCCGGCAACCGTCTTTTGCCGGAAATATTCCATAGACACATAGGTCCAAACATCCCGACAGAAGTCAATCAGTATAGTATTGATACGTCCAATGGCCTGGCATTGCGCGGCAAAACAGTCGTAATGCTCAATCTGTGTAGTAGGACTTGATCTTTCCAGCCCAAGGAATTCCTGAACAAATTCATCGCCAAAACGCTGCCAGTCGTAATCCGGATATGCAGCATAGTGGGCATTGAAATTGCCGGTTGCGCCGCCAAATTTAGCCCGGTGCGGGATGGCCTTCAACTGAGCCAGCTGCACATCGATGCGTTGTACAAACACTTGAAATTCTTTGCCTAACAGGGTTGGAGAAGCTGGTTGTCCGTGCGTACGCGCCAGCATGGGCACGCGACCCCACTCCTGCGCCATCTGCTCCAGTTGGTCCCGCACAGCCTGCAACAGTGGGTAGTACACTTCGTCCAGAGCTGTTTTGAAAATCAAGGGAGTGGCCGTATTGTTTACATCCTGGGAGGTTAATCCAAAATGCACAAACTCACGCAAGTCACCCAGTCCGTGCTTGTCAAAGCGTTCTTTCAGGAAATACTCTACTGCTTTAACATCGTGGTTGGTGGTCTTTTCAATGAGCTTAATCTGTTCGGCATCCGTGGTATTAAAGCGTTCAAAAATGGCGTTGAGTTCGTCAATCTTGTCTTCTTCAAAAGAGGCAAGTTGGGGCAAGCCGTATTGACAAAGCGCTATAAAGTATTGAATTTCAACGAATACCCGGTATCTAATGAGTGCATACTCACTAAAAAATGCATTGAGTTCACGGGTTTTATCGGCATACCGACCGTCAATAGGAGAAATGGCAAGTAAAGACATTATGCTGCTGTTTGAAAATCATTGACGCTGCAAAAGTCGCGTTTTCCTGCCTACAAAAGCAGCGTAGGGCTACCTTTGCTACTCTTTTTCTCTACAAAGTTTTCAAACATGAAAAAACTAACCATTCTGATGCTTGCTCTGGCGTTTTTCAGCGCTTGCAATAACGACCAAAAGGCGGTAGATGCCCTGCTAAAAGAAACAGAAACCATCCACGACGAAGCCATGAAAGACATGGCTGAAATGAACCGTCTGGCGCGTGAAATCAAGGAGTTCATGATTTCAGCCAGTATGACACCGGAACAAAGCCAAGTTTATACCCAAACACTCACCCAAATAGGCCAGGCAGAAAACGACATGATGAGCTGGATGAAAGAATTCAAGGCCCCTGAAGCCAATGCTCCAGCCAAAGAATCACTGGATTATCTGGCCAAACAAAAAGAAGCCATTCAAAAAAACCACAACGACATCAAAGCCGCCATCGAGGCAGGGAAAAAACTGCTGGGGAAATAGAGGGGGTAAATGACCTTAAATGACTAATTATTCCATCCATGAAATACCCGATTTTCATTCTGACAGTCTTTGTATTGCTTGCCTGCAATACTCCGCAACGCGCTCAATCTGTGTCATCTGGTCAACCGGCAGCTACTCCGGCGCCAGCTGCTCCGGCGCCATTTGTTACCTGGGATAAAAAAATGGTGGACCTGGGGAAAGTCAAAAAAGGAGAAAAACGCAACCTCTTCTTTGAGTTGACCAATACCAGCGGTCAGGAAATTAAAATCGACATCGTTGATGCCTGTGAATGCACCAGGGTGGATTTTCCGCGAGGGGTAATTGCGCCCGGCGCCAAGGGACGCTTTGACGTTACTTTCGACAGCACGGAAAAGGAGGCCGCTGAAACCATCGGTATCACCATTGTATTCCGGGAAACCGATGCCAATGGCAACCCCAGGATCGAATCTGTGGAATACAAATTTGACCTGGAAAAATAGTCAGCAAATGGCGACATTTGGGCTATAAAAACGCAAACCATGCCCAATTTGAAACAATCTAAGCCCGGACGGATTTGTATATTTTGCTGGCTGGTGTTGCTGGCCCCAATTCAGTTATTGGCCCAAATCCAGCCTATTCAGCCTAAATCCACCACCAGGGCTGTGATCATTGGCATTTCCAATTACAGTCAGGTATCGAAATTGCGTTTTGCCCATCGCGATGCAGAGGCGTTTGCCCAGTTCCTTCGCTCGCCGGCAGGTGGAAGCGTGCCTGAGGAGCATATTCGCCTGCTAACCGAGGAAAAAGCCACGCAGGCACAAATCGGCTCGGCACTCTCGTGGCTTATAGCGGAAAGTCAGCCAAATGATCGGGCTATCATTTTTTTCAGCGGACACGGGGACGTAGAAACAGCCGTTGCCGACCTGGGTTACCTGCTGGCTTATGATGCCGGTAAAACCACCTACATGTCGGGCGGAGCGATACCTATCTTCATGCTGCAAACCGTGATCACTGCGCTTTCTGTAGGCAAACAAGTGCAGGTAATGCTTGTGGCAGATGCTTGTCGTTCCGGACACCTGGCCGGCACTGAAGTGGGTGGTTCCAAAGCTACTGCCCTTGCCCTGTCCAAGCAATTTGCCAACGAAGTCAAGATCATGTCCTGCGGCCCCAACGAGCTTTCTCTGGAAAACGAAACCTGGGGTGGTGGGCACAGCGTTTTTTCCTATTATCTGTTGCGCGGTTTGGGTGGACTGGCCGATGCGGATGAAAACAGGGAAATTACCTTGCGGGAAATTGAACGTTTTTTGCAGGACAGTGTAGAAACTGCCACGCGCACCATCCAGGCACAAACACCACAGGCAGAAGGCGATGCACGTTTTGTGGTTGCCAAAGTGGATGCTGCCACAGCCGCAGCACTCAAACAGCCCAAACAAACCCAGGCGGCATCAGAACCTCAAACCAAAACGCCACAGCCCCTTATTTCAGATTCGCTGGTGTTAAAATTGTACCGTGATTTTGAAAAAGCCCTGGCACGTGGAAACCTGTTGCAGCCGGTAGAAGGGTCTGCTTATGCCATTTACCAGCAGATTAAGGATCACCCCTCCATGCGTCCCTTCCAGAACCTGATGCGCAATGATCTGGCCGCTGCGCTGCAGGACGATGCTCAAAAAGCCATCAACGACTATCTGTCAGCCGATCCACGGGAAATGCGCAAACGCTGGGGACAAGATGCCGAAAAATACCAGGCATATCCTATGTATCTGAATAAGGCCGCAGAATTACTGGGAGAGGGGCATTTCTCCTACACCCCAATCAAAGCCCGGGAATTTTACTTCACCGGCCTGATCTTGCGTCTACAGGGCGAAAAGACTAAAAATAAGCCGGAAAAGGACTCCTTATTCCATATCGCACAGCGTTATCAGCAGAAAACGCTTACGCTGGACTCCACCGCCGCTTATGCATACAATGAGCTGGGCTTGCTGGCCAGGAGATTTGAAGATTATCAGGGTTCTATCCGGTATTTCAACAAAGCGGTGTCTTTTTCACCCAGATGGGTATTGCCATGGGCAAATTTGTGTGATAGTTACAAGGAAGTAGGTGATAGTGACTCCGCTTTACGATGTGGATTTCAAGGAATCAAACTTGACAGTACGATAGCGATAACTTATTACAACTTAGGGAATGCCTACTTTAAACAATCAGACTTTAGTGAAGCCATTAAATATTTCAAACAAGCTATTAAGCTGAATATTAATTATACCTTTTGTTATCATAATTTAGGCCTCGCCTATTTTTACACCGAAAACTTGATATTAGCCGAAAGCATGTGGATGCACTATCTTTCAATTGAGCCAAATGATTCTGATACATACAATAATTTGGCAGTCGTAAGGCAGAAGTTGAATAAGCCTCAGACGGAGATAGAGCCTATGTTAAAAAAAGCGCTAGAATTGGATCCCAACAATATACCGGTTTTTCAAAGTTACGGAGAAATGTTTTTACATTTCAAAAACTATCCTCTTGCTGAGCAATGGTTTACACGGTATGTGCAAGCAGACCCAAATAATCCGTTGGGATACTTTCAACTTGCCCTGGCCCAGCACGAAGATCCGTCCAAAGCTATTAAGAATCTTGAAATTTCCTTTCTAAAAGGTTTTAATGACTTGGATCTATTACAAACAGAGCCACTTTTAGCGAAAATTCGAGATACTCCTAATTTTAAAGCGTTGCTTAAAAAGCACTTCAAAGGATAAGGAGCTTGGATATTCATTATGTTACTTTGATTTAAACGAAATTGTTTAGGTGCAGGATAGAGTATCCCAAGCCTTCCACAAAATTGCACCTTGCCCTAGTTGATCTTTACAACTATAAAAATTAATAGGCATGGAGTACAAATCATGTCTGGCAACTTCAGTTTCCACGGGCCACTTTTTCGCTTAGCAAACCGTAACCATACCGTTTCCAAAAAGCAGCGTGCATGATTTTCACCAGATTGGACGGATTGGTCTTTTGTAAATCCGAATAAATCAACTGAGCGTCATAAAACCAATCCTCCTTTTCCAGCGCTATTGCTTTGGAAAGCGCCAACAATTCAGGATTGCCGGCATTGTTAGAGTAGGATGCATATTTCAAGACCTCTTCACGATCCTTTTCTTGACCTACACCAAAAATTAGGTCATTTGATAGAAGATTTTTAGCCCCAATAACTTTTACATGCCAGGAATAAGGTCTGTCGGGCATTAAATTGATTCCAGCAAGATCTATACATAAAAAAGTATCCAGGGTAGATTGAGCGTGAACTAAAGTTCCCTTTTCATCTAATATTTCGAGTCGGTAAGGATCTTTAGTTTCTGGTTTTGACCAGCTAAAACATACCCGGCCTTTTTGTACCAAGCCAAAAGGCATAACCAATCGGATGGAAGAACCTTTACCACCCCAACCATCGCTACCTTTTTTGGGATCCGTTACACCTGTTCCCCAACCATCGCTACCTTTCTTAGGATCCGTTACACCTGTTCCCCAACCATCACCACCTTTTTTAGGATCAGTTACACCTCTCACCCAGCCATCTCCTCTCGCCTTCGCAACGGCCACCATATCCACAGCTGCCATTATCATCTCACCCAGGTCATGGTCAATATCCATCCTTTGGGTTGCCGGTGCATTGCTGCAAATACTGGACAGTTCAGCCTTCTCCGTGTCTTTGATGGTTTTATACTGCCCTCCGCAATAAACCAGGGCTGAGGCGCCCTTACCCAGCTTCAAGGCGCCGGAAGGGTTGGCCACTGCACCGGAAACTACCGGACTGGCCTTTGTTTTTCCTTTAGAAATTAACCCAACTTTTCCGGTGGTTTGCAGAATGACTACCGGCCTATTATCCTGTGCGGATACCAAACCTGCCAGCATGATTGCGGCGCTCAGAAAGATTGTTTTTCTCATAACCATTGGATTTTAAATGCTTCAAGGTGAATAATTTAGGTGGCACTTTTCCGGAATACTCCCCAGCTTACTACTTTGGATTGGTTTGACATCCGGAAGAAAAGATTAAACTCAGGGTAAACCCAGACAATGCCGTTTGACAGCGCCAGCTTGCGCGAGGCCTGACCATACGCGGCCTTTACCTTGTCGAGGTCGTCCCCTAAACCAATGTTACGAAGCGTGCGCCCTGGATACCCGGCTTGGGTTTCCTGAACCAGGACATATTTTTTTCCGGAGTTTGCATAATGAATGAAAATCCGGGAATTTTTGAACTGTCGAACGCCACAATATACTTTCTCTTCCACTTTTACTTCGCGGTCAGGATTGGGTGAAGCCAGAAAATCGGCCAGTGGGAACTGTTCAATTTCCTCTACGCCTTTTCCCGGGATAGAGCCTCCGGCGCCGGCTTCAGGGCTATGCTGCAATACGCCGGCGTTTATCCTTGCCCAGATACTTCCCTGACCGGCAGCTTTTTTAAACAAGTCTGCCGCTTTAAGGGAGTCCTTTTCCATGGCCGCCATGATGCCCTCCAGCACTGTAAAATCAGCTATAGCAGTGGCATCCTGCGTTTTTTTGCGTCCTTTTTTGATCAGATAATCAGCATCCTCAAATTCGCGCTGCATGACCAGCACACAAGCCTTATTTAGGTACGAAGGTGCATAATTTTCATCTAAAACACGCGCTTTTTCAAAGCAATCCAGGGCAAGTGTGAGCAATGCAGCCCTTCGTTGTTCCTTTTCTTTGTCGTTGCCCTTCAAGCCAAACAATCGGGAGGTTGGGTCAAGCTCAAGCGGGTAAACAAAGGGCATTTCAGCAGCATCTGTAATGGCCAAAGCAGCCAGCGCCGCATTGACTCCCGCATTGTTGTAAATCTCCCGACCTTGAAATGTTTGCAGAATATTCTTGTAATAAGCCGCAGCATCGGCATATTGCTCCAGAATGGTCAGTAAGTTGGCCGTTTCAAATACAATCTGAAGCGATTGTAACTGTGCCATGGCTCCTTCCACCATTTTCAGCCGCTCTTCCAGACTCGGATAACCCGGCAATTTGTTGGGACGATCATAGGCTTCGTATATTTTCACCAACAACCTGGGCATGATGCCATAGGTATTGTACCCTACAGAAAAAGCCATAAAACCACCCAGATAATCCGCCTGAGCCTCCTGTTTGAGTCCCTCTTCCAAAGATTCAATGCGGTGCGCTGTTTCCAGGTTTTCATTTACCCGTACGAAATGCCTGTTCCAGTCGTGGTTTTCGTAATAGTGTATCAACTCATGCGCCAGCAGGGCAGCCAGGGCATTTAGTGAGTCTTTACCGAAAGACACACAAACATCGTATGCCTTTTCATCCAGAATAATCTGAAGCTTGTCTGGTATAAAAGAGGCTACATCGCCTTCTTTTTTGTTCAGTACCAGTGATGGTTTTTGCAGTCGGTAATCTCCTCTGGCCCGGTGAATATCATCAAATACCTTTTGCGCCACAGCCAGTTTATAGCCTTCTACTCGCTCCAGAGAGAAATCACTCTGACCGTCTGGCGCAAAGGCAAACTCCTGCGCGCCGGCTTGGGTCAGCAAAAAGCAACACCATAAACCAATAGCTATCAGGTTTTTCATTTCTATTTTTGCTTGCCGGAGATTAAGGTTTCTGCTTCAGGTAACATATCCAGTCGAGCCAGGAAGGTGGCATACATGCGCCGGAATACTGCATTGTCGGGGTGATGCTGAAGTAAATCCTGGTAGGTCTTTTGTGCCGCATAAAAGAACCTTTCTTCTTCCAGCCGGTAGGCCAGCATCAGTTGTTTTTCTGTTTCTGATGCGCTCTGATAGGTTTTTTCGTGCGAAAGGTCTGTTTGTTGATCCAGACTTGTGGCGGGGCAAATTTCAAAAGGAATCTGGGCTGAGCGATCTTTCTCGCCTCTGGTTACAGACCAGGTATATTCCTCATCCAGATTGAGGGCAAGGTGGTCTAGATCCAATACCACCAGGGTATCTCTCAGCAGTAATTGGGCAACCGTTTTTTGCCGGGCATCCTGTACAACGAAAAGGTATGGCCCGGATCCAGGCACTTTACGCCACTTAAAAATCACGTTCGCCTGAGGTAGTTTGCCGGTGGTGGTCAGCAATGCTTTTATGGTGGCTTCCGGAGTTGCAAAGCCTTTGATACCGCCACTGGTTTTGTTCATGTAGCGGCGATGGTGTTTTTTCAACTTTTCGTCGGTAACACCTTCTTTCAGGCTTTCATTGAGGAAGTTAAAAAAGCGCCCCGTGAACGACATTTCACTGGATTTAGCGGCAGTTTTGACAATTTCCTCCACATCCCGCATTTTGGTACCGGTAACAGTGATTGGCGTCCCTTCATACACCAATCTGGCCGAGCCGTTTCCTTTACACCTTATCTTGCCTTTAATGTCGAGTTCATCCCCGGGTGCAAGGTTTACAGGTTTGGCGCCATAATGAGGCAGGTACTGCACCTGACCGGCTACATGCAACACCATTACAGTACTTTGTGCGGTAACGTAATGAACCACACAAAAATGGAGCAAGAAAAAAAGGATTGTTCTCATAGTATTGATTCGCTTTGTTTGAATGCTTTATTTTTCAGAAGGATGATTATCAGATTTGACAACATCCGGAGTTTCTTCCGATTTTTTTTCAGCTGAGGCTTTTTCGGCCTGCGCTTTTTTCTTTTTAGCCGGCAGAGGCAATTCGTAGGGAATTTTGTTAAAAAGCGGAATGCGCTTTTTAATACCATTATCGTAAAACTTAACAGCATCAAATGTCAGCAACAAGGCTGTAATCCAATACCCTGCATCAATTTTGATGCGGTAAAAATGAAACAGCAACGCAACCAGAAAGAAGAGGATGACGGTTTCGCCGATTTGCAGAAAACGGGTAATGAAGTGATATGGGACATTCACCCGGCGAAATATTTGATAGTACAAATGTATATTAAAATAGCATATTAAAAATGTCAACAACAGGTTAAGGCCCCAGGATGGCTCAATAACATAGGTATTATCAAGAATCATCCGGATAATGTTGGCATGAATAACAATGCCGTACATATCTGGAGTATTACGCCCGGTGTACCTGGCATTCAACGGCGTGTAATGCCTGTCCCGCATAGGTTTATCCCAGGAATCGATGGGTAAAAAGCCAATGAGTACAATTTTATCTTTCAGTATGCCCTGCAGGTTCCTGGTGGTATCCAGTATATCATTTTGTTCGCATTGCACAAACTGATCCTCATTACCGAAATAGTAAATCTCCTCCACCTTGTTTCCTCGTTTAAACAACCGATCTGCTGCCTCCGGATCATACAGTCGGGCAGCTTGTACCGGAAAAGAGAGACATTCGCCGGTAGAAGTCATTTCTTTGGGACTAAAAATTCTGACTGTACTGGTATCGTTGGTAATGAAGTTTATAAAGCCGGAATAGACATTATCGCAGAAGTATGGATTACAGCTCTTTTGAATGGAAAAAACGCCCGTTTCATCGTTAACGCCATCTATTTCCATAGCCAGCACTACTTTTTCCATGCTGGTCAGGCTGTTCAGCAAAATAGAATCTGTAGCCGGATTTTTTCGCTCCTCCAGCATGATATCAATGGCAATGACTTTAGCGCCTGCTTCTCTGATGCGGTTGACCAACAGGGCCAGGGTATCCCGCGAAGGCTGACCGGTATTGACCATCACAATGCGATTGTCGACAGCAATTCTTTTTTCCCTGAGGCGGGAATAAACAATATCGGTAATTTGATAATCCCTGATAGACTCGTTGAAGGGATTTAGGAAGTGCAGGTTTATCCGTATCACATCCAATATCCAGATGAGTGCGAACATCAGGAAAGTGAGTATCAGACTGTGCGGAAAAATGATGCGTCTCAGCATGAATATTGGGTCCGGTCAGGAGGTGCGGAAAGGTATAAAAAGAATTTACATTTGGGTAAATGTTAAATCTTTTAGCGTAGTTTTACCACAAAAACAATCTTATGTTGCCTAAAACCTTAAGCATTTTGTTGCTTTTTTTGCTTTCACAAGGAATTGATGCGCAGAAACTTCACGTTCATTACAATGTTTTTCGCGATTCCGTTTACTTCCTCCAGAACGGCAAACCGGTAAATGCCCCAAATATCCGAAAAGGGGAGGATTTGGTGCTACACGTAGACAATTACAACAATTATTTATACAACGTGGCCATTGAGGTGGAAAAGGAAGAAATACCTGTGGCTTCTGTAACACCAGGTAGTCCGCTCAGTATGCTGTCCGGATCTGGCGGCTCACCACTTCAGTTTTTGTTTAAAGGTGGCGACCAAATGATGGGCGCTTTTAAATTTTTCCCTTCACTTTCCGGTGAAGACTTATCTGAAGGCAGCGGTTTTACCAAAACGGAGGAAGAAAGGGCTCGTCTGGAAAAAGTTGCCAAGTTGAAAAAACTGGAAGTGGATTTTAATCGCTCCAAGGATCAGTTATTTCAGTTAGACAACGAACTCAAAACTTTGCAGGAGCAGGTTCAGCAAAAGGTTAATGCGCAGCGACTTCAGGTATTCGCCGTTCAGGAAATTAACCACATAAGATTCAATCCATATCTGGAACCTGCACAAATCAAACGCATGACCAGCGAATATATGGAGCGGATTTTTCTGGAAAAAGATCCTTCCAAAATTGATTTAAACCAGGTACTTAAAATTGCTGACACCCAAACCGAACTGCCTAAATCCATTCAGGACTACCGAAAAAAAGCAGACAAATACGCCACCACCACCGGCTCCTGCGACTTGCTTTTAAATGACTTTGATCAGTTCAACTTTCCGGAAAGCAACTTGGATGAGTTCAAAACCACGGCCGATGCCTTCGTTACCGCAGCTAAAGCCAAAATGGAAAGCTACCAGCAAAATGCAGATATGCTGGAAGCTAAAATCACAGAACTTCCAGTGCTGGATGCCAAAGCCTTATCGGAACTCCGAACAACTTATATGGAGTTGAACAACAATACTTTCTCAAAGAACTATCGGCTCACCGCCGGCGGCGAAAAACTTCAGGTAAAAATCAAGCTGTCGCCTGTAGACTCCCTGCAAAATAAGGGCATTAACCCCGTTGAACTGACTCCAGTATCTGTGAGTGTTTATGGCGGTATGCGCATTAAAGCCAGTGTTGGTTTGAATTTTGGACAGTTTTTCAACCGCCCGCAATCCTTTTTCCTGCGGGATTCTGTTATTCAATCAAGCGACAAAGACGCCTTTGTGCCAGTGATGACTTCCTTTGTACATTTTTATGCCCCAAGCCGCCGAAATGTAACCGTGGCTGGCTCTTTTGGCATTGGGTTTCCATTGGGCGGTGGCGAAAACCTGCAATCCATTTCCTTTTTCCTGGGTCCAAGCATGATGTTTGGCAAGGGAGAACGGATTGTATTGAATGCCGGACTGATGGGTGGCCGCTCCGAACGCTTGTCACAGGGCTATCGGGTTGGCGACACTTATGTATCCGACGGGAACATTGCCCCAACGACCACCGTTTACGAGTTGGGGTACTATCTGGGGGTTTCGTTCAATCTTTCCGGCTCGGATAATTAGTGAATTTACTTGACTGCGTACAAAACCCAACGTTCCACCAAATCTTCCTTCATCACAAAAATAACTTCGGCATATCTGAGTAGTTGACCAGTAGGGGTATAAATAACCTGCTGGGGTTTGCCGTATTGCTGGATAACCATTTGCCGGGTGCTGCCCCTTTTGATTCCCCGTGCAGTTTCACCTGTATAAACAGGCCTGGTAGCCTGGAAAAGTACGCTTGTTTTGCCATTTTTAGAGTTAACGTACAACCTGGAATGTTCTGTCATGGCGGTGTTTTGCGTGAATTTGAGCACATTATCAATTTGCATTGACTTATCTATCTCAGGGAACACGATGGAAAACGGGCTTTGGCCATCAATGCTTTCGTCCTCAAAAAAACCGGTATTCGCAGGTGTGTCCTCCGGGAGCGGTTTTTTGTTAAGCACCGCCAGGTTATAAGCCGCCAATCCGCTTTTATCGGTTTTCATAGCCAATTCAAAACGCGCCCTGGCTTTTTGCTCGCCATCCGCGCCATTTTTGGCTTCCAGAATGCCCAAAATGACTTCAACCATTGGCAAATTAGCTGCATATTTTCCAACGGCGGCTTGCCTGGCCTCTACATCGGCATAATAGGTGGCCCTGACCGGATCGCCCAATAAGGCAAGCGCACATGCTTTATTCACATACGCGGGCGCATATTTGGGATCAAGACTGATAGCTGCATCAAAATGCAACAGAGCCTGCTCCAAAAGCTTTTTGCGCAATTTTTCCTCCTCTTCGCCCCTGCTGTTGGCCATTTCTAAATCCAATTGAACCGGGTAGCGATACGTCAACTCATCAGCAGAAAAGAGTTTGAGTGCCTGCAGCATAGCCGTTGCACCCACATTATTGAATATCTCCCTGCTTTGATACTCACTCAAAACAAGCCTGTAATACCTGTAGGCTTCTTCATACAATCCAACGGTAGTCAACCAATTGGCCATTTCGAACACCTCCACCAAATCTTGTAATTTTCGGGCTGATTTGTTACTGAGTTTTTCCCGTTCTGAGAGACTCACATAACCGGGCAAATCTGGATCAAGACTGAAGGCTCTGTATAAACGTCGGATTAGGCTATCGCCCTGGGTAAAGGCGCCATATCCGGCAGAATAAGCCAAAAATCCGCCCAGATAATCGCATTGTGTCTCCATAGACACTTCATCATACTGGAGCATGAGTGTGTCAAAGCGCATCAGTTTATTGCGCATTTTTCCTTGACCTGCCTCCTTGAGCATTTCCTGAAACAGTTCATCCAGTTGTTGGGAAATACCCAAATCATGATGGTTGGAAGCGAAGCTTTTGCGCCAGGCATGCTTTTCATAATAGTGAGTCAACTCATGCCCCAGCAAAAATGCCATGGCCGCATCAGCCTGATCGCCAAAAGACTGGCATACCTGGTAGGCTTTTACTCCCAGATAAATGGTAGGAATGGCATCGTAGGCTATTTCGGCCACCAATTCCTTTGGCGTGAGGTAAAACTCCGGTACAGGGTAACGGTAATCACCCCGGGCTTCGCAAAGACGTTCATAGACTTTTAATGCCTGTGCATGTTCAGGAGTATTCTTGATTTTACCGCTTTCAGTAGCCCTTGCAGAAAAAGACTTCACCGGAACCATGGGAAATTCGCCCCAGCTGCCCTTTTGGGCAAATACATTGATTCCAGGAATACACAGTAGCAAAAAGAAGATTGTTTTTTTCATTGGCGTAAAAGTTAAGGTGATGGTATACGTTCGAAAACCAGCTTTAAAAGGTTACTAACCAGTAATTTCATGTCTTTTTTACCACTAAATTCAAATGGTTCACCTACAGGTTTGCTGCCCTTGAACAACCGGCCCTGTACGGTAACGGTATTACCATCCAAGGCATAATCGCCCACAACGCGGTAACTGTCTGGCAATACTTCTGCGGTATGGTAGTAAACCAGTCTGGCGTTTTTTCCTTTTAACCGCTCCTCATACATCTTATCGTTCAGTGCCTGAGCCAACTGGAGGGTGTCCAGGAAAAATCCGCGCATCTGGAATTGGCTCTGAATGAATACCGGTTTAGCTTCCGGAATATTGATTTTCACATTTGGACCGAGAATTCCGATTGGGAAACTGGAGCCTTCATATTTGGGCACTGGTGTTTGTGTCTGGCCTATGGATTGTGCCAATCTGGGCACCTCCTCAATAGCGAAATTAAACAATCTGATCACATCCACCAATTTCCCATCGAGCAAGCCGGGTCCGCTGATGCCCCGAAGCAAGCTGTAGGTTAATAATCCCTGTCCATATTTGCTGGCCTCCCAACTCAATTGATCTGCCATACTGCCTGTCAGGATAAAGGCACCGGTTCGGTCGTTCAGCAAGCCCATGGCAATGGCCTGAGTTGAATTCAAATCTCGCTTCCCGATGCCTTTCAGGTTTTCCACGGCTTTCCCGGAGTTGCAGGCATCCAGGATTAATACCTGTTTCTGTGCAGGTATGGCTGTTAACCACCTTTCCAACTCTTCATCTGAAATGGCATGGGCTTTTCGAATACCTTCATCGCGCAGTTTTGCGGAAGAGATCCCGGTGGTCAGGTAGTAGAAACTGGAGCGTTTGCCTTCCACTCCCCAGGTTGATCCATGACCTGAAAAGTACACGATAACCAAATCGCATGGTGTTGCCAACTGCGCTACCTCCTGAAAACCTTCGGCAATATTGGCTTTGCTGGCATAGGATTTATCTGTTTTATTAGTTGTGTACAACCTTGTATGCACATTAGCCTCACCCAACATGGCAATTCCGGTTGCAGTAAGCGCTTCTGCAATCGCCGCAGCATCCTGATCCGGGTATACCAGGTTTTGCGTCGTGTCCTGATAACGGGAGGTGCCTACTACTATCAGGAAAATATGCTGCTTGGAAGATCTGCAATCTGAGCCCTGGGGTGTTGAGGGGGTGTTGGTGTTGCCAGCTTCTCCTCTGGATTTTATTACCTCATACGGCACTTCAAAGGTTTGACTTCTCAGGGTGTTATCGCGGTTGTATGTAATAACCCCCACTGTATTGGTTGTGTCTGAGCGCATTAAGCGGATATACTGCGTCAGGTTCACAGGCGGTATTTTGAGCAATCGTTTTCCGGTAGCCGGATCTGGCGGATTGATGTCAGAGGCCACCCGTTTGCCATTGATGATAAGACTTAACTTACCATTTCCGCCGCTTCGCTCTGAAAGCGTGATCTCCAGTTTTTCATCAGTAATCTTCAATTGAGCGGTAGGAAATAAAGCAACAGAGTCGAATTTGGCTATGGCTCTTACAGTATCCTGAGTAAAGCCCATGATTTTAGCCAGCAATCCAGGCTCCCAATAGCGCTCTTTGAGCTGGCGCAAAACCACCACATCCATTCCCACAGCATAATGCATCAATTTCATGGCATTGTTGGAGGCATCATACAGCCCGGAAGGTGCAGTTACGGCCCAATCAGTAGCTCCTATGGAGGCCAGGGTTGCGAGTTCCTTTTGAGTGTAGGCATCCCATAATTTGACTGTGCCGTCCTGACTGCCTGAAAATATCGTGGCGCCGTCAGAAGAGAATGCCACCGAGGTTACCGCTGAAATATGCCCCTTAAACTTATTTACAGCGCCAGTTTTAGTGTGCCAGATTTCTACATCATTACCTGCCGCGCGCAGAATTACCTGAGTTCGGGATTGGCTATTGGGTTTATCCGGGAAAAAAGCAATAGCATCGATATTACTCAAACCTTGCGATTGACTCGATTTTATCACTGTTTTAGTGGTAAGGTCTACCACCTTGGTGGAGCCTCCTTTCAATCCGCAAGCCAGGTAACGACCATCGCTGGAAAAAGCCATGGAGCTGACGCTGAATACGCCATTTGTTATGGTAATGGTAGCCGGAGTGGCGCCAAGTGAATCCCAAAACACTACCCGGCCATCCCTGCTGCCAATGGCAAATGCCCTGGCGCCGGGCGCTTCAGAAAAAGCAATTGCCGTAACGTTTCTTTCTGTGTGTTCCAGAGGTTCCAGGGTTCTGGTATCCACTTGCCAACATTGTGCGGCGCCATCTGAGTTTCCGGTCAGAATGTACTGGCCATCTTCAGAAAAAACAGCCTGGTTACCCCTGGGTATCTGTATAGTGGTCTGATCCTGAACATTCTGCAATCGGCATAACCGGTCTTCGCAGCCCGTCAGGATAAACCGCCCGCCGATAGAATCGGTTGGAGTGGGCGGTGAAAAAGCTACTGTTTCCAACTGCCCCGGATAATCGAAGTTCTTGACCGTCAGGCGCCTCATATCCCATATTTTGGCGGTGGAATCCGCATGAGCCACCAAAAGAGATGAGCCGTCCGGAGACAAAGCCAGGGCTTTGACGGCGCTGGTATATCCTCTGAGTTGCTTGAAAATTTTACCATTCAACTGCCTGATATGGACGCGATTATCTGTGGTACTCGCACAAACAATAAAGCGGCCGTCAGGGGTAAATCGGAGGGTACTTAGCTCCCTTTTGAAACTACGAATTTGAACAGGTTCCTGACTTTGAGATGTCCAAATCCAAAGATTACCATCTATGGTACCGGCTAAAACAGTTTCTCCGTCCGAAGAAATGGCTACGGAGCGTACAGACTGGCCAGTTTGGTAGGAGCGAACTTTTTCACCGCTGATTTTCCAGAGCGTAACGGTTCCATCTTCAGAGCCGGTAACCAACGTTTGGCTGCTTTGACTGAAATTTAGGCAGGTTATAGGCTGGGCTGAGCCAAATGTATGCACAGGTGAGATAGAGCCGCTGCGCTTCCACAGTACGGTATGCTTCCCTTTCCCGGTGGCAGCGATGAAGAGTCCATCCGGCGAATACATAGCCGTGTAAAGTTCCTCCCCGGGATATTGGTACCGACGAATTTCCTTGAGTTGCATGTTGAGAATCAGGATCAATCCGTTACGCAACCCCACCAGCACTTCAGGAGCGCCCGGCGCAAATGCTACTGCAACTACATCCTGTTTTTCCTCAAAATACTTGGCTAACTGCACACCATTGCGGTCCCACAGGATGGCGCTTCTGTCTGAGCTGCCACTCAGAATATAGCGGCCGCCTTCGGGGTCCGATTCATTTTTGGGAGAAAAGGCTACAGAAAGCACATTTTTCAAATGGCCCGACAAGGTTCGGATTTCCATTTCATTCCAATCCCAGAGCTTAAGGGTTTGGTCCAGACTTCCGGTTACCCAGTAACGGCCGTCCGGAGACACATCAACGGAGGTAATACCATCTGTGTGTCCTATCGGAATCACCAGTTCGGCATTTTGTTCCTGAGCATAGCTGACGGGCAAACACCACAGGCAACCTAGCGCGATCAATCCAAATGTTTTTCTCATATGCTGAATGTGACATAGTGACAATACATTACCTGCACAAGGCACAGGCACCTTATGGATTGATTAAATTGAGCGTAGATTGCTGATGACCCTTATCTGGGGAGTACCCTGAACTCAGTACGTCTGTTTTTGGCGTGCTGTTCTTCCGTGCACTCAATGCCGTTGCCGCAGTGGTTCACGAGTTGGGTTTCACCATAGCCATGATACTCCATTCGGGAGCGTTTGATTCCCCGTGAAACGAGGTAATCAACCACAGCTTTGGCACGTCGTTCAGATAAGTCCAGATTAAAATCGTCGGAGGCGCGGGAGTCTGTATGGGAATTGATCTCAACCCGGATTTCAGGTTTATTGATCAGAAGTGCCAGTAGTTCTTTGTCGATCACCGTTTTGGCTTTGGAATCCAGCACGTCGCTGTTGAAACCATAGTAAATTGGCAACACGTTGTAATCCAGCAGTTTGCAATCAATTTTACGCCACTCATAGCCATCGCTGGAGCCGCTATTGCGCATGTCGCGCACTTGAATGACTTCCTCCCGAACAACGGCATTCACCTGGAAGGAATCCACCGTTTCGTCTTTGGCAAGTACACGTTTTTGCACGGTGATATATTCTGCCGGAATTTCAATCTCACGGTATGTAGCAGGCGTTACGATTTCCCGGCGTTTGTAGGTTTTGTATTTCGGTTTTTGGGTTTCGCGGGTAAAAGTTGGCTTAGCCGCAATTTTCCGAACCGGAATTTCCTTTTTGATAGCATCATAAACCACATAACAAATCACATCACAATCGCCTGGAATCAGGGATTTACAACCTGCCAAGGCCGGACGGGACTCAAAGCGGGCAAAAGCCGGCTGGATTTCAATGACATCGAAGGTGTCGAGCGTTTTTACCGGCACCAGCGTGATCTTACTGATTGGTTCTTCCACCAGGATGGTGTCAATTACTTCACGGTACACAGCCGGAACATATTCGAAACGTTTGGAAGCTTCTTTTACCAAAACCTGTTCTTCAACCGTTTTGTACACAGCCGGAACAATCTTGTAATCAAAATAGGAAGGGGTTACAACCACCTTTTCTATTTCTGAAATTTCTTCAATCGGGCAGCGGATATAACAAGCGCCGGGCTCAGGGTTTTCCGGGTAATTTTGGGCAAACAGTGTCTGAAAACTCAAAAAAGCGAGCAAAAGAAGTAGTGCGGAATTACGCATAGTTCATGAGTGAGATTTAAAAAACTGCTACTTTTGGCGGGGCTTGACCCGATCGGCCAGGGAGAGGTTAACCTTTCAGACCATCGATAAAGTCGCGTAAAACTACACCGATTGTACAAACACTGTAATATGTTTTCTGCAAAATCAATTCAATTTGTTCTGTTGGTTTCTCTGCTGGCCTGGCAATGCAGCGCCCCCAAAGAATCAACCAAAGTTCCGGAAAAGCCGGCTGATCCAAATGACCGGATTTCCCGGCTGAACATGACCGACCTGAATGGCAAGCCGGTTAAGCTGTCGGACTTCGCCGGAAAACCGGTTTTTCTCAATTTTTGGGCCACCTGGTGCGGACCTTGCGTTAGCGAGATGCAATCCATTGAAAAAGCATCCCAGCAGTTCAAAGACAAGATCAATTTCCTGGCTGTGAGCAACGAACCCGTGACTACCATTCAGTCTTACCTGAAAAAAAATAAGTTCAGTTTTCAATTCGGTCATTTGGAAGGCAGCTATGTGAATGTGTTTGTACTGGCACTGCCTACCACGTTATTGATTGACAAAAACGGACAGATTGTTTCTGAGGAAGAAGGTTATCGGAATTGGACCAGCCCCAGCAGCATCAAAATGTTGGAGGAACTAGTAGCAAAGTAATCCTCCTTTTTCCCACAAAATTGAGGCAACTCAGGTGTGGATTGTAAGCGCAAAAATACCGGTTTTAAAAAACCACGTGTATCTACCTGCTATTCCAGTTTTATGCCCATCCATACCGCCTGATAAATTTGTTGGGCCAATGACCTGGCATTGGGCTCGCCAACGATGGTGAATGGCTTTCCCTGTGGTGTATCTCCTTTAATGAGCCTCCCCTGAACCTTCACTTTTTTGTCTGCCTGAACAGTGTAGATGCCCCTTACGCTAAATCCTTGCGGATGCCGTGGTATGTCTGAATAAAACCATGGGGCTTGTTTGCCCTTTATAACTTTACTCCGGAAAAGGGTATTCAGAGATTCTGTAACATTCAGGTTGTCAACATAAGATTGACTATCAAACAAAAAGCTCTGGATCACCATCGGCTTGCTTTCCGGCAAATCAATCTGAATACTCCCGTCATTCCGGCCTACATAAAAACTGGCATTCCCGCGCGGCTTGGCGATGATGGGGGTTTGTTCCTTGCCCAGGCTCTGGGCCAGTTCCCCTACCCTGTTGTACGATTTGAGCAACAAGGGCAATACATCCACCTTGCTTCCATCTAATGCTGTTCCATTAATCCCTTCCAGCAAACTATAGGTCAGCAAGCCATGCCCAAATACTTCCGATTCAAAACTGGCGCCGCTTTCTGAACTGCCGGATATGACATAGCTGCCGGTATTGCCACTCATCAGGTTGAAAGCCAGTATTTTATCCGGATCCATGTTGCGGGCAATGATACCGCCCATGTTGATGGCAGCCTGGCCGGAATTGCAGGCATCAAGGATCAGCAATTTATTTTCAGCCGGGATTTCCCGCATCCAGTCTTTCAATTCCTGATCCGAAATGGCATAGGCTTTACGCACACCTTCGTCGTTTAATTTACTGAAAGAAATATCCTTTGTGAGGTAATAGAAATTGGATTTATCGCCGTCTTTGCCCCAATTTGCGCCATGTCCGGCAAAAAAGACTACCAGTACATCACAAACACTGGTTTTTTTATAAGCCTGGAAAGCTGCTTCAATATTGGCCTTGCTGGGGGATTCGCCTCCTTTGGTAGCCAGTAATTGGAGGTGTACCCGATCGTCGTATAATTGCTTGCCAGCCTCCTGCAGCACCCTGGCCATTTCAAGCGCATCTTCGTTGGCAGATGGAAGAGAATCCATTCCCTGCGGATAAAGGGAGGTGCCAACTACAATCAGGTATAAATGGCGCGGCGTTTGGCAATCGTTGGCAATTGCAGCTTCTTCACTGCCTTCCCCGCGCTTTTGCACCATAGCCTGGTAAAACAGTTGGTATGGCTCGCTTTTGAGCTCGTTTCCAGATTCATACACCTCCAACTCAATGGAATTGAGGGAATCCAAACGCAAAAACCTGGAAAAACGCTTTAAATCAATGGTAAAATCCCTTTTGCGTTCAGGATTAAGATCTTCCGCCCTGGTAATACCATTGATGATCAGGCTTAACTTCCCCAAACCGCTATTGCGCTCCCGTAGTTTTATGTACAAACGGTCCGATTCAATGCGGGTACTGTCGTCGAATGCGGGAAATAGACGAAGGCGGTCAAAAACGCCAACATCCCGCACAGGATAAGGTGTAAGCCCCAAAACAGCGCCTAAAAGCCCTGGTTGCCAGTAGCGCTCCTGTATTTGTTCCAGACCTATAACGATTTCTTCCTGATTCAAATCCACCACGTAATGCATGAGATTTCTGGCGCCATCTGAAGCATCAAAAAGTCCGGAAGGGGTGGTCACAACCCAATCTGTAGAATCTAAAGCAATTAAAGTAGCAAGTTCCAGCCCCGTGTGGATATCCCAGATTTTGGTGGTTTTATCCAGACTGCTGGTGGCCAAAAATTTCCCGTTTGGTGAAAATGCTGCTGCCAGTATACCATCGTTGTGCCCCTTAAAGGAATTCACCGGCCGGCCACTCAGATCCCACAAAACAGGCCAATCAGAACTTTCATCGTGGGTCAGGATTTGTTTCCCGTCTGGAGAAAACATGGCAGATGACTGCCCTCTAAAGGTTTGCAGGATTTTGCCGCTGAGGTCCATTCGTTTCACGGTGGAGTCTGCGCAACACGTCAGTATTTGCGTTCCATCCGGTGAAAAGGCCACGGATTCTATCCTGGCGGAATAGCCACCCAAACGTTTGACCAACTTGCCGGATGCCGTAAATAAACATACCGTGCTGTCCAGTCCTCCGGTGAGTACATATTTTCCATCCGGCGAAAAAGCCGCTGTATGTACTTCGGAAGTATGATCGTTTAAGGTTTTAAGTAATTGGCCGTCTTTGTTCCATAATTTGGATGGCTCTTCCTCGTTTCCTGTTCCGGTTAAGATTTGGTTCCCGTCTGGAGAAAAGCTCAAGGCCCAAACAGATGAACTGTTGTCAAACAACACGGCCTGATCATCCTGATCAGGCCAAACCCAGATTCCACCTGCCACATCGCCAGCTGCCATCTGTTTTCCATCCGAAGAAAAGGCTACGGAGAGCATGGAAAATTCCCGGTTGCCGAAGGACTTTGTTTCCCTGCCAAATAAATCCCAAAGCCGCAATGAACCATCATCCCGCCCAATCAGCAATTGTTTACCGGATGGGGAAAAAGCTAGGGAAAGATCCCATGAAGTGTGCCCCCGGAAGGTTTGCAGGCAGCTTCCATCCATTTGCCACAACATGGCCTCTCCACTTCCGCTGCCAGTCAGTATTTTCTGACCATCCGTGGAAAATGCAACTGAAAGGACCGGGAAGGAGAAGTCGTGATCTTTGAAGACCAATAATTCTGTGCCGTTCATGTCCCATACAGTCACTCTGCCTTCTGTATGGGTTGTTACCACCTTTTTACCATCCGGAGAACATGCAACAGCAAAAATAGAGCGTCGTTTACGTGTTTCAAAGAGCCTGATTAGGTTGCCGGCCAAGTCCCATAATCTCACATTCCCTTTTTTATTTCCTGTCAATATCCTTGTATCATCTGCGGAAAAAGCAACCGAGGTTATTGTGGCATCGGGATCCGTAATTGTTCCGAAAAGGGAACCGGTGAGACTCAATAACATGGCCTTGTTTTGGGCCGCGCCAACCAACATTTTACCGTCCTTGCTTATTGAAACAGACGTAACAGGGTCGCCTAAACCCATAAAAGTTTGCAACAAACGACCGGACAAATCCCATTTCCTGATCAGTCCGTCTTCGCTGCCCGTAAGCAAATTTTGTCCATCCGGGGTGAACAATACTGCTGTAATACCTCCCATGCTACCTTGAAAAGTAGACAAACATTTTCCTGACAGATCCCAAAGCCTGGCTGTGCTGTCGGCGCTGCCCGTCAAAACCTGGCTTCCATCCGGTGAAAAGGCTACTGCATGGATGCCAGCAGTATGTCCGCTAAAAGTTTGAAGTTCCCGCCCCTTCATATCCCACAATTTAGCGGTTTTGTCACTACTTCCAGTGAGCACAAGCTTGCCGTTGGGCCACAGGGCCACTCCGTTTACACCCTGAGTATGACCTACCGGTATCACCAGTTTGGGGGTTTGGGCGAGCAAAAAGTATGGGAACAGGAGAAGTGCAAGAAATATCCTCGGTTTCATGATGTAGGTTTTTTTAGATAATCAGGAGGTCACTTCAGCTTTATCCCAGGCCTTACCGCTTTATAAATCAAATCAGCTATTACTTTGGGGTTATTTGTACCAGCAACTTCAAATGGTTCTCCTACGGGTGTTTCTCCATAGATTAAACAACCCTTAACCCTTACCTGATGATCCGATGTCTCCAGATAGGTTCCCCGTACCGAAAATCCCTGCGGATGCTCAGGAATATCGGAATAAAACCAAGGCGCTTGTTTGCCTTTTATAACCTTACTAAGGAAAATTGTATTCAGCTCCTCCGCTATACGAAGATGGTCAACATAGCTGTTTTGATTCCAAAAGATACTACGGATCACCATTGGCTTGCTTTCCGGCAAATCAATCTGAATACTACCGTCATTCCGGCCCACATAAAAGCTGGAATTCCCGCGCGGCTTGGCGATGATGGGGGTTTGTTCCTTGCCCAGACTTTGTGCCAGCTCCTCTACCCTTTTGTAGGATTTGAGCAACAAAGGCAACACATCCACTTTGCTGCCATCCAGTGCCGTTCCATTAATACCTTCCAGCAAACTGTAGGTCAACAATCCATGCCCATACACCTCCGATTCAAAACTGGCGCCGCTTTCCGAACTACCGGATATAACATAGCTGCCTGTATTGCCACTCATTAGATTGAAAGCCAGTATTTTATCCGGGTCGAGATTGCGGGACACAATGCCTCCCATGTTGATGGCGGCCTGGCCTGAATTGCAGGCGTCCAAAATAAGTAATTGATTTTGCGCCGGAATTTTAGTCATCCACTCTGTCAGTTCCTGATCGGAAATGGCGTAAGCTTTCCGGATGCCATCGTCGTTTAGTTTGTTAAAGGTAATGTCTTTGGTGAGGTAATAAAAATTGGATTTATCGCCCTCTTTGCCCCAGTTGGAGCCGTGACCGGCAAAAAATACCACCAGCACATCACATACATTCGCCGAATCCTGAAAAGCTCTGAAGGCGGCTTCGATATTGGACTTGCTGGGAATCATTCCAGCCCTGGTAGACAATAACTTCAGGTGTACGCGGTCGTCGTACAATTGTTTTCCACTTTCGGAAAGTACCCTTGCCATTTCAACGGCATCCTCCTGAGCAGAAGGCAAGGAATCCACTCCCTGAGGATACAAGGAAGTACCCACAACAATAAGGTATAAATGCCTCGGACTTTGGCAATCTGCAACCACCTGTCTGGCGTTTTCTCCTTCTCCCCGTTTATTCACAGATGCCTGATATTGAAGGATATAAGGTTCGCTTTTCAGAAAATTCTGTGATTCATAAACTTCCAGTTCTATGGTATTCAGGGTATCCGTACGGAAGTACTTTGCATAGGTTTTCAGATCTATTTTAAGGTCTTTTTTTTGATTGGGGTTGAGATTTTCCTCTCGCCTGGCGCCATTGATAATCAGACTTAATTTGCCCAATCCACCATTGCGCTCCCGGAGTTTGATATGCAACTGACCTGATTCAATACGGGTGCTTTCGTCAAAGGCAGGGAACAAACGTAGGTTGTCAAACACTCCAACATCACGCACGGGGAAAGGAGTAAGCCCCATAATAGCGCCTAAAAGCCCGGGCTGCCAGTAACGTTCCTGAAGTTGCTCAAGGCCAATTACAACTTGCTCATCCTTATATTCCGACAAATAAAACATGAGCCTTTTAGCGCCATCGGAGGCGTCAAAAAGCCCATTAGGGGTAGTTACCACCCAGTCATCTGCATCTATAAAAATCAATGTAGCAAGGTTGGCCCCTGTTTGAACATCCCAAAGCTTCATGGTATTATCCCTACTTCCGGTCAGAACCATTTTCCCTTTAGAAAAAAATACAGCCTCGAAAATCGCATTTTCATGGCCAACAAATCGCTGAAGCTCATGGCCATTCAAATTCCAAATCCTGGCTGTTCCATCAACGCTTCCTGTCAGAACAAGTTTTCCGTCTATGGAGAAAGAAACACTTTTGATGCTGCCTGAATGTCCACGAAAATCAACCAATTTGTTACCGTCAAGGTCAAATAACTGTGCTATTGGCTCGTAACCACCCACCAGCACGGTTTTATTATCCGGTGAAAACTTGACATCGTAAATTTGATTCACCTCGGTTGAAAACTTACGCAATAAGTCCCCGCTTGTATTCCAGATCCGCACCTGATTGTCCAAATTAGCACTTCCGGTTACCACCATTGTATTGTCTGAAGAATTATCCACTGATTCCACAGATGAATTAACCATATCCATCGGATAATTATGCAATTCCTGGCCATCTATGTTCCATTTTCTGGCCCTATACAATCTGTTTCCGGTTATTATTTCATTCCCGTTCGGTGTAAAAGCTAGTGCCGATATGGATTCTTCCTGGTCAATAAAGGTTTGAATCGGCACCCCATTGAGGTCCCAAAGTTGAGCCACATTATTGTCCCTCACGTTCAGGATCATTTTGGCATCCGGTGAAATGGTAATTGGAGCCTCAAAACAATGGCGAAACAAGGGTTGTCCTTCATAATTGAAACCCTGCGCCTTGCCTTCTTTAAACTTCCATATACGCGCGGAATAATTATCACAGCAACCAGCTGCCAGAAAGGTATTGTCGGGCGATAAAGCAAGCGATAGAATATCCAGGGAATGGCCGGTAAAAGCTTTTACAATGTGGCCTTGCAGGTCTAATTGAAACAAATTCTTTTCAATGGAAATCAGAACATTTTTCCCATCCGGGGTAAACCTGGCATTCCCTACCATTCCTTTGAACGTAAAAATTTGTATTACCTGGCCGCTCCAATCCATTAACTGGGCAGAATTTGAGTTATAGGCAAATGATAGCAGATGCCCGCCATCGGGCGAGATGTCAATCACGCTTGATGATCTGAATTCATGTAGCTTTTCGCCTTGCCAACTCCAAATAGCCCCCTGCCCATCGTAGGTGCCTGTGACAATATACTTTTGGTCTGGTGATATGGAAACGGAGGTAAAAAAACTCTCTGTAGGTATAATCAGATACGCTCCGTTCCCAAGATCTCGCCTGCTATTCTGCTCAGCTTCTTTAAGCGCTGGATCCTCAAACTGAAGAATCAGATTTCCTTTAATATCCCGGATAAAAACCGTGTATTTATCGGCCGAAACAATAAATTTACCATCCTGTGTGATAGTGGGATTCCTAATATCTGAAATTGTACGCAGTTGCTTACCTTCCAAATTCCAAAAAATCATTTTCCCGCGATCGTCGCTGGAAACAACTGATTTCCCATCGGGCGTCAAGGCTACAAAATCTACCCTGCCAGAATGCCCTGAAAACCGTTGCTTTAGCCTGCCGGACAGGTCCCACATCACCAAGGTATTACCTGTATCTGCTGTTAAAAAGTGCTGCCCGTCCGGTGAAAAAGCATTTACATAGCTCAACGCAGGCACGGTTGTCACTACTCTGCCTTTTTGATCCCACAATTTGGTTCCATCAATAGGACTGCTGGTTAAAACCCATTTCCTGTCTGTCGATATGGTAATATCTGCAATGTAACCAATATGCCCTACCGGCACCACCAGCCTCGGTGTTTGTGCCAGCACAAAGCAAGGGAACAGGAAAAGCGCATAAAAAGTCCAGGGTTTCATCATTCACATGATTTTTAAGTAAAGGGATATCAATAGGATGTTACTTTAGCCTAATCAACGGCTTGGCTGCCTTCACAATCATCTCCGACAAAGCCCTGGCATCATTAGGGCCTTTCACGGTAAACGGCTCACCAAGAGGCGTTTCTCCTTTCAACACGCTGCACCGGACACTCACCGTTTTGTCAGGCTGACTGGTGTAGGCGCCCCGCACCGTAAAACCCTGCGGATGTTCCGGAATATCGGAGTAGAACCAGGGGGCTTGCTTGCCTCTTATTTCCTTGCCCCGGAAGGCGGCGTTGACCGATTTTGTCAAACTCAGCTGGTCGCTGAAAGTTCCCTGTTCAAAAAAGACACTCCGGATCACCATTGGCTTGGTTTCCGGCAAATCAATTTTGATATTGCCGTCGTTCCTGCCTACATAAAAACTGGCATTCCCGCGCGGCTTGGCGATGATGGGGGTTTGTTCTTTACCCAAACTTTTCGCCAACTCCCCTACCCTTTTGTAGGATTTGAGCAATAAAGGAAGCACATCCACCTTGGTGCCATCCAGCGCTGTACCATTGATGCCTTCCAATAAACTATAGGTCAACAATCCGTGCCCAAACACCACCGATTCAAAACTGGCCCCGCTTTCCGAACTGCCGGAAATGACATAACTGCCAGAGTTGCCACTCATCAGGTTAAAAGCAACGATCTTGTCCGGATCCATGTCGCGCGCAATGACTCCGCCCATATTGATGGCCGCCTGTCCGGAATTGCAGGCATCCAGGATCAACAGTTTGTTCTCGGCTGGGATCTCCCGCATCCAGTCTTTCAGTTCCTGATCGGAGATGGCAAAGGCTTTCCGGATGCCTTCGTCGTTCAGTTTATTAAAGGTGATGTCCTGCGTGAGGTAGTAAAAATTGGATTTATCTCCATCCTTGCCCCAATTGGAGCCGTGTCCGGCAAAAAAGACCACCAGCACATCGCATACGCTGGCCGATTTAAAAGCTTCAAAGGCGGCGGCAATATTGGCTTTGCTGGGTGACTCTCCGCCCCTGGTGGCCAGTAATTTGAGGTGTACCCGGTCGTCGTATAATTGCTTACCCGCTTCCTGCAGCACCCTGGCCATTTCAAGGGCATCTTCATTAGCAGATGGAAGGGAATCCACGCCCTGCGGATAAAGGGAGGTCCCTACCACAATCAGGTATAAATGCCGCGGCATTTGGCAATCGTTCACCGTTGGTGTTTCCTCATTGCCTTCCCCGCGCTTTTTTACGGATACCAGATAATGAAGCAGATATGTTCCGCTTTTCAGGTTATTTTTCGCTTCATACACCTCCAATTCGATGGTATTTGCGGTGTCTGCCCGCAGGAACCTGGAAAAACGCTTCAGATCGATTTTGAGGTCCTTATTGCGTTCCGGGTTGAGATCTTCCGCCCTGGTAATCCCGTTAATGATCAGGTTTAGTTTTCCCAAGCCGCCATTGCGCTCGCGCAAGCGAATGTGTAGTTGGTCAAATTCGATGCGGGTGCTTTGCTCAATAGATGGGAATAATGGAAGATTGTCAAAGGCCCCCACATCCCGTACAGGATATGGCGACCGGCCCAGAATGGCGGCCAAAAGCCCAGGTTGCCAGTAGCGTTCCTGTAATTGCTCCAAACCAATAACCACCTTTTCTCTCTGATAATCAACCACATAATACATCATCTTCCTGGCGCCTTCAGAGGCATCAAACAGACCTGAAGGAGTGGTAACTACCCAATTATCTCCCGATAAATGGATGATTTTGGCAACTTCAGTCCCCTTTTTCAGATCCCAAATCCGGGTAGTATTGTCGGCTGAACCGGAAATAATCCAACGGCCGTCAGGGGAAAAGTCGAGACTGTTGATGACATTGTCGTGCCCTGAAAGTGAATACACCAAGCTCCAATTGACAACATCCCAAACCTGGATGGTCTTGCCCGGCCCCGGCGCCGCCAACCACTTACCATCCTTACTGAAAACAAGATCGGAGGCGCCGCTGTAGCCTTGGCCGGCTAACCAAAGGTCTTCCCCATAAGTGATTTCTTCTTTTTCAGCATAGGTTCTTTTTTCTCCAGTCAACTTCCCTGTTTGTGCATTCCAGTACTGATAAAAGCCTGCTTCGGTGCCGGTAACCAATTGAGCGCCATCTGGGGAAAAAGCCACGGATTTGAAACCCGAAAAATCAGGTTTACTTCGCCAAACCCACCTTTCAGCAGCAAGATCCCAGAGGTGTAGTCCTGCTAAATCCAGCACTGCAAGCCATTTCCCGTCCGGGGAAAAAGCCAGATCGTAAATGGATGCCATCAAACTATCCCCGCCGGCTCCGACCATACCCCGCAGGGTACCGTCTTTCACATTCCAAAGGCTTACCGGTGAGGAACTCTCTTCCCAACTTGGGCTATGCCCTTTGGCAAAGTATTGACCATCCGGGGAAATGGCCAAAATTCCTGCATAGGTTTGCAGCGGGAAAACCCCTATGCCGGATGCATTAAACAGGTTTTCACCGCTTTGTGCATCCCATACAAGCCCCCCATAGTCGTTTCCCACCGACACGATATGTTGGCCATCAGGTGTATATCTGGCCTGCCGTACATCGCCTACATGTCCCTTCAGGCGTCTGTCGTTTTGGCCCTTCTCCAGATCCCAGGCTGCGATGTCGTGTAGGCTTCCCACCAGACAGGTTTTTCCATCAGGCGAGAACGACACACTTTGCACCGGCTGGGCATACCCTTTCATATCCCATAGTGCTTCACTCGTTCGGAAATCATATATTGTGGGACGATAATTGTAGTTGATCAGCAGGATACTTTTTCCATCGGGCAGGAAAAAGCCTTTTTGGTCGTAAAAAGGGATGGCCACATCTGTTGGCATCATCGGGGCGACCAACATATGGAGCGGAGTGCCGTTCAGATCATTGGCCGGAAGAATGGCAGCTCCGTTAAATTTGAATACACACAGATACTGGCCATCCGGTGAAAAAATACCATTTAATCCTGTTGTAGTGGCCAAAATTTGTCGCGTCTCCATCGACCAAAGGGAGATGGAAAAAGTGGATTGGGGCGAGCTTACAAACAGCGTTTTACGGTCGGGGGAAAACGCCAATACCCTCAAACTATCTTTTGACAATGCCTGGGAAAGCACGGCATTTTTTGCTCCATTTTGGGCATGCCAGATTTGGGAAAGTCCATCGGAGGAATAGCTTGCCAACAGTTTCCCATCCGGCGAAAAAGTCAGGGAGGTTATATTGGTGTTATGACCTTTCCACCGGCGCATCAGTTTTCCATTTTTTGTATTCCAAAGCGCAATACTGCCTGCCTGATCCGCAGTTGCTGCTATTTTGCCATCGGGGGAATAAATGGCCAACTGCAAGGGCTGTTCCTGGCCTTCCAGGATAAACAATGTTTCACCTGTGAAGGCATCCAGAATCCAGGCATTATTGTTCTCTTGACAATAGGCTGCCAGCATTTGGGTCCCGTCCGGAGAGATTTGCACTTGCCTGTATTCAGTATCTTCAGGCTTAAATGTGCGCAGTTCCTGTCCCTTATTGTTCCAGATTTTAACCAGGTTATCACCTCCGGCGGTCAGAAAAAATTTTCCGTCTGACGAGCAGGAAAAGGAATGTACCCCCGAACTATGACCAGTTGGGATGACCAACACTGGTTTTTGGGCGAATACTACAGGAATGGTCCAAAGTAGAACGAGCAATGAAATGATTGTTTTCTGCATTGGATAGGTTGAACTTTACAGCATAATCGTGGTGAAATTACTAAACAAAGAGGTAGTATTCATACGATTTGGCAAGTCTGGCTCAAAAGTGCTGGATCTAACCCTTAAAAAAAAAGCGCGGAAACACGGGTCAGTTCAAACCACGTATTTCCACGCATATGAATTTGTAGGGATCTTAAACCAGGGTTTAATCTTTCGCTTCCCTTCTTTTTAACTCATCCCGGATTTTGGCCGCAATTTCATACTCCTCGTTGTCCAGCGATTCCTGTAATCGTCCGCGAAGAGCGTCCATTGGCCAGGATTCAATGGCATCTTCATCCAATTCAGTAGGAGCAGGCACCGCAGAGAACCCTCCGCCTTCCTGTTCTTCCAGAATAACACCCGCCGCTTCCAAAATGAAATCGTAGGTAAAGATCGGGCATTCAAAACGAACGGCCATGGCTATAGCGTCGGAGGTGCGGGAGTCAATCTCAAACAACTCACCGTTTTTAACACAAACCAGCCTGGCATAAAAAATCCCGTCAAGCAGGTTGCTGATAATCACCTCTTTAAGCTGTATATCAAAAACGTCGAAGGCATTTTTGAACAAATCATGGGTAAGCGGGCGGTTAGGCACCATTCGCTCCAGCGCCACAGCAATGGCCTGTGCTTCGAAACTTCCGATTACAATGGGCAAGCGGCGTTTTCCACGGCGTTCTCCCAACACCACCGCATAGTTATGCGATTGGGTCATGCTATGCGAAAGGGCCACAATTTCAAGTTCAATGCGTCTCATTACTGAATTGGATTTGGAATATTGGGATTGGTTTTATGCAGGATGTGATCAAAAAAAGAGGTCGTCCCTACCTTCTTAACCAGCTTTAAACTTCTTGATGGCTGCATTAAGCTGCGGAACCACCTCAAACAAATCGCCCACTACACCATAATCGGCTGCCTTAAAGAAAGGCGCTTCCGGATCCTTGTTGATGACCACGATTACCTTTGAGTTGTTTACCCCGGCCAAATGCTGGATGGCGCCACTAATTCCTATAGCAAAATACAGATTTGGACGAATGGCAATACCTGTTTGTCCTACGTGCTCGTGGTGCGGACGCCAGTGTGCATCAGCTACCGGACGGGAGCATGCCGTGGTGGCGCCAAGCGTTGAAGCAAGCTCTTCCACAATACCCCAGTTTTCAGGCCCTTTCATACCACGACCGGCAGAAACCACGATTTCAGCTTCTGGAAGTGGCACGGTGCCCTCCTGGGTTTTAACAGATTTAACCCGGATACGGCCTTTGGATGAGCCAACAGAAATGGCTTCTGCAGCCACTGCACTGCCCAGATTTTCGGGTTTCACAGCATTGCCCATGAGTGAAACTACTTTTACCTCGCTGGTAATTTCATATTCAGCGATAGCCTTGCCGGAAAATACAGACTTTTTCACCCGAAGGTTGTTGCCTTGCGCACTTGGCAGACTGTTTACACCGGAAACCAGCCCGGCATTGAGCCGAACAGCCAAACGTCCGGCAACGGATTTTCCGGTAGAGGAATGGCTGAGTACAACCACTTTAGCCCCGTTGTTACCGGCAACCTCGGCAATAGCCGCAGCGTAAGCCTGACTATCGAAAGCATCAAAGGCAGCATCAGTTACCTGAAATACCTTAGCAGCGCCATATTGACCAAGTTGACCGGCATTGGCCGCATTGCCCAATACCAGCGCAGCGCAGGTGGTACCCAATGCATCTGCTACTTTCCGGCCATAGGTGACGGCTTCAAAAGCCGATTTTTTAAATTGTCCACGCGGAGACTCCGCAAATACCAGAACCATATATAAAATGTGGTGAATGTTTAGGAATGAGGGGAATTAAATCACTTTTGCCTCTTCGTGCAGCAAACGAACCAATTCGTCCATTTGATCTGGTTGAATGAGTTTGACCCCGGCCTTTGCTGGCGGCAAAGTAAACTGTACGGCTTTTGCATTGTCTTCAAAAGCCACTGCTGGCACCTCCTTGAGTGGTTTTGTGCGCGCAGTCATAATGCCACGCATATTGGGGATACGCTGTTCAGCCATTCCTTTTGCAGCGCTAACCACGAAAGGCAGGTCTACCTCCAGGGTTTCCACTCCGCCTTCAATATCGCGTTCCAGGGTAGCCACCGAGCCATTCAGATCCAGCTTGGAAGCATAGGATACGTACGGAAGGTCAAGGTGTTCAGCAACCATGGCGCCCACCTCTGAACCATTATGGTCAATGGTTTCTTTACCGAAAAAGATGATATCGAAAGCCTCATTTTTTGCGTATTCCGCAATTTGTTTGGCCACAAAACCGGCACTTTTGGGATCGCAGTCAATGCGTACCGCTTCATCCGCACCAATGGCCAACGCTTTTCTGATGGTGGTTTCGTTGGCAGCAGGCCCAACATTCAGGGCAACAACTGTTCCGCCAAGGGTTTCACGAAGTTCGCAGGCGCGCACAAGTGCGTACCACTCATCGTATGGGTTCATGATGAACTGTACACCTGCAGCGTTGAATTCCGTGCCATCGGCATTGAACGAAACCTTCGCGGTGGTGTCAGGTGTTTGAGAAATGCAGACCAATAATTTCATTGTTAAAATAGCCACTACTTTTGTGGGCGCGCAAAGGTATGGAGATGATCAGGATTTTTGGGAAAAACTGCGCTTTAGTCTTCATAATTTTCAAAAAAATGAGCCAAAGATTGCCTTATCTCCTTCAACTGCTGGACTCCAGCCCTAACGACACCTTTGTTTTGTTTGCACTTGCAAAAGAATATGAAAATGCCGGTGACCAGGCACAAGCACTTTCGTATTATTTGCGTTTAAAGGAAACAGATGCAGGGTATGTAGGGTTGTATTATCACCTCGGAAAATTGTACGAAAGTCTTTCCGATACTGAAAATGCCCGTTCAACCTATCAAATGGGCATCGAAATAAGCAAACAAGCCGGCGATCGTCATGCCCTTAGTGAATTGCAGGCAGCACTTTTAAATCTGGATTATGCATAAACCATATTGGGGACTTCTTCTGGTATTACTTTTAGGTATCTCTGCCAAAGATTCCGGCTGCCGCAAAAAAGCGGGTGGCAACAACACTGAATCACTGGAGCCCAAAAGCGTTTCTTTTCTGAAGAAAAAACTGGAACCCAGCACCAGAGAAGCCGTTAAAACCCTAAACGCTCAGGCAAAATTGTATCTGGAAGGCAATGGCCAGTCAATAGCCGCAACAGCCAACCTGATTTGGGTGAGAGACAGTGTGCTTTGGCTTAATGTAAAGAAATTTGGCCTTGAAGCTGCCCGGGCTATGGTTACACGCGACTCAGTTTACCTCCTCAACCGGATCGAAAAGACCTATTCCGTGAAAGGGCTGGAATCTCTTCAAAGGGAATACAGTTTGCCGGCCGGTTTTGAGCTTATCCAAAGTCTTTTACTGGCATCACCCTGGTACTTCCCGGATATGACACTTGCTGCTGACATCAAAGATGGCAATCATCAACTCTCGGGAAGTAACGGACGTTATGCTGCAGATTATCGTTTGGATGGCGAAGCTTACCGGCTCCAACAGGAAATTTTTGTGCAGCCCAGGAATGCCCAAACTGTGTCTGTTTCCTTCGGAAACTACAAAAAAGACGCAAAAGCCGGCTGGTTTCCCTATCTTCGCACTATGAAGGCATTCAGCCCGGACACCGGCGAGATGAATATTTCCATCGAAATGAATGACCTTGAAATCAATACACCCAAATCATTCAGGTTTGAGATACCCAAACACTATGAACGCGTGGACTAACCAGCACAAAAAATCGGGAACAGGATACTTTATCCTTACACTGGTGTGGTTATTCGCATTGGCATTTGCGCCAACCCAGGGTTGGTCGCAAACCAAAAAAGATTTGGAAGAAAAACGCAAGAAAATCATCCGGGATATTGAAACCACCCAGCGGATGATCAACAAAACCGCCAAAAATCGGGAGGCAGCCTACGACCGCTACATAGCCCTGCAAAGTCAAATCCAAAGTCGGGAAGCCCTGATTCAAACCCTGGAAGCAGAAATAACGGCAGCAGAAGACGGCATTTCGCGCAATCAGGTGGTTATTGGTTCTCTTTCCAGCGACATTGCCAACATGCGCGAAGAGTATGGTAAAACCGTCCGTAATGCCTTCCGCCGTAAAACGCTCAGCAATCCTATATTGTACATCCTTTCGGCAAACAACCTGAATCAGGCATTCCGCCGCTGGCTTTTCCTGCGGAAATATGACGAACGGCGCCGCGAACAAGCAGAAGCTATCCGGCTTACCCAGGAAATGCTGGCTAAAAAAAATCAGGGATTACAGGAAACCAGAATCGAAAAGGAAAACCTGCTGGCCTCAATTCAAGGTCAGAAAACCACGCTTTCAGAAGAGTTGACTGAGAAAGATGTGATGCTTAAAGAGTTAGGTAAAGATGAATCCCGGTTGAAATCTGACCTGGAAAAAAAGCGTGAAGCACACGAAGCCCTGAACAATGCTATTGAAACCATCATCCAGGAAGAAGTGCGCAAACGGGTAGAAGAAGCACGCAGCAAACCCAAACCGGTGGCTGAAGCCCCTCCTAAACCAGCACCAAAACCTGCCGAAAAAGTCACTGACAGCAAACCCGCCAAAGGCCCGGACCCCTCTCCCCCACCCGTGCCAGCGCCCGCACCTGCGGTAGAAAATGTGGTGGCCGCTGCAGACAACCTGACGCTCAATTTTCAAAAAAACAAGGGTCGTTTACCCTGGCCGGTTGAAAGTGGCTTCGTATCCAGAGGATATGGCAAACAAAAACACCCCACGTTGAAAAACATCGAAATCACCAATAATGGGGTAGATATCCGTACAGAGGAAGGCGCCGCAGTGCGCAGTGTGGCTGATGGCAAGGTGGCAGGTGTTCAGTTCGTACCAGGGCATGATTACACCGTAATCCTGCAACATGGCGATTACTATACGGTGTATACCAATCTGGCCTCCACATCGTTATCAAAGGGCCAGGATGTTAAAGCCAAGCAACAAATTGGTCAGGTAAGTACGAACAACATTACCGGCACTTCTGAGCTTCACTTCGAAGTTTGGCAGCAAAAAGAGCGGATGAATCCAGCTCTTTGGATCAAAAAATAACGGCATTTTATCCCATTCCAAATCAAACAACAGCTATGAGTATTTCAGCATTCCGGTATACAATGGCGTTGGGCCTGTTATGCCTGGGTAACCTGGCCAATGCCCAGAATACCGTAACGGCCAAATCTGCCCCAACTTTTCAGGCTGAAGCAGCAAGCCTGGCAGAAAGCAGCATCATGTCGTTTAAGGAAAGCGGAGAAGGGGCAGACACCACCAAAGCTACCCTGAGAGTACGGATTTTGGAAAAAGGCCAGGGCAATATTCCTGTACAGGGAGCTACCGTTTTGTTGAAACGCGATGATGACAAAATGCTTGGCCGGGTGACCACTCACGACGGGCGTTGTTCCTTCAATTCAACCCCGGCAACCTATACCGTCAGGGTGCAAATGACTGGTCTAAAAACCCTTGAAAAAACAGGTATATTATTGGATGGCGGCGCCGTGTACGACCTGGAAATCAGGATGGCTAAAAACTAAAAAAGCCCTCACGAACGAATCGTGAGGGCTTTTTTATTGTTGGATAGCTTATTCGTCTTCCTGATCGTAGTACCCTTTTACGCGGTACTTTGATTTTTCTAAAGGTTTTAGTTTTTTCTTTTTGAATTCTTGATCTTGTTGACGGAAATCGCGATCTTCTGGACGGCGGAGTTCTTTTTTGTTATTCTTTTCCCAGTGTCTCATGGCAAAAGTGATGTAAGGTTTTTGGCTCTTCAAGTCTCTGTTGTAAGTTTTTATGAAAAGCGCAGGTGAAAAGATGAGAATTGGCAATCCACAATCGTGTTTTGATTCACTGAATTTGTGAATTGTTTTACAAAAATAGTCCGAATTGAAAAAAATGCAATACCTCCGCCACTATTTTTTTTGTTAGCGGCCCATTATCTTTGGCGAAACAAATGCCTGATGGTATGTTAGCTGATGTGCTAAATCAGGCATTTAATCCACAAATCGTTCACTATACCAGAGTTTTTTTACCAAAAAAGGCTTTTTTAGGTATTGCTTTAAAAGTCAAACTTTCCACTTCGCTTATGAAGAAACTTCTGCCTATCCTTCTGCTGCTGTTGTCAGTATTAACAACAGGGATTGCACAAAGTATTTTGCCGGTCAGGTTTGCTCATGGCACCGAGATTTTTCCGGAAAACTTCGCCAACATCAGACAAAACCACCACATAGAACCTTCTGAGGTGGTGAATGGAAAATACGTTCGGTACATTCAACTGGAAAAAATCATGAATGCCTCACAAAGGCAAGATTTTGAAGCACTTGGCCTGAATATTATGGGATATGTGCAAACAGGTGTTTACCTGGTAGCCATTCCACAAAATTTTGATTTGACAACTCTCGGACGCTTTGCCACCAGAAGCATTGTGCCGGTACAAACATCCTGGAAAATGGCCCGCAGCCTCAAGGAGCAACCTTATGGCGCATGGGCTGTAAAAGGCGATCACCTGGACGTCAATCTGCAGGTATACCCTTTTGTAACCATTCAGGAGGGTGCAGCCTGGTGCCGCAAACAAGGCGTTGATGTGCTTAAAGAAGGAACCCAGAACGGCTTCGTGCAGGTGCGCGTACACAAAGACCAGCTGGAACAACTGGCCAGTTTGCCATTTATTCAGTATATGGAACTGATCCCGGCGCCCGGCCAAAAAGAAGATACCCGGGGCCGCTCCCTTCACCGGTCAAATCTGGTGGCGAGCGATTCTCCTCTGGGTAAACAATACGACGGATCAGGTGTAGGTGTGCTTGTACGCGACGATGGCCAGCTTGGTCCGCACATTGACCTGCAGGGCCGTTTATACAATTATGCACAAGGCAACCCTACTGCCGGCACACACGGCGATGGCGTAGTAGGTATTGTTGGAGGTGCAGGCAACCTCGATCCAACCAAAAAAGGGATGGCCGCAGGAGCAGACCTCTACTCCGTAGATTATGTCAATGATTTTCAGGATCAAACATTGCCGTTATTCGAGAATGAAGGCGTTACCATTACCAACTCTTCATATTCCGACGGTTGCAACACAGGCTATACGCTGGCTACCCAAACTGTTGACCAGCAATTGTTTGAAAACCCTACCCTGATGCACGTTTTCTCTGCCGGCAACTCCAACGGCAGTAACTGTGATTATGGCGCCGGTACCCAGTGGGGCAACATTACAGGTGGACACAAAATGGCTAAAAACGCCATAGCCACAGCCAATATATATGCAGATGCCAGCCTGGTAACCAGCTCCAGTCGTGGCCCGGCATACGATGGGCGACTCAAACCAGATATCGCTGCCAATGGTCAGGATCAGGAATCCCTGGATCCAAACAACGGATATCAGGTTTTCGGAGGCACTTCAGGCGCTGCACCGGGCATAGCCGGTTGTCTGGCTCAGCTTACTCATGCCTACAGAACTATTAAAGGGGTAAATGACGCTCCTTCTGCACTCCTGAAAGCGACTATCCTAAACACAGCCAATGATTTGGGCAATGTAGGTCCGGATTACAAATTCGGCTGGGGACATATCAACACCTGGAGAGCGTTACGACTCCTGGAACAAAACCGTTGGCTGGAAGCCGATATTGATCATGACGACGTGAATACCCACACCCTGCAGATCCCATCCGGCACCAAGGAGGCAAAAATTATGATTTACTGGGCAGAACCGCCATCTCTGGAAAACAATGCCCGTGCGTTGATAAACGACCTTGATCTCACAGTGGAAAATGCAGCCGGAACCGTCA
This sequence comes from Saprospiraceae bacterium, assembly GCA_035299505.1. Taxonomy (GTDB): domain Bacteria; phylum Bacteroidota; class Bacteroidia; order Chitinophagales; family Saprospiraceae; genus M3007. Next base: position 6,860 of record DATGWL010000101.1, on the reverse strand, counting down.
ACCTTCCCTGGCTGCTGGATCCAACACCCAATGCCACAACACTGGATGCGCCGGCTACCAAGGGCCGCGACTCCCTGAACAATGTGGAGCAGGTGCTGCTGACCGACCCTGCCGCCGGAACATACACCATCAAAATCAAAGGCTCAGAAGTACCAATGGGTCCTCAGCACTACTACATTGTATGGGAATTTGTTCGCGATGAAATCAAAGTAACCTACCCATCAGGCGGTGAAGGTTTCGTACCAGGAGAAGTAGAACGTATACACTGGGACGCTTTTGGTAACACCGGAACCTTTACCCTCCGATACAGCACAGATGGAGGCCAAAACTTCTTCCCAATGGCCAGTGTTACCGGCGACCGCCGTATGTACGACTGGACTGTTCCTAATGCTGTAAGTGGTAAAGTGCATGTTCTGATTATCCGTGGCTCCAAGCGCGACACCTCTGATATCGCCTCCAGCATCGTGGGTATCCCACAGAATGTTTCCATAGCAAGGGTTTGCCCGGATACTGTATTTCTGTCGTTCCCGGCAGTAAATGATACCCTGCACTATGATGGTTTCCTTCTGGGAGAGAAATACATGGAACTGAAAGCCACTTCCGATACCAATTATGTAGGCATCCCTATTCTCAATCCGTTTACAGAATTCTGGACTGCAGTGCGCAGTTCATATCCGGATGGCACAGCCGGACGGCGAAGCTTGGCCATTAGCTGGCCAGGCGGATTATATAACTGCCCACAAACCTTTGATTTAAGTGCGAAACAACTCATTTCTCCTGCCGGCGATGCCGTGGTATCCTGCGGAGCTTCCGAGACAAATGTGGTTGTACGCATCAACAATGAAGGTCAAAATGATGCATCAGGAGCTGTTATCAATTACCAGGTTGACAATAACCCACCGGTAAGTGAACCCCTTCCGGATTTGATCCCTGGAAATGGTATCGACTACAATTTCCAGGCACCGTTGACCCTCAATGTGAATGGCAACATTCAACTACGCGTTTGGATTACCTATCCAAGCGATGTAGTCAACTTCAACGATACCCTTTCTATCAGTATTCCGGTCATTACACAGGCAGCCAACCAGCTGTTTACGGAAACCTTCGAAGGAACACCAGACTTCCCTCCGGGATGGACAAATGTGAATCCGGATGAAGATATTACCTGGAGAACCACAGAATTACTCTCTGGCCCGGTAGTAGGTCCGGACGATTTGATCGGCCGCTCCGTATTCGTTGACTTCTACAACTACGGTCCAAGCCAGATAGGCGCGGAAGACTATTTGTATATGGTACCGCTAGACCTCACCAACCTTAATAGTGCCAGTCTGGGATTTTATGTTGCCTATGCACGATTTGACAATACCTACCAGGATGCCTTGCGGGTGGAGGTATTTGAAAACTGCGATTTAGGGGGCACTCCAACAGAGGTTTGGTCCAAAGCTGGCACAGAGCTGGCAACTGTTCCGGACAATAGTGCCTTCTTCATCCCAACTTCCGCTGCTGACTGGCGTGGAGAAGCCATTGACCTGGCGCCTTTTGCAGGACAAAAAATTGTGGTGAGATTTACCTCAACCACAGGTTATGGTAATACCTTGTATCTGGACAATATTGGCCTTCTTGTGGCGGAAGCACCTACGGCAGAGTTTATTGCACCAGATACGATTTGCAGGTTGGATACGGTTGTCTTCCAGGCTACACCATCTACCGAAAACGCAGAATATACCTGGAATTTTGGCTCGGCGGCCATTCCGGGCAATGCCACAGGTATTGGTCCTCACAGCGTAGTCTATCCAACCGGCGGCAATAAAAACGTCCGTTTAATCGTGTCCAATCCGTTTGGTGCTGATACCATGTTGCAGGTGGTTAATGTACGCCTGTTGGCAAATGCCAACTTTACCTTTACCCAAAACCTGCTCACTGCTACGTTCACCAACACCAGCACCAATGCAAATAGCTACCTGTGGGATTTTGGCGATGGCATGACCAGCACCCAAACCAATCCTGTGCATACTTATGCTGTGCCTGGCACTTATACGGTTACACTTTCAGCCACCAATGAGTGTCGTACGAATGATAAAACAGCTACCGTTGGTGTTACGGCCATCAACGAACTGGAAAACCGTTTAGGCATTCAAATTCTGCCCAACCCAACTGCAGGTGATTTTGCTGTTCAGCTTGACAGTAAAATATCCGGCACTGTTCAAATGTTGCTCTTTGATGCCAGCGGCCGTAAAGTTGGTACTCGGGAAATTCAGGTAAAACAAGGTACTTACCAGGTATTGTTTGAAAACCTGAACCTGCCAAAAGGCGTGTACCAGCTCAATATCCAGGTGGATGGCAAACAAGCCACCTATAATATTGTAGTACAATAACAGACTCCGCTTATTTGAAATCCGGAATGGTCGCTCTTTCACAGGGGCGACCATTCTTTTTTGGTAAAAGCCATGGACCTTCTTATTACATTTGCCTGTCAAGCTAAATACCCTGACTATGCACCAAATCATTTATCGGGACCCTAATGTCACGATTTTCCAAAGCGCGTTGTTCCAAACCAATTCCACTGTGGTTTGTACAGACGATGTGGTGTTGGTGTTTGATCCGGCCTGGTTGCCAGAGGAAGTGGAAGCCATACGGCAATATGTAGAGCAAATAAGGGGCAATAAACACGTATTCCTGGTTTTTACCCACTCAGATTTTGACCACATCATTGGCTATGGCGCTTTCAGGGCAGACAAGGTTTTTATGTCTAAAGCCATGGCTGACAATCCAGACAAAGACGCTTGTGTTGAAAAATGCCTGGAATTTGATGAGCAATACTACATCAAAAGGACTTACCCCATCGAATATCCCAAAGGCGATTTCCTGGTTTTCCGGGATGGAGTTCAATATCGGTACGGTAACACCAAAATGTCGTTTTACCTCACGCCCGGCCATACCGCTGATAGTATGATGGTCATTGTGTGGCAACTTGGCCTTTGCATTGCTGGAGATTACCTATGCCAGTGCGAATTCCCGTTCATTTACCACAGCAGCGTTGATTATGAGCAAACACTGGAAAAGCTGCCTAAAATCCACGACCGCAACTGGTTTACCAGATTAATTCCCGGCCACGGGCTACCTGCACTGAGCATCAACGACTGGTTGCAGCGAAGAACCGAAGCTCAGGCTTACCTTTTTGCCCTAAGGGAAAGCATAGCTACAGGTGTTCCATTTGACGAAAGCTCTCTTTGGAGCAGGTATGACTTTCCCAGATTGCAACGTAAATACCATGTAGACAATATTGCGCTCATGACCAGGGAATATGAACAGGGTTTATGGGCTTGGGATCCTGATTTTATGTTGCAATCCCCAGTATTACAGGAAAGTTACATCAGCGATAATACCACCAACGATGCAGACGACGAAAGCTGACATGCGCAGCTGGCTGGAGGCGCAAATTCTGGCCGAACATAGTAAAGCACAAACCATGCGCCTGGTTCGGTGGGTTGGTCATGATGCAGAGCGCCTGGAAGTTTTAATGGAAATATTTTTGAACAATCCTCCTGCTGCCCCTTTGCCACAGGGTAGAGGCTATCAGTACATTTTTACGCAAAGAAGCGCCTGGGCGGTGCGGTATATTGCGGAAAAAGCGCCTGAGATCATGGCTCCCTGGTTGGGCAGGTTGATTCAAAATCTCCACCAAAAGCCTCTGCATGACGCCATCATTCGGAACACCCTGAATGTTTTTGAACACCTCGATTTCCCGGATATGTATGATGAACCGCTGGCAGACATTTGCTTTCAACGTCTGGCCAACCCGCGGGATGCTATTGCCATCAGGTGCTCTGCAATGATCATTCTGGAGCGTATTTGCACCAGAATTCCGGAGCTGGTTCCGGAGCTGCGACTGCTTGTGGAAGATCAAATGGAACACGGCTCTGCCGGTTTCAAAAGCAGAGCCAGAAAAGTATTATCCAGATTGCAAGGTATGTTGTAAGACAAAAAAAACGTCCGTTCCGCCGAAACAACGGCAAAACGGACGCAAAAAACAGTGCAATTGCACTTATTCAGACATATCCATCGTGGTGTACACGTTTAACACGTCATCATCTTCTTCTAAACGGTCAACCAATTTTACAACAGCTTCCACCTCGGCATCGTCGAGCTTTTTGGTGGTATTGGGAATGTATTCCAGTGCTGCGCTGGTGGTTTCTATGTTGCGGTCTTCCAGGGCTTTTTGAAGTGTGCCAAAATCAGTGAATGCACTGATGAGTACAACCTCGTCTTCTTCGCGCTTCAGCTCTTCCAAACCAGCATCAATCAGCTCCAGCTCCAGATCGTCCCAGTTGTGTCCTTCAGCTTTGGCTTTGAACACTCCTTTACGGTCAAACAAAAAGCCAACACTGCCAGAAGTACCAAGTGCGCCACCGCAGCGATCGAAGTACATACGTACGTTGGCAACGGTACGGGTTGGGTTATCCGTAGCTGTTTCTACCATGATAGCAATGCCGTGAGGCCCTTTGCCCTCGTATAATACCTCCTGAAAGTTGTCTGCCTCTTTTCCGGAGGCTTTTTTGATGGCATTGTCCACGTTGGCCTTTGGCATATTGGCAGCCTTGGCGTTTTGGATAGCCACCCTCAGTCGGGAGTTGTACTCCGGATTGGAGCCACCAGATTTTACGGCCAGAGCAATTTCTCTGCCAATGCGGGTGAAGGTTTTGGCCATACCGGCCCAACGCTTCATTTTTCTTTCTTTGCGGAATTCAAACGCGCGTCCCATAAAAGGATTTGATATAGAATGTTGACAGGATGTGAATCAAAAGCACACGATTACGATCAGTACAGACGCTTCGGTGCTTAAAGCGGCGCAAAATTAGACATTATCGTGTCAATTCCGGATATTTTTCTTCTCCAGATTCTGCAGCTCATGCTTTCCCTCTTTAGCGTCATCTGTTTAGCATTGATTAACCTGCATGCACAGCCGTTGAACTGAAGATAGGCACTATCTTTGCCGGATCATCAATAAAATAATTTGACATGAAAAGTCTGTTCCGCATTCTGTTTTACCTGTTGATTTGTACGCCAGTAATGGTAAAGGCCCAGGCGCCTAAAACTGAAGAAATTCAAGTGTTCCCTGCTGTATTAAAAACGGCAGAATGGGCTAATTTCAAATATATGGACGTATTGGAAAAAGCCAAAGGCGGAGACCACAAGGCCATCCGTTCATTTCTGGAATTCAGTGGCACCGTAGATGGCACCGAAGCGCTGCAACACGCTACCACTTGCCTTGAATTGTTGCCATCCCTTTCCGATGAAATTGTTGGTTCCATCATTTCCAGCATGAAACCTAAACTCAAAAGCGTATTGCTGAGCCGTTTCCAACTGGCACAGGGCCGCACCAAAAAGGAAGCTCTCTTGAAGCCTATGCAGGAATGGGTGCCACTTACCTGGAAAGCCCTGAACGGAGAACGAGTTGTTTGCACCTCTTGCATGCACGAAGGCGGCCTTGCGCCTGCCAAACCAGGATTTGGCGTTAAACCCGACGCTTCTGGCACCGCTGCACCTGCCTCTCAGGAAGAAACCGGCAAGCAATAATGAAACATCAAGTCCTGTTTTTTGGCCTGTTACTATCAGGCCTTCTTGCTGCAAACTGGCACTGTACCGGCGCGAAAAAGGGTTCCGCAGCGGTCAAAGATGATTTGGAATTGCTGGCCGGCTATATGATTGGCGATTTCAGCAGCCAGGCTCAAAGCCAACGGGATTCTGCTTTTTTTGATATCCGACTGCATATTCGGCCCATCTGGACCTCCGAAAAAGGTTCGCATTGGTTATATGTAGAACAAGCTACGGCAACAGCCGAAAGCAAACCATACCGTCAGCGTGTTTATAAATTGGAAAAAGACGGTCAGGGCGGGTTCAAAAGCATCGTATATACTCTGCCTGACCAGGCCAACTGGGCTGGCAAATACAAAACGCCCGAGGCTTTCAGCCAGTTGAAACCTGCTGATCTTTCCCTTCGCGATGGCTGCACGGTTTTTTTGAAAAAACAAAAGAACGGAACCTTCACCGGTGCAACTCAGGGAACGGGTTGTGAAAGCACCCTCCGGGGGGCTAAATACGCCAGTTCTACTGTAACCATTACCCCTACCATGCTGCTAAGCTGGGATCAGGGGTTCAATGAAAAAGGTGAACAGGTTTGGGGCGCCACTAAAGGAGGATACGAGTTTATCAAAATGTAACCATCATTTCCCAATGGCTTTCAGAATCTATACCAAGACCGGCGACAAAGGAGAGACAGCGTTGTTCGGTGGAAAAAGGGTGCCCAAAAGTCATTTGAGGGTTGACGCCTATGGCACCGTTGATGAGTTGAATTCATTTATTGGCTGGCTCCGCGATCTGACCAGCGACGAGCAGGTGCGCGAACTTCTGGCCCATACACAGCATCGGTTGTTTACCCTGGGGGCACACCTTGCATCTGATCCGGCCAAGCATCCGCCTACCCCTGACCTGTTGCCGGAAGATATTATCCTTCTGGAAAAGGAAATGGATAGAATGGATGAACAGCTCCCTCCACTGAAAAACTTTATCCTGCCCGGAGGTCACCCTGCCGTGTCTGCCTGCCATGTCTGCCGAACCGTTTGTCGGCGGGCAGAGCGATTAGCGGTGGCGTTGGCCCATTCCGGCGAACCGGTGGAGGCACTTGCGTTACAGTATTTGAATCGCCTTTCAGACTACTTTTTTATGCTCGCCCGCTATCTGGCCCATATTATGGGTGCGGAGGAGGTAATTTGGAAACCGAGGTAAATGAGGCTATCTCAGTGACCACATTTTTATTTTACCACAGAGGCGGAGAGGCGCTTAAACTGAGAGTCTCACTT
>DATGWL010000100.1:0-18172 GCA_035299505.1 Saprospiraceae bacterium | reverse complement strand
CCCCAAATGACCCCAAATGACCCCAAATGACCCCAAATGACCCCAAATGACCCCAAATGACCCCAAATGACCCCAAATGACCCAAATGACCCAAATGACCCCAAATGACCCCAAATGACCCCTAATGACCCCAAATGACCCCTAATGACACCTAATACATGACTCAACCCAACATCCAAGCATGCCTGAAAGGTGATAGGCTTGCCCAGAAGCAGTTTTTTGAGCTGTTTAAGGGCAAGATGTTCGCGCTTTGCCTTCGCTATGCGAACAGCAGGGAGGATGCTGAGGATATGCTTCAGGAAGGGTTTGTGAAGGTGTTTAGGGATTTGGGGCAATACTCCGGGGTTGGGAACTTTGAAGGCTGGGTGCGCAAAGTGTTTGTTAATACAGCCCTGCAGCAGTTGCAACGCCAGAAAAGAAGTCCGCTCATTACTGAATTAGATGGTCAGGATTTTCCTGATGAAACGGAGCAATATGTGGCAGAGGAGCCGCCGGCTAAAAATATGATCCGGATTCTGCAGCAACTACCGCCAGGGTTCCGAACTATATTCAATTTACATGTATTGGAAGGGTATTCCCACCCGGAAATTGCCGAGATTATGGGTATTTCGGTAGGGACTTCCAAATCACAACTCCTCAGGGCCAAAGCCCATTTCAGAAAACTATTGGAAGGCAGTTTAACCGCTTGATCATTATGGAAGAAAATCTACACGAAGATAAACTGGACGATTACGTACGTAAATCGTTCGAGGAGTACGAAGAAGCTCCTCCATCTGATATGTGGGATCGGGTGACAGCCGATCTGGGGGAAACTCCGGAAAGAGTTCCACTTTGGATCAGTTTCCGAAATATGGGCTGGCAATTGCTGGCAGCCGGAGTCATCCTGGTTTTGACCTCAACCCTGGTCTGCGAACACCTATATTATGAGGCGCAGATTCAGGAACTTTCAGAAGTTCAAGCAAAAAACGCAGAACAAATGGTATCAGCGGCCCCAATGGAAGTTATTCCTTCCAATCCACCGCAATCTATCGTCGCCCAATCACCGTCCATCGTTTCTCAAACACCGTCCACCGTCCACCGTCCACCGTCCACCGTCCACCGTCTACCGTCCACCGTTTCTCAAACACCATCCACCGGCACACCAGATTCATCAAACCTTGCAGAGCAGCCAGCGCGCTTATCCCTGCAAACCATTCCGGTGGAGTTAGGGCAATTGCCATCAGTTGGACCATCTATGCCAGAATTGGAAAGCAATCTGGTGGCAACTCAGCCGCCAGCAATTCGTCCTGCCAAAACCTCAACAGGCTGGTATGCCGGGGTTGAAACGAGTATGTTTTACCGATTGGAAAAAGAACACCAGGTATCTCCACGCTCAGGTCGCCCCGTGTTTACCAGTGAAGCAACCGGCACTCCAATAACCAGTATTTACTGGCTTAAATTTGGCAAACAATGGGAAAACCGATGGAGCCTGGAATCTGGGCTGGGATACCAGCAAACTACCCGTTTCGCAGTTCATCGGCCTGTTTTCCGCTTCGGTGATGGCACCCATTCAGGCATGGGACCTCGCCGTAATTTCAATTACGATTTGAATACCTCTAGTGGAACGGCAGAGGTAAGTTTGCGGATGGAACAAACCCAACCGGGCAACCCTTCAGATGATGAACCGGTAAGCCTGCGTATTGAAACGACGGAATCTACGCAATGGATCCGCATACCTGTACTGCTTGGCTATCAGTGGGGAGAACGCAGGTGGAAAGGTTTTGTACAAACTGGTCTACTGGCTAATATGGTAGTTCGGAATCAACTTAACATAGCTGCCAGGGTATCAGAAAACGCCCGCTTTAAACCAGTGGATGGTCAGGACGGATACACTATAAATTTGTCGCAAAAACGATTTATTCCCGGGTATTGGCTAGGTGCAGGTATTGGCTATCAGTTGGGTCAACATCTGCAAATTCAGGCCGAAGTATGCCTTTCCGGCGATTTCCCGAGAAATGATGTTTACCGTCGCAGACTGCCTGAACGATACCTGACGGGAGTAAATTTGGGGTTGCGTTATTATTTCTGAATCTAAGACTGGAATTTTACCAGCAAAACGCTGCATCTTTGCCCACTACAAACAAGTTTAAATTGCAACGCAGCGTATGCTTCATGAATACAAACTCCCATCCTTGGGAGATGGTGTGAGCGGAAAAGTGACTGACATTTTGGTGAAACCAGGTGATAAGGTCTCGCTCGAACAAATTGTCATTGTTGTCGGTACAGACAAAGTGGATGCCGAAATGCCGGTTGATGCAGAAGGCATTGTAGAAGAAATTCTGGTCAAAAAAGGCGACGAAGTGACCGAGGGTACTCTTGTGCTTAGACTAAAGAAAGAAGGTGGTGCAAGTGCTCCTGCAGCTTCGGCCCCGGCGGCCCCTGCTCCTGCAGCTCCGGCTCCTGCAGCCCAGGTTCAGGAAGTTGCTGCTCCGGCTCCAGCTCCAGCGCCTTCAACCCCGGCTCCTGCTGCCGGAAACGCTTCACTTAGAACTTCACCACTTGCGCGCAAACGCGCCAAAGAATTGGGTGTAAATCTGGCTGATGTACAACCATCCGAAGGTTCGGGGCGTATCTCATATAAAGATGTGGTAGCTTATGTGAAACGCAAGCTTGATACCGGAGGTGGTTCAGCTATGGGAGGCGGAGCTATTGCACGCAAACCTTTGCCGGATTTCACCAAGTTTGGAGAGGTTGAACGCAAGCCACAAAACAATGTAGGCATCAAAACGGCCGAAGCAATGGCTTACGCCAAACAAACCATTCCACACGCCTGGATTTCAGAAAAAGCAGATATCACCCGACTGGAGGAGTTGCGTCAGCAATACAAAGAGCAGGTAAAGGCTGCAGGTGGCGGTTTGACCATGACCGCTATTTTAACCAAGGCTGTTGCTACACTTTTAAAGCGCATGCCACAATTCAACGCAAGTTTGGACGTTGAAACAAACGAAGTGATCTACAAGAAGTACGTTAATGTGGGTATAGCTGTTGACACACCCACAGGTTTGTACGTACCGAATATCAAAAATGCAGACCAAAAGAATCTGACACAGATTTCTGTTGATCTGACGGAAGTAACTACTCGTACAAAAGCCGGTAAGATTACGATGAACGATATCACAGGTGGGACTTTTACCATTTCCAATATTGGCGGTATAGGTGGTACCAATATGATATCCGTTGTAAACTGGCCTGAAGTTGCCATCCTCAGCATTGTTGCTGCACAAATAGAGCCTGTTTGGAACGAAGCCAACAAAACGTTTGAACCACGCCTGATGATGCCTATGACCATTGGTTGGGATCACAGGGTAATTAACGGTGGTGATGCCGCGCGATTTATGGTTGAATTGAAGCGGATTTTGGAAGAGCCCTTTGCTGCGTGGCTGTAATTGCAGATTTATTGTTAATTTTACCGGACGAGTGAAAGGACCTCTGAAGGGGGTGCGTCCTTTTTGCCAGGAATTTGTATGTTGAGGCAGCATTTGCTGCATTCAATGAATCTCATATTTTTTTGAATGTCATTTGATGTAAGTCAGATGGCATGCAACTAACGTTTAAAACTATGAAGAAAATTTACATTTTTTTCCTCCCATTGTTCATAATCCTTTTGTCGGCGGAAACTGCCCGTTCGCAGTGTAATCCTGCCGGGTGTGTGATTCCAGTTCCCTCTGTGGATGCCACACAAGCATGTATCCTGCCCAGCCCGGATAATTTGGATTGTTACTTTGGTACCACCACTTTCGATGCTCCCGTATCGCTTCCACCATCCTGGTGTACTTCGGTAGAAAACAACCACTTTTTTGCCTTTACAGCCGACGCGCCTACCGCAGTTTTTGAGATCTGTACGTTCGGTTGCGCACAAGGTGGCGCTATCCAGGCAGCCGTTTTGTCTACGGCAGATTGTATCAACTTTCAGTTCGTGTCGCCATGCCTGGGTAATATTCCAACCAACTCTTGTCAGACACTGACCGCTTCCAACCTTACTCCAGGTGAAAACTACTACCTGATGATTGATGGTAATGCCGGTGCTGTATGCGACTATTCCATTAATGGTGTTAACCCTACCATCAATGGTCCAACCGGTGGAATGTGCCTGCCTTCAGCTACTTTGAGTAACTACAACACCAACACCATTTCAAACTGGACAATCAATCCGCCATCCGCTGGTAATATCATTGGCCCATCTACGTCTCAGAATATCGTAGTTCAATGGCTGGAACCCGGACCTGCTGAAGTTTGTGCACAGTCTATTCTTTGTCCAAATGCTCCAAACCTGTGTCTGCCTATTTTTGTAGGTGAAGATGTAGAAATGGATGAAGAATACTCCGTTTGTCAGGGTTATGAGGTGGAATGTGCAGGCGAAATGTTTTCCGCACAAGGAACCTTTCCGGTGGCATTGCCCTCCTTTCTGGGTTGTGATAGTGTAATTAACTGCAGAATCACGGTAATTCCTACAGTTTTCAGCACAGAAAGAGCTTACATGTGTCCGGGTGGTTCAACTACCTGTGCAGGTGAAGAATTTTTTGCCGCGGGAAACTATCCGGTAACCCTGCAAGCATGGCAAGGATGCGATAGTGTGGTAACCTGTCAAATTCAGGTAGTGCCAATCTACAGTTCGCCCATGATGAACATTAACCTTTGTGGCCCAGCCACCTATCAGGTTTGTGATCAGATATACGATCAATCAGGTATATATGCCACTGTTTGTACCGGCTATTTGGGGTGTGACAGTATTGTAAATATCAACCTGGCCATCATGGAACCGAACGCAGTGATTGCTCCACCAGCCATTTTGGACTGCGCGGCCAACCTGGTAATCACCCTTGATGGCAGTGCTTCGTCTATAAATACAGCCCAAGGCGGAGCTACCGTATATAACTGGTCTGGCCCGGGTATCATTGGGTTCAATAACCAGCCAACGGTACAGGTTAACCAACCAGGTGAATATTGCCTGATCGTGCGTCATAGCCGCGGGGGGGTGTTTTGTCAGGATACCGCTTGTGTAACTGTGCTTCAGGATGCCGGTATCCCACAGTTGCCGGTTTTGTCAGGCCAATCATTTCCTTGTGTCGGCGAAACCCATATTTACTCAGCAACGGCCACGGGCAACCCGCCTCCAACATCCTTTGTTTGGACTTTGCCCGGCAATCACCCCTTTACCCAGCTTACTCCAAATTCGATTTCTGTAACCTGGGGAGCCAACACCCCAACAGGCCAAATTTGTGTAACGGCAAATAACTCCTGTGGCGCTTCTCCTGCTGCCTGTATTCCACTTTCTGTTGGTGATCAGCCCTATCCTCCTGTAATAAACGGTTCTACCAGCGTATGTACAGAAGGCGGTGATTACCTCTATACTATGGATACCCTGCAGCCAGGAACGCTTTATGCATGGACTGTTCCTGCCGGTGCTGTGCTAACTGGCTCCGGAGATTCTATTCGGGTTAATTTTGCTACAGCTGTGTCCGGTCAGGTTTGTGTAACCGCTTATAATAACTGTGATACACTGGCGCCGGTTTGCCTCAATGTGCAGGTAAATCCAAACCCAACAGCCAGTCTGGATGGTATACCGGAAATCTGTAACGGTGAATCACTGAACCTGCTCTTCACAATGACCGGTAATGGTCCGTTCGATGTGGTATACTCAGATGGTGTGCAAAACTTTACCCTGAATGACATCAACAATGGGCATCAGGTGCAGGTTAGTCCTACGGCCAATACCAATTATACACTTATTTCGGTAAGCGATAATTCTCCGGTAGCTTGTGCCAGAATCGTGAACGACATAGTACCAGTGGCTGTTTGGCCATTGTTTACTACCCCTCAAACCATTCAGATCTGTGAAGGGCAGTCTGCCTTCCTGGCAGGTGCCAACCAAACTACCCCGGGTGTCTACCTGGATTCTCTGAACAGTATTCACGGTTGTGACAGTGTGATTGTAACCACTCTGATCGTTAACCCGATTGACACAACCATTATATCACTGACCACCTGCGATCCAAACGCCGCAGGCACCGTTACCGTAACTCTGCCGCAATTGAATGGCTGCGATAGTGTGGTTATTACAACCACTACCTTGCTGCCAAGCAATCTGACCGAGATTTTCGACGCCAGCTGCGATCCGAACAACGTTGGGGTGTTTACCCAAAATCTGACCAACGTCTTTGGTTGCGACAGTACTGTAATCACTACGGTGATATATTCAGAGTCTGATACCACATACCTCTCAGCAACCACTTGTGATCCGGCTGGAGTGGGTACGTTCAGTCAGTTACTGACTGCTGCTTCAGATGGTTGCGACAGTCTGGTAATTACCACGGTAACATTGTTGCCAAGCTCAACCACCAACCTGACAGCCCAATCCTGTAACCCCAATGAAGTAGGGGTGTTTACCACGGTTTTGACCAATCAGTTTGGTTGTGACAGTACGGTAATTACAACTGTTACCTTTAATGGCATACCTCCAACACCCGTTTCGGCCACTACCTGCGACCCGAATCAGGTAGGGGTGTTTACCAATACTATATTAACAGCCGATGGCTGCGATAGTACCATTGTTACCACCGTAACCTTGCTGCCAAGCAGTGCAACCTCCCTATTTGGTCAAAGTTGTAACCCGAATGAAGTTGGCGTCTTTACTCAAACACTGACTAACCAGTTTGGCTGCGATAGTGTGGTAACTACTACCATCACCTTCAATGGCATACCGCCAACCCAGCTCACAGCTACCACTTGCGATCCGGGGGCTGCCGGCACCTTCACGAACGTGATTACGACTGCTGCAGGTTGCGATAGCACCGTAATTACCACTGTAACCCTGTTGCCAAGCAATGTTACCAACCTGACCGGTGCAGATTGTAATCCGGCCAATGTTGGGGTATTTACACAGGATTTGACCAATATTTTTGGCTGCGACAGTACGGTAATTACCACGATCACCCTGTTGCCAAGCAATACCACTGCGATCCAGTCGGCTACCTGCGATCCGGCAGGTGTGGGAACGTTTGTGTATCCGCTGGTGAACCAGTTCGGGTGCGACAGTATCGTAACAGAAACCGTAACCCTGTTGCCATCCAGCGCTACCACGGTGAATCTGGGCACCTGCGAACCTAGTCAGGTGGGCACAAGTGTAACAGTATTGACCAACCAGTTTGGCTGCGACAGTACGGTAACTACGGTGACCAGTCTGCTGCCACCAGCATCCTGCGGCATGACAGCAAGCCTTACGGGTTCCGTTATTCCTTGCGGCGCAACTACCGGTTCTCTGACCCTAACAGTTACCCTGGGTGAAGGACCATTTAATTACACTGTATTGCTGGGCAATACTCCGGTTGCCAACGGTACCATTAATAATGTGGGTGTGCCTACTCCGGTAGCTGGTCTGGCGCCAGGCAACTACACGGTGAATTACACTTCAAACAACGGGTTCTCGGCCACCACCCAGGCGACCATCGGACAATTGTTCCCGCCAGCGTTGACGGCTACCCAGACTTCCAATTATGGTGGATTTGGTGTAAGCTGCCCAGGCGCAGGAGATGGCAGTGCCTCTGCAACGGCAACTGGGGGTTTGTCGCCTTACAGCTACAGCTGGTCAACCGGTGTTGTGGCACAAACCGTGAATAACCTCTCTGTAGGCACCTATACCGTAACTGTAACGGACGCTAACACCTGCACCACCACCACTAACGTAACCATCACTGAGCCAACACCACTGCAGATCACCTTCACGGCTACCGATCCAAAGTGTTTCGGTTTGAGTAACGGTTCCATATTGGTGAATGCCAGCGGCGGTGTAGCCCCATATCGTTTCTCCCTGAATGGCGCAGCGCCACAAAACAGCAACCTGTTTGCCGGTTTGGGTGCTGGTACCTATACCATCACGGCATATGACCTCAGCGATTGCGAAACTTCCGAAATCATTGTGGTAAACACCCCGATTCCGCTGAATGTGGAACTGGGCGACGACCAAAACATTGCCATCGGTCAATCAGCTACCCTGCAGGCCATTGTGAACGTTCCGTTCGACAGCCTGGCGTCCATCATCTGGTCGCCATTGCCGGATTCAGCAGAATGTCCGCAGTGTCTGACCCAAACGGTGTATCCATTCATCAGCACCACGTACTCCATCAAAGTGGTGGATAACAACGGATGCCGTGATGAAGATCAGGTTCGTGTGATTGTAGACCGCCGTAAATACGTGTACATTCCAAACGTAATTACACCGAACGACGACGGAGACAACGATATCTTCAGTGTGTTCCCGCGCCCTGGCACCGTTCGTAAAGTCAACTCTCTGGCTATTTTCGATCGTTGGGGTGAACAGCTTTTCGTACTGGAAAACTTCAATCCGTACGACGGCAACCTCGGTTGGAACGGTACATACAAAGGAGAACCCATGAATCCGGGCGTATTTGTCTGGGTGGTTGAAATTGAGTTTATCGACGGCGTGGTAGAGCTCTACAAAGGCGATGTCACGATCGTAAGGTAAAGGCACGAAGACTACAAAGGCACAAAGAGCCTGGCCCCGAAGGCACTTTACCCGAAGGCGCTAAGGCACAAAGTCGCTAAGACTCGAAGGGGGTGTTTGACTGACGTCAAACGCCCCCTTCGGTGTTTCGGTGTTTTGGTGTTTTAGTGTTTGGGGGTTTTAGTGTTTTAGTGTTTTGGTGTTTTGGTGTTTTGGTGTTTTGGTGTTTGGGTGTTTTAGTGTTTTGGTGTTTTGATGTTTTGGTGTTTTAGTGTTTTAGTGTTTTGGTGTTTGGAGGAGCCTGAAACTTTCTTCTTCGTGTCTTTGTGCCTTCGCGTCATTGTGCCTTCGCGTCATTGTGCCTTCGCTTTGTGCCTTCGTCCGCTTTGCGCCTTCAGCACAAAAGAAAAGCGCAGCACCGGACACCCCCGGATACTGCGCTGGTAAAATCTTTATGTTACTTGTTAGAGCTTGTCCAAATTTTCCTGCTTTCGCTGAGGAGTGGAATTTGGACAAACACTTAAGGAGCCGTTGGTGACGGAACGTCGGTGCGTTCGGTGGAATTGAAAGTACGGTAAGGAACGCTGTTGAGCATTTTGATCAAGTCGTCGCGTACCACTTTGTATTCTTCAAAAAGAGGACCGGTAATAGGCTGTGGTTGTGGCAGGTTGAGTCGCAGGTGATCTACCTGACGGCCATTTTTCCAGAAACGGAAGCAAACGTGCGGGCCGGTAGCCAGACCGGTGGAGCCAACGTAGCCAATGGTTTGGCCCTGCGCTACGCGTACGCCCGGGCGTATGCCACGCGCGAAGCCGCTCATGTGCAGGTATTGGGTTTCGTAAGCGCCATCGTGACGCAGGCGCACGTAGATGCCATTGCCTCCGCGACGGGTAGCTTCTGTAACCACACCTTCTGCCACGGCGATGATAGGTGTGCCATGTGGCGCAGCGTAATCGGTGCCGAGGTGAGCTTTGTGGTAGCCGAGAATCGGGTGCAGGCGGTTCATATTGAAGCGGCTGCTGATACGGCTGAATTTTACCGGAGATTTCAGGAAAGCTTTGCGTGCCGGGCGACCATCGAAATCGAAGTAGTCTGTTTTCTGGCCGTCTTTCTTGAAATGGAAAGCATAGGATTCTTTTCCGTCGCGTTCGTACACTGCGGCAATAATTTTACCGGTGCCTACAGCTTCGCCACGAACGTAGTGTTGTTCATACACCACTTTAAAGCGGTCGCCTTGTTTTTGGTGATAGAAATCTACGGAGGAGGCCAGTACATCAACCATGCCATCGGCCAGCTCGTCGGAGAGGCCATTGTCGGTGAGCGCTTGCCAGAAGCTGGTTTCCAGTACGCCGGCTGCGGCCACGATTTTGGTATCTACTTCGCGTTTGAAGGTTTGTACCGTAAAGGGCTCTTTCAGTTGAAAAATGGTGTACTGATACGGAGAAGGCTCATAGATCATCAACTCAGGCGCATCGCCGGCCTGGCGGCGGAGGAATTGCAGGCTGGAGCCTACGCGCAGTGAGTTGATTTTGAATTTTTCTTTGCAGTTTTCCACCAGTTGATTCACCTGAGGGTAGGTGAGACCGGCTTCTTTCATGAGTATGCTTCCGAGGATATCTCCGCGTTTGAGTTCAATTTGCGACTGGATGTATTCATCCATAAAGAAGCCCCAGCGCAAGTTGTTGGTTTCCAGCGGCAGCGCGTCGGGTCGTGATACTACGGCGATGGCTGCGGCGGCGGGGGCGGTATCTTGTTGGTTCAGGGTCAGGGTGGCGGCAATGATGCCTGCGGTGAGGGTGGCTCCTGCGGCGACGAGCGACGATTTTTTAGCAAAAAAGCGTCTCGTACGCCGGAGCCATCGCTCCGGATTTGAGTCTGAATGCACGATAAAATGGGTAGATTAGAGAAACAGTTTAGCTTGCCAGGCTCAAGGGGTTGGTGCAAATGTAGAAAAGCCCGTCAGTTTTTACACTACCGGGCCGTATTTTTAACCAACACCACTCGAAAGCGGTTATGCACATTTTGTGGAAAAGTATCACTTATCCTCCAGCGCCCAGTTTTTCCAGCAGCCAGTCCCGTTCGTTAATGCCTGGCGTATTTTTGATCTCTTCGATGAGTTTTTCGCGTTTTTGGCTCTTTTTTTCCAGTCCGTATTTGATGATTTTATCAAGTTTTTGGAGGAATTTGTAGTATCTGGCCTTAGATTCTGCAGATAATTTTGTTCTGCGCACCTTTTGATCCAGTGCTTTCATGCGGTATTCCACTAATTCATCTGATGTTTCAAAATAAATTTTGATCAGCAACATTTCTGCCCATAGGCTGTAGTTGGGGTTTTCAAAATGTTTGTACACCAGGGTATTGAGGGCTGTTTCAAAATCCCGGGTATAAAAATGATATTCTGCCATACACAGACTATGAGCTTCCACAGGGTATTTGGTGCCGCAGATACGGGTTGGGGGATGTTCATCCAACACCTTTTTTACCCAATCGAATTGTTTGAGCCGAAGACCAAATAAGATCAGGGCTTTGAGAGCATTGATGATTATTTGGCCATTTTCGTAAAAATATCCATCTTCAAAATGTGATTTGTAGACTTCGAACACTTTCGTTCTAACTTCAGAACCCCCGAGTTTAGAATATCTTTGAGTCCAAAAATATCGATAAAAGGCTTTCAGATTCCGTGCTTTGTCAAACGGAAGGTTTTTTTCAAATTGATCCAGATATGCTTCATAACCAGCGAAATATTCATCTTTAAGCGGGTCTGGAATAAGTTGCCAGGCAATAAGGTATAAATCGTAGAGCGGGATTTTAGGGTATTCCGCAGGATAGTTTAAAATGACTTGGGTGAGTGGGGAGTCAAAATCAAAATCAATTGGCTGAGCTAACTTTTGCTGGTATTTCAAGGAACATAGCAGCTCAATTTTTTCTAAAATAAAGGCTATATCCAGGTATTTGACCGCTACTGAAATGTTGGCATCGTCTTCAAAACTATTGTATAGACTTTGAAAGGTAGCAGCTTCTTCTTCCAGAAGGAATTGTTGCCTGAAAAAGGAGGCATCTTGTATTACCTGTTGAGATAAATCTTTTCTTAAAGCCGAAATGATCTGCCAAAAACGTTCCTCCATGCCAAAGCCGCGATAAAACCGTGCTAGGGCTAAGCCTTCGTCAAAATCCGTGTTGTTTTTTTCGTAGCTTTTTTGTGTTAAGAAAAGCTTGACCATACCAAACAAATCCGAAGCCAGGGTATCCAACGGGCCTTTCTGGTTTGCATTGAATGGCTTGCCAGGGAAAAAAAGCGCAGCTACTTTGGCCTTGTCCAGTTCAGGGTGTTCCTCCTCTGCGCCGGCAGTCATAATAAGGTCGTATAAACGAATCAGTTCGGCTGCATTACTACGGTTGTTGAAATAGGGCGACAACAGGAACTGGCGGAATTGCGCATGTTCCTGCGGTTTGAACAGTTTGAGGACCTCCAGAAGTTTCCGATTCAGCATCGTTCAGTGCAATTGGATTAAGGAAAACTGGTGGCAAAGGTGCTGGAAATATTATTCAGAAAGGGAGCGCTTTGGAAAAATGAAAAAAATCGTAGGTGAAAAGTAAGTGCAGAATGTGAAATCTTGCGCTGTTTTTACAAACGAACACAAAATTTTTCATCCATGAACATCCTTAAAAGATTCCTGACGGGCGTTTTGCTCCTTTGTTCCCTGCTTGTACAAGCCAATACCTCCATCCTGAATACCGGGCCTAATTCCCTGCCGGCGCCGGCCTGGATACAGGCGGTGGAGATCACCGAATCCAAAATCAAAATTGAATGGGCGCCTGTAAGCGGCGCCGTAGAGTATAAAGTATCCCGCTTTGATGTAACCAACAACGTACAATTACCGGATGAGTACATGGTGGAGCCGGAATTTACCTCCCAGCCGCATGATCCGGGTACTACCATCCAGTTTGAAGTAGCGGCCATTGATGAGAACAATGAACTGGGTGCAACTACTGAAGCTGAGTACACCACAACAATAATTATTGTTGATGATATTGCCAGCTTCAGCGTGCCAAATACCCCTGGCGGCAACCAACAGATTGCGCCAGGAGAACTTCTGGAACTGAGTGTTCCAAACGCAGATAAGAACTCCCAAACCGTGAATGTAACCCGGGTAAAAATTAGCGAGGGTAGCAATTTTGCAGAGTTTTTGGTTTGGAGCCATTGCATAGATCAGGATAACCCGGGCATTCGGGTGCAATATTATCAGGAAAACAACTGGCCAGCTTCCGTAACAGCTCAGGAAGTAGTCATTGGAGAAATTGGATCTGGCCAAACAGCCTGCTCTATGATTCGGTTTAGGATCAACCAAATCAATAGTTTTTTTACAGTGCTTCAGCCGGCATTTAGTTCGGAAACGGGACGTGGTAAGATTTTCATTCAAAACAACATGAAGACTACCAATATTACCTATGACCGAAGCACCAATTCTGAAGTCAATCCGTGTTATGTGCCTGGTTTCCAGGTACAGGATGTGCCTGAAACCCTGGATCCAAATGGCGCCTCAGATGGTAGCGAAGATGCTTCGGCCACTACCGCTTCTTTGCTGGAAACTTCTGCCAACCAGGCGCTGCGCGTGAGTCCAAACCCATTTCACGATGCCTTTAAGGTAGAATATGAGGTGGCGCAATCCGGCGCAGTTCAGTTGCAATTGACCGACCTGACCGGTAAAACAGTACAAAACATAAGCTTCGATAGTTTGCTCACCGGTACCTACACTGCATACCTGACCACAAACACGCTTCCTGCCGGTATGTATCTGCTCACGGTTCAAACCGAAAATGGCCGCACTACGGTGCCAGTGGTAAAACACTAAGCACGCTGTATAACCTGAAAAGCAGCTACAAAAACACTGCCCTCATGCCGTTTGGCGTGAGGGCTTTTTTATTGTGTTTTGTTATATGTAATAGATTGATATTTAATATTTTGTAATCTTTTGACTCTTGAAAAGTCGCTGTGGAAATTCGGACAAAAGCGTAGTTGTTTACCGGATAATGCCACCCCCATCTTTGCATCATCGATTGCGCAATCAACCCACAAACCTCCACTTCATTCAAAGGAAACACAAACACTACTTTCTTTTCTTTTAAACACATTAACACAAAAACTTTTCATCCATGAAACGCTTTTCTTTTTTGCTGCTCCTGGCAGTTTCTGCCTCCATCGTTTTGTTCACTGCTTGCCAGAAAGAGAATCTGCAACAGGTAGTTAATCCGGTTAATTCAGATCAAGTTGCTGGCGAACGAGCTCCATTTATTTACGGTGTGAGCTTGTTCTCCAAAAACAACGGTAGCCTGCTCCATACCATGGACGCTGCAACCGGTCAGGTAATCAACTCCGTTCAGGTGTATTTGCTGGATGCAAACAACAATCAGGTATTCCTGAACGACCTCAAAGGAGTTTGTACCTATAATAATCAGGTTTGGGTAACCACTGGTTTTCACCCGGTAGATGCGTACAGCTTCCTGTTGGTAAAAGTGAACCCACAAACCGGTCAGGCTGGTATCATTTCTCATGGCGACCCAAGTATCGGCGCAGTATCTGATATTGACTACAGCCCGGCAGACAATACCGTATATGGTTTGGCCAGCAACACCAACCGTCTGATCACGATTACCGATAACAACAACAACTGGGGTACTTACACCAATGTTGGACCAATTACCGGTATGGGCAATTACACTGCCAAAGGACTTTCCATGGTTCGCGACAATGGCGGCGACCGCATCGTGATTGCTGCTACCCAGCAACTTAATGGTAACGCTCAAGTGTACAGTGTTGGCGCCGGCGCAGGTGCTGCCAATTTCCTGGCAGTTGTTAACCCTGCCGCAAATCTGGCCGCAGGACACTGTGCTATTGGCTTCGACATTGACCTGAATGCCATGTTGATCAACCGCAACAACAGCACAGGTTTGAACTCCTTTGGCTGGGCTAATCCACTGCCAAATCCGAGTGGCAGCGGCTTCTGGGGAGGCAACGAGATTAACTTCGAAGACCTTTCTTCTGATATTCAGTAAGCTGACTGACTGAAGAAAAAGTAAGCTCCAATGCCAGGTAACGTCCTTTTCATCTTTTCAAATAACACAATTATGAAACAAACAATCTTCTTCTTTGCCATCCTGGTAGCCCTTGCTTCCGGTTGTTACAAAACCACCGATGTTCCTGCGGTTCAGGAAGAATCAGCTCAGGATCCTAATGTAATTGCGGTGGTGCAACGTGATGGTGAGAGCTGCTGCTGTAGTCTGGTGGTTTCTTCCACCTATTTTGGCGGACTGACCATTTGCGGACTCGAGCCAGGCGACGGCGTTAACTACTGCGATCGTTTTTGCACTACCTCTTGCGGCCAGGCAACAGGTTATGCTAAAACCTTCCCGGTTGGGAAAGACCCCTTGTTTTGTATTTACAGTGGCAGTCCGTTCCGGATTACAAACAATGGTTTCCTGCCTATTCAGATATATTTCATCTGCAATGGCGGCACACCATCTACCCCGACCTGGATTCCAGCCGGAGGTTCTGTAATCTTTAGCAATGATTGCAACGGTACGACCACCCTTTGTACGGAGGCACCCTGTAAAGGTTAGTTTGGATATGCCCTTGATGCCAGGTGATTATTAATGTTCGTTTGGAAACGAGTGATCAGCAGAGCCTTGTGAATCTGGACCGTAAGGTTTCAGATTTGCGAGGCTTTTTTGGTTAGATCAGCACATATTTCAGGGTTATTGATCGGGCGATTCCAAATGACAAAGCCACCCTCCACATGTGGAGGGCGGCTTTAAAGCGTGTTTTGAACGAGGTCTATTTGGACTTAAGTAATTTCCGGGTTTGGACATTGCCATTAGATTCAAGTCTTACAAGGTAAACGCCTGCAGGCAGTGATGCGATATCTATCGGATACTGCGAGGCGCCCTCAGGGATATTATTTTGTTGAATAATAAGTCCCTGTAAGTTCATTAGTTGCAGGTTAGTATTTGTTAGTGCGGGTACATCCAACTGAATGTTGCATGTGCTGGCAGATGGATTGGGAGACAATATAAAGGCAACAGTTGCAGGTGTTGAAAGGCCTCGCTGTTCCAAGGGATTATTGCCCTGAATGTTATTGTCTTCATATTTGACAAGTTCGAATCCATCAGCCAGAGAAGTAACAAATAACTCTGCGTAATTAGGATTGTAATAGGTGTAGACCTGGAATGTGGCAAGAATTTCGCCATTTTTATCCGCTAAAATGGTGTATTCAATACCATTATAATAGTCCGGGTTTTGATTGTCCAGCTTGATAGAAAATTTTGCATTTGCTCCATTGGCAGAACCCGCCAACACCTGATAGTGTTTTGTCTGAGTCTCCTGCTGGACGCTAAATGTTTTCAACACATTTTCGGTCAATTCATCCCGAAGAGCAAAGTCATTGATGTCTGTGGTTGAAATGACACAACCCTGGCTACCATGGCTTATGGTACATTCAGTGTTGCTGGGTGCTGGAGAATAACCGATGCTCAGTAGGTCTAATGCGTGAGCAGTGAAAATATTTGAATTAGTGCTGAATCCGCTTTCGAATCCATTTCCACAGACACAGGATATCACAGAATAATGCTCCTTGTTTGAAGGAATAAATAGTAATTTGAATGTTGCATAAACATTTACGGTGCTAATTAGCTGATTAGTTGTTAACTGGTAGGTCCGGATGACGTAATGACTTGCTGAAGGGACATCCTTCCATTCAAGGTATACATAGTTTGGAGCAGTGTATTTAGCCTTAAAATAACCTGGTGCAGGAAGATTGCATGGGGATTCAACGGCTGCCTCCAATGCCACACTTTCCGAGATGGTTGCTAGGGTTAGCAAGAAAATAAGGGTTTTAATTTTTGAAAATTTCATGTTGTTGATGGTTTAATTGTGAAGAACTGTGGCAAAGGTTGGGGGCAAGAGATTCAGATAAAAGGACACTTTTAGGGGTGAATTCTGACTATAAGGAATAAAAAAGGCCGCTCTCCTCATCAGGAGAGCGGCCCGGGTTTACAGGTTGGTTTTTGTTGTGCAGTAGTTATTGTGCAGATTTAATCACCTTGAAGGTTTGCACTTCGCCATCAGCTTCAATGCGCAGGAAGTAGAATCCTGGGGCAAGGTGGGCTGTGGAGAGAGTATGTGAAGATTGGTTGGCGGGGATGAAATCTGAAGTAATAGTTTGACCACTTAGGTCATACAGATTGATTCTAGTTTCAGCTTGAAGGACGCCTTTCAAATCAATGTTAAATGACGAAGTAAAGGGCGTTGGGTATATTTTGGCAAGCTTGTCAGTTGTATCTATCAATTCTCTTTCTTCATTTGTTTCGCCAGTAAAGGCAGTTTCTTCCCTTACAATTTCATATTTTTCATTCATGAAAATACAGTTAAGCATTTGACCACCTGAGCCACTTGAAATAGCCTCAAATTCGCAAACTGTTTCATTTTTGGAAACTTGAACAATGCTATACTTTAAACCATCATAAATATTAGGGTTATTGCCATCCAGAAGTACTTTATAGGTTGCTCCAATGTTATTTCCTGCAAGTAACAGCTGATAATTTTCTGTAGAAACATCTTGCTGCATTCTGAAGCTTCTTAGATAGCTTTCAGATTCTCGTTCTTTAAAATAAAATTGCGTGAGTGGTGCGGAAAGTGAAAAGTCACATTGGTCGTCTTTGTTTTGTATAGAACAGTCGGTGTTTTGCATATTAGGAGAATACCCGTTCACAACTAAATCAAGAATAAATCCAATGTGTGGTACTGACCAAACCTGATAGGAACTATTTGAACCATCTGAACATACAGCGTTAACGACTCCGATACATTCAGTATTCCCTGGGGTGGCTATTTCAACCTCAGATACACCTGGTGGGACAATAACAGAATTTAAAAGGGCATTATCACTAACCCTAAAGACTCTAACCCTATGCGAAACCGATGGGATTGTTGCAATCCATCTATACTTTGTTGTAGTTGGCCCTGTTTGGATTACATTGAAATTAAGTGGCGCCGGAGCATTGCAAGGACCTCCTTTTTCAGGCAAAGCTGATTGATTTTCTGGAAAAATAGGGGAGGAAAAAACTGAGAGTGGAAACCATAAAAGCCCCAAAACAAGTGCGAATTGATTGATTTTCATGCGAAAAAGTGTTTATATTGTGAAGTTATTGGCAAAGGTATAGGGTCGAATATTGAAAAAAATGGACACTTTTGCGAGGTTATTCCAAAATTGATTATGGTAAATTCTTTTTTAGTCGATGTGATAAAAGCTCTTTCGAAGGATGAGCGGAAGGATGTCCTTTTATTTATTCAAGGCCACTCCATTCAAACAGGGAAAAACCTTGATGAGGAATTAACCCTGTATAACCTTATTGCAGAAGTTGATTTTAATTCACTTGAAAATGAATTGGACAAGGAAGTATTATATAAAAAGATGTATAAGGACGAAAAACCAATTAAAGGAAAGTTGGAAAAAGTAATGGTAGAGTTAAATAAAATAATAGAGTTGTTGTGGTATGATAATCAATCATTTAAGCAAAAGTTCCAGATTCCGGCACAAACACCTGCAACGAGGTTATACAATTGAATATCGCGACAGCGTAAACGATCTGATAAAAATCTAAAACGCTTCAATCCGC
>DATGWL010000099.1:0-14132 GCA_035299505.1 Saprospiraceae bacterium | reverse complement strand
GGATACCAATACCTGGTGTGCGAACCGCAGCAGCGCATTCGTTTGCAGCAGCCAGGAATGCGACTGGATCTGGGTGGAATAGCGCAGGGATTTGCTGCGGATCGTTGTCTGGAGGTGTTGCGGAAATATGGCGTAAAACGCGCCCTGGCAGATGCCGGCGGCGATATTGCACTGGGAGATCCGCCACCCGGACAAAAGGGCTGGGACATTGAAACCCCGGGGAAATCTACCCTTAAGCTGGCCAATTGCGGCATCACCACATCGGGCGCCACCTACCGTTATCTGGAAGTAGATGGGAAAAGGTATTCTCATATTGTGGATCCGCGAACCGGTTGGGGGCTCACCCACAGGGTACTGGTTACCGTGAAAGCGCCTGATGCAACCACTGCAGATGCCTGGGCAACCGCTATCAGTGTCATGGGGCAACAAGGCTGGCAAAACCTGCCCTCCAGGCCCAAACGGCTTCGGGTATGGCTGACGGAAGACAAACTTTGACAAATCAAACCACAACAACATGCAAAGAAGAACCTTCATTCAACAAAATATACTGGCCGGAGCTGCGCTAGGTTTAAGTCCGCTAACACTGGCCGCCATGCCGGAACAAGACACAAAACCCTCCTTTAAACTTCGGTATGCGCCGCACGACGGGATGTTCCGGCATTCCGGCGGAGAAGATATCCTGGATCAGTTGCGCTTTATGGCAGAGCAGGGTTTTACCGCCTTTGAAGACAATGGCATGAGTGGAAGAAGCGTGGAGCAGCAGGAAAAAATGGGCAAGCTGATGGAAAAACTAGGCATTTCCATGGGGGTATTTGTAGCCCACAAGATTTATTGGAACGAGCCCAACCTGGCCAGCGGAAAGGCGGATAAACGTGCCGAATTTCTGGCCGACATCAAAAATGCGGTAGAAGTGGCCAAACGATGTGGCGCCACCTGGATGACCGTAGTACCCGGGCATTTAGACCTACGATTGAACAAAGACTACCAAACGGCGAATGTGGTGGAATCGTTGAAGCAGGCATCGGCTATTTTGGAACCACATGGATTGGTCATGGTACTTGAGCCTTTGAATTTTCGGGATCACCCCGGGCTGTTCCTAACGGATATTTCGCAGGCATACACCATTTGCAAAGCGGTTGACAGCCCATCCTGCAAGATCTTGTATGACATTTACCATGCACAAATTCAGCATGGCAACCTGATACCCAATATAGATCTGGCCTGGGATGAAACAGCGTATTTTCAGATTGGTGATAATCCTGGAAGGAAAGAGCCAACCACCGGGGAAATCAACTACAAAAACATCTTCAAACACCTCTTCAACAAGGGCTACAAAGGAATTTTAGGCATGGAGCACGGCAATGCCCGGGAAGGCAAAGACGGTGAAACAGCCCTCATTTCCGCCTACCACGAAGTGGATTCCTTCTGATTGGGAAGGCACGAAGGATAACGCGAAGGCGCTAAGGCACAAAGACGCGAAGCTTGAAGTATTCGCACTGGCGCCACAATAACTAAGAGGGTGTCTAAAAATTACTTTTGAGACACCCTCCTAATCTTCGCGCCTTAGCGCCTTTGTGCCTTAGCGTAGTTCTTCGTGCCTTGTCATCACATGTCACCGAGGTTTACCACGAAGCAGCCTTTATAACCTTTTTTGGCTGCTGCTTTTTGCTGGATGGTTGCGGTTTTAGTATCCCGGAACGGGCCGATGATGAGGCGGTAGGTGGTTTTATTGTAAGATTCATCTTCTTCCACGCTAACCAAAACCTGTTTAGGCCATTCCTGCTGAAGTTTTTTTACCATTGGAATGACATTATTGGCATCGTAGAGGGTGCTTACCTGCACGCCAAATCCCTCTTTTCTGGAACGCTGGATGTCCATGGAATACAATTCAGAAGGCAGTTTCACCGTCTGAGGCGATTCCAGGCTGGAGCGTTTGGGGGAAGCTGGTTCAGGATCAGAACTGTATTGGGCCGGTTTGGCTGAAGCGGTTGCTTTGGCATCCGGTTTTCCGGCCACGAGTTTCAGGCTTTCAGTGGCTGGTGCGCCAACTTTTGTTCCTGCCGCTGTTTCCACCACTTCAATTTTAACCTTGGTAACACCATCCCGAATCAGGCCGATAGCCTCTGCTGCCGCGCGGGAGATATCTGTTACATACCCTTCCACGAAAGGACCGCGGTCGTTCACCCGAACAACCACTGATTTCTGATTGTCCAGTCTGGTAACACGGATTTTAGTGCCAAATGCCAGGGTTTTATGCGCACAGGTAAAGTCGCTTTTATCATAAGGTTCGCCGCTGGCAGTTTTTCTGCCCTGCAGAGAATCTGCATAATAACCGGCCTTACCGATTTCATCCTGAAGCAGGAGAAATGAACTCAAAAAAGTGATGGAGAGGAGCGTCAGGAAAGAAAATGCAATTGGGCGCATGTGATCAAGTTTTTGATGTTTTTGATGGAAAATGGCTTAACTAGCTGAAAATCAGTGCAAAACAAGGGTATTTTTTTGAGGAATCAAAATTTGACAACAAGAAAGACCCGCTCTTTGCAGCGCGATACCCTTGTTTAGTGTCTTAACCCTGTAACTGGCCAACAATAGCAAAACGTTGAATTGGTGCGTATAATTACATGAAGAGGGCCGGGAATGGCAGGGTAATTCATTAGGTTTGCCCCCACACTTAAGTATCAACAATGAAGCATTTTTTTACCATTTGCCTGCTCATGCTGGCAACCGTCTTTACGGCAGAAGCACAAAAAACCACCTTGCCTTTCCCCCGAAATTTTGAAAGATCCTATGAAAAAGGCATCCGAAATTGGGATGGAACCCCAGGAGCCAACTACTGGCAAAACCGATCCGACTACCGCATAAAGGTAGAACTTCAGCCCAAAAAGAAACTGATCACCGGTTCTGAAGAAGTAACCTATTACAATAATAGTCCGGACACACTAAAAATGATCCGGATTAAACTGCAGCACGACCTCTACAAAAAAGGTGGTCTGCGCGCCGATGATGTAAACCCGGATGATCTGCACGATGGGGTTAAAATTTCCGGGCTGACCATCAACGGCAAACCTGTTGCTCCCTCTACCAAAAACCAATCCAATACGTTTTTGGACATCCGCCTGGCGCAACCGCTGCCGCCAAAATCATCGCTCCAGCTTGCCCTTTCCTGGGAAAACCCGCTTCCGGCTGATGAAGATGCCACCCGCGAATGCATCTGCGATCCGACTACCTTCTTCGTACCTTATTTTTACCCGGAAATTGCCGTGTACGACGATCTGCACGGATGGGCGAGCGCGCCATATAACGGTCTGCAGGAGTTTTACCACGATTTCTCCAATTATGATGTGCAGATAACAGTGCCCAAAGGCTATCAGGTTTGGGCCACCGGCGAATGGCAAAATGCGGCCGACATGCTACAAGCCGAATACCTGAAACGCTGGGAAACCGCCCATACTTCCAAAGAGGTGGTGAAGATTTTTTCGGAGGCAGAAATAAAGTCTGGCGCCGTATTCAAAAAATCGGCCAAGCAGGTTTTTCAGTTTAAAGCCACCGATGTGCCCGACTTCACTTTTGCCACCAGCGATCATTACAACTGGGATGCTACTTCTGTGGTGGTAGATGCCAAAACCGGAAGACGCACCTTTGTGAGCGCAGCATACGATTCCAAATCGAATGATTTTAAACGGGTTGCACGTATTGCTGCCGACGGTATTCACCTGATGAGCACCTGGTTGCCGGGGTATCCTTTCCCCTACCCTTGCCTGACAGTATTTAACGGGAACGACGGCATGGAATACCCCATGATGATCAACGACGCCAGCGTATCAGAAGATTTTGTGACAGGTTTGACCGTACACGAAACGGCACATACCTACATGCCATTCATGATGGGCATAAACGAACAGTATTATGCCTGGATGGATGAAGGCTGGGCCAATTTCTTCGACCATTTCTTGGCCGACAGCCTGGAAAATAAATCCAGTGGCATCCGTGGCGGCGGCGGCTTTGGCAATGACTGGGAAGTACCGCCCATGGTACCTTCCAGATCGCTCGACAGTCGCTCCTATGGTTTTGCGGCTTACACCCGTCCGCAATACGCCTATACTCAGTTGATGGATATGCTGGGTTATGAGTTGTTTCACAAGTGTCTTACCACTTACATGGACCGCTGGAAAGGCAAACACCCTGGTCCGTATGATTTTTTCAACACCTTCAATGAGGTGTCTGGCAAAAATCTGGATTGGTTCTGGAAACCCTGGTTCTTTGAATTTGGCTACCCTGATTTGAACATCAATATTGGTAAAGTGGATAATGCCAGTGGCGGCGCGTATTATGTGGCTTATGTGAAAAGTGAAGGCGTTATACCTGTGCCTGTAAGGTTGGAGGTAGAATACCAGGATGGAAGTAAGGAAAGTTTTTACAGAACCATGGAAACCTGGAAAAATCCAGCGCAACGGGTTGTACAAATACCACTGGACCGCAATAAAGTGCCGGTAAAAGCTACCCTTGGGGGGAAAACCATTCCGGATGCAAAACCTAAAGACAACGTTTGGAAAGCGCCTTAGGTAAAATTATTTTGTTTTAATCTAAATAAAATCAAGGCAGCTGTTTACATTTGCCAATTCATTTCTCTCACCAAAATTTGCTAATTCCGCATGAAAAACAATTTTATTACACTTTTTAGCCTGCTTTTGTTTGGATTGGTTGTTGTGTCATGTAGCGATAAGGAGGATGAAGTTGAATTGCAAAAAAGAGCAGCGCTGCAGCATTACACCGAATTGGTAAAAGCCAATTATGACGATGCTTATGCGTCTGCACTCACTATGAAACAGGCCATTGATGCCTTTGTAGCCAACCCAACTGATGCTGGTTTTCAGGCCTGTAAAACAGCCTGGCTAAACGCACGCAATCCTTACGGACAAACAGAAGCATTCCGTTTTTATGCCGGCCCTATTGACGATGCCAATGGATTGGAAGGATTTATGAATGCCTGGCCCATGGACGAAAACTTCATTGATTATGTGCAGGGCGACCCGGCATCCGGATTGATCAATGCCAGTCAGCCTAACATAACCAAACAGGTGTTGTTTGATCTGAATGAGATCATCTCCGAGGAATCCATTTTTACCGGATGGCATGCCATTGAGTTTCTGCTTTGGGGGCAGGATCTGAGCACTACCGGACCGGGCAACCGTCCGTACACAGATTACGTACAAGGAGGAGGCGGCACGGCTGCCAATCAGGATCGTCGCGGACAATACCTGCTGGCAGCTACAGAGTTGCTGTTGGATCATCTGGATTCCGTTCGCAATGAGTGGAAATCCACGGCATACCCACAGAGTTTCCTGAACGACAAGACTTCAGGTGAAGCTATGGGATTGATTTTCTTTGGTTTAAAAGAGTTTACCATCACTGAACTTTCCGGAGAACGGATGTTTGTGGCCATTGATGTTCAGGACCAGGAGCATGAACATTCCTGCTTTGCCGACAATACCAATGCCGACATCAAAATGAACCTGCAGGGTATTAAAAACGTTTATTTTGGTACCTATCAGGACACACAGGGAAAAAACCTGAGCGGAAAAAGCTTCAGCGATGTAGTGGTATTGCTGGACAAAAGCAAGGATGATGCAGTTCGGGCAGCTTTTGCGGATGCAGAAGCCAAAATCAATGCCATTCCCGCACCATTCGATCAGGCTATTTTGAATAATGTACCTGAGATTCAGGCTGCTATTGCATCACTGGAAATATTGGGCAACCGTTTAGCCGAGGCAGGAAAAGCAATTGGCGCCGAGTTTTAATCGGGTTTTACCAAAAACTTTATCCATGACAGCCATACGATACTCTTTACTGTTATTTTTCAGTTTCGTGGCGGTTTTATCCTGCAAACAGGATGAAAATCAGGGACTGGCATCGGTTGAAACGGATGAGCAATATTCCGGCGGACGAAACGGCACCGCCTTTGATTTTGGGAAAAATGCCTTTGGCGCACAGGTACAGGAAATGACTTCTGAGGAAAGAGGTCAGTTTGTTACCGGAAACTCCTTTTTCCGTGCAAACTGGGTTACCGCGCCTGCCTCTGTACAAACACTGGATGGTTTGGGGCCCATTTTCAATGCCATCTCCTGTGGCGCCTGCCACTTTAAAGACGGCAGAGCCCAACCACCTGCCACACCGGATGAAGCTTTGAACGGGTTGCTTTTCCGACTCAGCATTCCGGGTATGGCAGCCAACGGCGGCCCTTTGCCAGAGCCTGTATATGGTGGTCAATGGCAGGATAAAGCCATATTAAATGTACAACCCGAAGGCAGGGTACAGGTGAGCTATCAGGAAATTGCCGGTCAGTATCCTGATGGCTCCACCTATTCCCTCCGCAAGCCCGTATATACCTTCCTGGATTTCAACTACGGAAATCCGGCAGCCGGCTGGATGTTTTCCCCTCGTATTGCACCTCAAATGCCCGGACTTGGTTTGTTGGAAATAGTACCGGAGCAAGATATTCTTTCCTGGGCGGATGAAAACGATTCCGATCAGGATGGGATTTCCGGCAGGCCCAACCGGGTATGGGACGAAGCCAGCCAGCAGACCCTGTTGGGCAGATTTGGCTGGAAAGCCAACCAGCCCAATCTGGCACAGCAAACCGCAGGCGCTTTCAATGGCGACATAGGAATTACCAGCAATTTATTTCCGAACGACCACCTGAGTCCTGCCCAATTGGCCATTTATCCCAATTTGAACAATGGCGGCACCCCGGAAATTCCCGATGATATCCTAGGGAAAGTGGTTACCTATTGCCGTACACTGGCAGTGCCAGCACGCAGAGATCACGACGACCAGGAGGTTTTGCGCGGCAAATACCTGTTTACAGAATTGCACTGCTCCGGTTGCCACCGCCCAAGCATGAAAACCGGAGTTGACGGACAGATTGCCGCCTTGCACAACCAGCAAATCCGCCCGTATACAGATCTGTTGCTACACGATCTGGGCGCAGACCTGGCAGATGGACGACCAGATTTTTTAGCTACCGGAAATGAATGGCGTACAGCCCCATTGTGGGGCATCGGCCTGATCAGTACCGTAAATGAACACACCAAATTGCTGCACGATGGCAGAGCCCGCAATGTAGAGGAGGCCATCCTGTGGCATGGAGGAGAAGCAGAAAAAACCAGAGAAAACTTCAAAAAACTCAGCAAATCAGACCGTGAGGCACTCCTGAAGTTTGTCAACAGTCTCTGATATGTACACATAACCTAAACAGAGAAGACCATGCCATACCGTAACCTTTACACCATGCTCCTGCTGCTTTGGGCCGTTTCATTGTCTGCCCAGAAAGCAGCCAGCACAGCTGTCAATCAAACCAACCTTAATCTCCGCGGAGGCCCCAAAGTAGCCGCTCAGGTAAGCCTCATTGCACCTGGCCCGGGCAAGGTAATTGTCAGATTTGACGGAGTTTGTTATTCCTCTCCCGGCGACCGGATCATTCTGGCTGCCAGCAATACCACTAGTTGGGGAATGAATGACGGATGTATAGAACTGGAATCTGCCAGTGATGATATCAACAGCAATACCTTTTCCCATACCAGAGCTTACGATGTGCAGGCTGGGAGCCACACTTTTTACGCCGTTGCCGAAAACACTTATGAAACGGATGGCTCAGGTGTAGCATCCTTGAGCGGACATCTCACTGCGGAATGGTATCCGGAAGAACCTGGTAAGCCATTTGCCCGGCATATTGGTTTTTATTCAGAAAACATACCCGTGGAAGGCGCTCCGGTGCCTTTCAATGCCCTGACCATCAATGCTCCGGAAGCCGGCAAAGTACTGTTGCGGTTTGACGGCAAGTGTGTGTCCAGCTATGGCGATCTGATGTATTTTGCGGCCAGCAACAACCTGGCCTGGACCAACTATGAAGGAAGTACCAGCAATGAGGTAATTGATAACGATCTCAACCGCTTTTCTTTTTCCCACGCGCGGGTGTACGATGTCACTCCGGGCAACCATACCTTTTATGCCGTTGCCGAAAACTTTTTTGAGACATATGGCAATGGATTTGCCAATATTTACGGGAGCCTGACAGCTGTTTATTACCCGAATTCAGCTCAAGCCAAAGTGTACAACAAGGCCATCAGCACCCCGTTTGGGATTCAGGCAGAAGGGCCAATATCTACACTGGGACAAACGGTGGTAGACGCTCCGGTTTCCGGTCAGATGGTGGTAAACCTCCTCGGCACAGGCATTGGAAGTTTTGGCGACAAGATCAGGATTGGTGTTTCAGACACCCAGAATTGGGAACCCCAGGATGGCAGTATCACTTTTGAGCCATTCAGTTCCGACCTTAACCGAACCTCTTTTTCACACACCAGGGTATATCAGGTAAGTCCCGGCAGCCATACCTATTTTGCCAATATCCAGAATAT
This sequence comes from Saprospiraceae bacterium, assembly GCA_035299505.1. Lineage (GTDB taxonomy): Bacteria > Bacteroidota > Bacteroidia > Chitinophagales > Saprospiraceae > M3007. Next base: position 5,718 of record DATGWL010000099.1, on the reverse strand, counting down.
TGAAGAATTTGAGGGCAGTGGTTTGTCGGTGGTATATACCAACCTGAATGTGGAATACTTCCCGGATGGCAGTGTTGCTACTACAGAACCGCTTTTACTCCAAAACGTGCGTGTATTCCCCAATCCGGCAACTGATTTTGTTAGCATTGAAATGCCCGATCTGGCAACCGAAGAAGCACTTGTGCAACTGCTGGATCCATCCGGCCGTGTACTCATGACCCGGCAAAAATCAGCTTCAGAGTCCTTGCAACAGATCCGCTGGAACCTGGCCAATCTGCCACAGGGAATGTACCTGATTCAGGTGAATCATGCTTCTGGGACAGTTACCCGAAAATTGGTTAAGTGACGGTGGTCCCGAGTACTCGGGATGGACGGTGGACGTTGGTGCGGCCTGCAGCCGCACCAACAGCGCAGCTGCCATCTTAGCGCCTTTGTGCCTTAGCGCCTTCGCGTTTCACTTACCGCCTTCTTTTCCGGGTTTCCGCGGTGTGTTAGGGTCTTCGTAATCAATTTTTCCGCCCCACATCCGCATTTGACTAAGTATCCACTGTTGTCGCTGCTTGACCTGTATAGAGGGGGCATCAGCTTTGTAAATCAATGGATTAGGCAATACAGAAGCTAACAGGGCTGCTTCCTGGCGGTTAAGTTCTTTGGCTGTTTTGCCAAAATAATATTGCGCAGCTGCCTGGGCGCCATAGATGCCATCGCCGAATTCGATGCTGTTCAGGTAGGCAGTCATGATGCGTTTTTTGCTCCAAACTGTTTCAATCAGAAAGGTAAAATACACCTCAAAGCCTTTGCGCAGCCAGGAGCGGCTGGGCCATAGAAACACGTTTTTGGCTGTTTGCTGACTGATGGTACTGGCGCCGCGCTTGCGTTTATGGTTCTTATTGTAATTGTATGCTTTCTCGATGGCTTCAAAATCGAAGCCTTCATGCTCCAGAAATTCCTGGTCTTCGGCACAAACCACTGCCAATTGAAGATGTGGCGAAATCTCCCCAAAAGATACCCAATCGTGCTTCAAACGTACATCGCGATCCTTTTCCCAGGCTTGTTGCCAGCAACGTTGAATCATCAGCGGTGTGACCGGAACGGGTAGCACTGCGTATAAAAGGGTGAGCCCAATGGTTATACCAAAAAACCAAAGGGTAAGTTTCAAAATCAGTCGTCGAAAGTATTTGCCCCAAAGCAGGCGGCCATATTCGTTCTGAGGAATAGAACGGTACCACCTGCGCAGCATACTGGAGATTAAACCCACAAGCAGAAAGTTTTGCGAGCAAATGTAAGTGAAGAATGGATTTGTTTTTCGGTTGGCATGAAGAATCAAACCATTTTTAGGCTTTCTTGTTTCATTTGGCGACATTACTTTTGCCTCAAATAACATTCACTTCAAAACCACAAGTCATGTTGATTCTCATTAGTGTTGTTTTTATGGTCATCGGGTTCATTTTGAGCGCGAGACTGAAAAGCAAATTCCGAAAATATTCCGAAGTGCCGCTGCAAAACGGTATGAGCGGCGCGGAGGTAGCGGAAGCAATGCTTCGGTACAACCAGATTTACGATGTCAGAATTACCCAGGTAGATGGTGAGTTGACGGACCATTACAATCCGGCCGACAAAACGGTTAACCTGAGTTATGATGTATACCACGGTCGCTCGGTTGCTGCGGCGGCAGTTGCGGCGCACGAGTGTGGTCACGCGGTACAGCATGCCACTGCTTACAGTTTCCTGCAAATGCGCTCCAGCCTGGTGCCGGTGGTGAACATTGCCGCTGGTTTGCAGCAATACCTGTTTATGTTTGGTTTGGCAGGCATTGGTTTTTTCAAAAGCCCGATCCTGTTGATCATTGCCCTGGTAGCTTTTGGTATTACCACCTTGTTCAGCCTGGTTACCCTGCCTGTTGAGTTTGATGCCAGCAAACGTGCGTTGGTATGGCTAGATGGCAGCGGATTTGCCCGCGGTGCAGAATATGATGGCGCCAAAGATGCGCTTACCTGGGCTGCCATGACCTATGTTTCAGCAGCTTTGGCAGCTCTGGTGCAGTTTTTGTACCTGTTGTTTGCGCTGTTGGGTAGTCGCGAATAAGTTCAACCTTGCTGGATAACAAAAGCCTTTTCGGTAGCTATTACCGGGAAGGCTTTTTTATTATCGGAAAAATTGGCGGCAATCCTTTTAAAGTTCCAAACATCACGATACCTTTGCGGCCGGTGCCGGGCGACCAGCTCCTGCAAAACCTCCCCAGGGCAGAAATGCAGCAAGGATATGTGGTCGTAGCGGTGTGTTCGGCACTTTTTTTTGATTGTTTACAGCTTTAAATATGGTCAATGCAAAGGTTATCCTCAGGAAACGCTGCATTGACCATATTCATTTTTCCTACACCCGGCCCGGTATCACCAAATTTCTCATCATTCTCTGAATAACCACATTCAACACATTAACCACATTTCCTATGTTATTTTTTGTTGATACAGCCAATCTGGACCATATCCGCGAAGCTGCCGAACTAGGCATCCTCGACGGTGTAACCACCAACCCATCCCTGATGGCCAAAGAAGGCATCACCGGGGAGAAAGAAGTTTTGAAACACTATCGCGATATCTGCGAGATCGTGGGCAAAGACAAGGATGTAAGTGCGGAGGTAATTTCCACCGACTTCAAAGGCATGGTTGAAGAGGGCAAAAGACTGGCCGAGCTGCACGAAAACATCGTGGTAAAGGTGCCTATGATCAAAGAAGGCGTAAAGGCCATTGCTCATTTTACTGAATTGGGCATCAAAACCAACTGTACGCTGGTATTTTCTGCCGGACAAGCTATTCTGGCGGCAAAAGCCGGAGCTACTTATGTATCGCCGTTCATTGGCCGGGTAGATGATACCAGCTGGGATGGCATGAAACTGATCAAGGATATTTTTGAAATTTACGGCACAGCCGGCTACGAAACAGCCATTTTGGCCGCCAGTATCCGCAGTCCTCTCCACATTGTGCAAGCTGCTAAAGCCGGCGCCGACGTGGTAACCTGCCCGCTCAGCGCTATTCTGGGCTTGTTCAACCATCCGCTGACGGATATCGGGTTGGAGAAGTTTTTGGCGGATTATAAAAAGGCGAACGGGTAAGATTTAAGCTCTTTCGCAATAATGAACATGAGTCATCCCGCATTTTGCCGGGGTGGCTCATGTTTGTTTTACAACCATACCTCCGTTGCACCATAGCCAAATTTATGGTGGTATTCATTCTTGAACTTCACCACACTTGGATTGTCTTTGAGCATGGCGGCAATAGAATCCTTCAACTTGCCCTCTCCTACTCCGTGAATTAAAAATACACGAGGCGCGCCTAAACGAATCGCTTTGTCTAAAAACCGTTGGGCGTGTTGCAATTGAATACGAAGGATTTCGCCTTTATCCAAACGGGCAAAACCATTAATCAGGTTTTCTATGTGCAGGTCAATTTCCGGTTCAAAGCTGGCCAATCCTTCAGGATCAAAAGCTTTGTAAGGGCGGGAATTGGCCGTTTGTGCAGGACGTTTTCGGGGCTGTTGTTTGGCGTAGTCGCGCAAATCCTGCTCCTCCTGCCTGCTTTTAGGTTCGAAGGAATCCAGCATGACATACTGATAGGCCAGTACATTCAGGATTGGCGCGGTGAGCAAACTGTTGAAAAACTGCTTGGGTTTGATCTTCAGGGTATGCTCCAACGGATCATCAGGACCGGCGGTAGTGATCCTGCGCACCCGCAGAAAGGCTTCAGGGCCATCGTTTAAATCATCTGAAAGGAAATCACCCAGTTCCAGCGCTGTATTGGCTGCTAGTTTATCATCCACCACCAAAATATCTCTGGAGTGCGTGAACAGGTCGAACTCCATCAAAAACTCCTCCTGGGTGTCGTTCAGCATCCAAACCTTATACCTGGAAACGGTTCCGTCTCTGGCCGGCATAGGCTCAAAGGCCAATTGGATGCCTTTGGGTTTCAATATTTTGTATTGACTTTGTATGCGTCGGGCGGGTGGCGCTTCGGGTTTAGGGGCCGATTTCCCCATGATAAATTTTGCGCCAGCTGAAACAGGTTCATTGGCTTCATCGCGCTGTAAATCTTCCTCGAAAGTAGGTATTTCAAAATCCGGGTCGCTTTCCAAACGCACCATAAGCATACCCTCGTCCAAAATGCCTGTTATGGTACCACGTTCACCGGTGAAACGAAGTCTGACTTTGGTTCCTATTGCGTAGAGCATGATAATGGACGGTGGACGGTGGACGGTGGTCCCGAGTACTCGGGATGGACGGTGGAAATAAATCGAACTGTTTTTAGTTGTGGCAAATTTATCTGAAAATATAGAACTTTCCCGAGTTTTCGGTTTCTAAAATCTACTTGCATTGGCATATTCGCCTCAAATGTAGTACAACAACCGAAAAAGGCATCCTTGGGTCCTTCCCGGGTACTCAGGATCATCGTACCATCGTTCATCGTACCATTGTTCCACCTATGCGCTATCTTTCCATTGATTTTTACCGGGGGCTTACCATTGCCTTCATGATCATTGTTAACACCCCTGGTACCGGGGAGTATGTTTTCCCGCAGTTGCGACATGCTATCTGGCATGGTTGCACTTTTACCGATCTGGTTTTCCCTTCCTTTATGTTCATCATTGGCGTCTCCATGTGGTTTGCCTTTGGTCGGTTTGACAGGAAATGGTCGACGGAGGCTGGATGGAAGATTCTGAAACGAACGGCTATACTTTTCGGTATTGGCTTGATACTCAATAACTTCCCCTTTCTTTGGAAGAACTGGGATACCTGGCGTATCATGGGGGTTCCGCAACGCCTTGCCCTGGGATATGGCATAGCTTCTGTGCTGGTGCTCACTTGCAGCAGACAGGTATTGCTGGGCATTTCAGCCGCATTTCTTTTGTTGTACTGGGGATTGCTTAACTGGTTTGTAACACCAGGTATGGACCCTTATGGCGTGGAAGGGAGTGCGGTATTGCATCTGGATAAATGGCTGTTTGGGGAGGCTCATTTATACAAGGAAACGGTTGCGCCAGGGGTGAGAATCCCGTTTGATCCGGAAGGTGTTTTAAGCACCCTTCCCTCCGTGGTAACGGTTTTGCTGGGTTGGTTCAGTGCGGAGTGGATGGCCAAAAGAAGTTCGCAGAAGGAACAATTGGTTCGGGATCTGTTACTCTGGGGCGTTATTTGCGGCTTTATCGGTTTGGCCTGGGATCTGGTTTTCCCCATCAATAAAAAGCTGTGGACCAGCTCTTATGTACTGTACGTGGGCGGCTTGTCTATGATCTTTTTTGCCCTCAGTATTTGGGTCATTGATGTTAAAAACTGGAGGAAAGGCAGCGATTTTCTGCTCACCTTCGGCGCTAACTCACTTTTTGCTTATATCCTCTCCGAAGCTCTGGTGATGCTGCTTTACGCAATTCCGGTAGGTGAACAAAACGCCAAGGAATGGATTTATCAAACTGTTTTTCAATCCCTTGCCAATACAGAAACAGGATCGTTCCTTTTTGCCTTTGGCTACATGATGGTTTGCTGGCTGGTTTGCAGATGGCTTTTTGTCAGGAAAATCTATATCAAGATTTAAGAGTACATGATTGACGATTACATGAGTACATAATTGAAGAGGGAGGGGCGTTGCATTGGGGATTCTCCGGGCCAAAGGCCTTGATCAAATCCCCAATGCAACGCCCCTCCCTCTTCAATTATGTACTCATGTAATC
>DATGWL010000098.1:0-32169 GCA_035299505.1 Saprospiraceae bacterium | reverse complement strand
GCGGGGGTTTGAGGGTGCGGGTGTTTGAGGGTGCGGGTGTTTGAGTTGGCGTTCTGCTGGGGGTTTATGAAGGCTGACGCCTTTGAGAAAAAATCTTCCCTGAATATTCTGACTCTTTGCTTGTGCGCTTGAATGGTATTTTGGGTTAAAAATCCTTTTGGGAACTATCTCTCCCGCTCATTTCAATTGGCGTCAGCCTTCATAAACCCCCAGCCGAACGCCAACTCGCACACTTGCAAACTCAAACACTCAAACACTTACACACTCAAACCTGGCTGTAAAATGCCTTAAAAAAGGCGGTTCATACACTATTTTATACCCGGTTTTCTGATCGCGGTGTTTGGTCAGTTCGCCAAAGGCTTCGGCCACATAGTCCAGGTGACTTTGGGTATATACCCGGCGGGGAATGGCAAGTCGTACAAGATCCATGGTGGCAGGAATGAGTTTGCCGGCTTCATCGTATTTACCAAACATAACGGAGCCAATTTCACAACAACGAATACCGCCCAGTTTATACAACTCACAGGCCATTACCTGACCGGGGTACTGGTCTAAGGGGATATTTGGATAAAAAGCACGTGCGTCTACATATACAGCATGGCCGCCCGCCGGGCGCATGATGGGGATGCCCAGTGCATGAAGTTTATCGGCCAGATAGGCTGTACTTTTAATGCGGTAGTTTAGGTAATCCGGCTCAAACACTTCTTCCAGACCTATGGCAATGGCCTCCATATCACGGCCCGACAAGCCGCCATAAGTAGAAAAGCCTTCTGTCACAATAAGTACAGTTCGACATTGCACAGCCAGATCTAAATCGTTCAGGGCAAGGAAACCGCCCATATTCACCAAAGCATCTTTTTTGGCGCTCATGATGCAACCATCTGCCAGGGCAAACATCTCCTGGGCTATTTGCCGGTACGTTTTATCCTCAAAACCGGCCTCCCGATGTTTGATATACCAGGCGTTTTCGGCAACCCTGCAAGCATCCAGGATAAACCTGATGCCATATTTTCTGCAAATTCCTGAAACGGCGCGCGCATTTTCCATACTCACCGGTTGCCCGCCGCCGCTGTTGTTGGTAACGGTAAGGATAACAGCCGCAATAGATTCTTTGCCGTGAAGCTGAATCTGTGCTTCCAGTTTTTCCAGATCCAAATTTCCCTTGAACGGATGTTCCAGCGATGGATCGGCATTTTCCGGAATTGGGCAATCGATGGCTTTGGCGCCAGAAAACTCGATATTCGCCCGAGTAGTATCAAAATGGGTATTGCTGAGGAATACTTTACCAGATCCGCCTATTCGCGTGTACAGCAGATGCTCCGCTGCCCGCCCCTGGTGGGTAGGTAAAATGTATGGATAACCGGTTAAATCCTGTACTGCCTTTTCCATCCGCAACCAACTGGAAGCACCAGCATAACTTTCATCGCCGCGCATGATGCCGGCCCATTGTTCGCTGCTCATAGCCGAAGTGCCGCTGTCAGTGAGCAAGTCTATGATCACCTCGCTGGAATGGAGTAGAAACGGATTGTAGTGGGCATTTTGGAGAAATTGCGCCCTTTCTTCCGGGGTAGTCAGCCGGATGCGCTCCACTGTTTTAATGCGGAACGGCTCAATTATCGTCTTGAATTGCATGGTATTTAGTTGAACAGGGCGCAGCCCTTTGAAGCCTCAAAGGTTGGGGCTTCACACCATGCAGGTTGATGATTTGGGTTACCTGAGTAGGAGACCTTGGTCAGTAGCGGCGCGGAGGATTTTTTACCGCGGAAGCGTTGAAGCCCTCCGCGCCTCTCCGCCTCCGCGGTAAAAACTTATATCTTTTGCACCTGGATAATCTTTACCGGACAATTACGCGCAGCCTGAAGATTATCCTCATATTCATGATCGTCTACCATCACTCGATAAAATCCGCGTTTGTCGACCCCATTCACCAGGGTACACTTGCCGTCGCGGCGGGATACCCGCCAGCGGTAGTCCGCCGCTTCCACACAGGCATTGCAGCCAATACATTTCTCCCGCTGCTGAATGATCTGTACCATATCAGGCCGGCAAAATTTTATACAGTTTATCAGAAGGCCGGATTCTCTCCGCCAGGGGCAGGGTGAACACCTCTCCCTTGATCACTTTTTCCGCGGGCTGGTCATCAACCCTCAATGCTGTTACCATTGTTTCTACATATCCTGTTGTTGGCCCCGTGATCATGATCTGATCGCCTACTGCCAATTGACTGCTTTCCAAACGGAATTCGCCTACCGAAACCTTTTCGAAATATTTCACACCTCTCCCGATATACACTTTCACCGTGCTGGCTTTGGAGCCATATGAATCGTTCCACTCACCCATTTTTTTGCCCAAATAGTAACCATCCCAAAAACCTCGGTTGTACACTGTAGCCAATCTGGTTTTCCAGTCTGCTACCTGTTCCTGGGTTACTGCGCCGGTATTATAAGCATCAATAGCTTCCCGGTAACATTGGGTCACCGTAAACACATAATCTGCCGAGCGCCCCCTGCCTTCAATTTTCAAGACGGAAACCCCCGCATCCAGGATCTTATCCAGAAAATCTATGGTACACAGGTCTTTAGCCGACATGATGTATTCATTGTCTACCTCAAACTCAACCCCATCGTCTTTATCCATCACAATGTAGCTCTTACGGCAATTCTGAATGCAGGCGCCACGGTTGGCGGAAGCAAAATTGGAGTGCAAGCTGAGGTAACATTTTCCGGAAATAGCCATACAAAGCGCACCATGAGCAAAGATTTCAACCCGTACCAGCTCTCCTGATGGTCCTGTAATCTGTCGCCGTTTGATGTCGCGGGTAATATCTGCCACTTGTTTCAGGCTCAATTCCCGGGCAAGCACGATCGTATCTGCATAAGCTGCATAAAATTCCACGGTGTCAATATTAGATACATTTACCTGAGTGGAAATATGCACCTTAACCCCTTCTTTATGCGCAAAATGAATGGCCGCATGGTCCGAAGCAATAATGGCTGTAATACCGCTTTCTTTGGCTGCCAGTATGATGCGTTTCATCAAACTGATATCGTGATCATACAACACAGTGTTCAGGGCCAAATAGGTATTGATTCCATATTCTTTGCCAATTTCTGCCACTTTCCTCAAATCCTGCAGGGTGAAATTGTTGCTGGATCTGGCCCGCATATTCAGTTGTTCCACACCAAAATACACCGCGTTACAGCCCGCCTTGATGGCCGCCATTAATGCTTCAAAAGAGCCCGCAGGAGAGAGTAATTCGATCTTAGCTGTTTGAGCCTTCATAATCAATCAATTCAAGTGCAATCCGGGCTAAATCCCGGAATGAATCCTGGCGTTCGGCAGCCGATAACTGCTCGCCTGTTACCAAAGAATCTGAAATAACATTCATAGCCAGGGCTTTTACATTGCCTAATCTGGCGTTTTGATACAGCGCATATGCCTCCATTTCAACGCATAAAGCGCCGGTTTTTTGCCATTTTTTCCATTGATCCGGATCCAGATGGTAAAACACATCTGAGCTTACCACGGTACCCGCATGGTACTTAATACCCATTTTTTCCGCCAAAAGAGAGGCCTGTCGCAACAACGAAAAATCAGGAGTGGCAGAAATATGTCCGGCAAGCCCAAATTGTGCTGGGAAATTGGAGTCCGTAGACGCCGCCTGAGCCAATACCACATCCCGAATACACAAATGCTCCTGAAGCGCACCCGCTGTACCAATACGAATCAGTTGCCTGACCCCGTAAAACCGGATCAATTCGCTGGAATAAATACCCATTGAGGGCATACCCATGCCTGTACCCATCACCGAAACCCGTTTGCCCTGGTAATTCCCGGTAAAACCCAGCATATTGCGCACCTGGTTAAAAGGCTGCACATCTGTGAGCAAATCGAAGGCAATTTGCCTTGCCCGAAGGGGATCTCCAGGCAGTAAAATGGTTTCAGCAATGTCGCCTCTTTCGGCCTCTAAATGTGGTGTTGCCATGCTTCTGGGGGGGGGAGGGGCTAATCCTCAGCATACCATTCTGCGTATGATGAAGCTGTTTCAGAAAGTTTAACACGCCAAAGTTCGATTCCGGGAGGAAGGGCCGGTGTCACGGATTGCACAATTAAACCAATCATGTTTTCACAAGTAGGCTGAAAAGGCAGACTGATTACCTTGCCAAAATGTGCATCCATAGCATCGCGCACCCCGGCATCCACCGTTTCGGGAAGTACCAGCGCGTGGTCATAATGCTGCACAAAAGCTTCCTGAACCAGGTCCTTGAGTTGCTTAAAATCCATGACCATGCCGTTTTTGGCATGGCCGTTTTGTTGCATTGGAATCCCTCTCACACATACCTCAAGCCGAAAGGAATGACCATGAATATGGCGACACGCCCCGTCGTATCCCGGCAGGGCGTGTGCCATTTCAAAGCTGAATAATTTGGTAAGTCTTATTTTCACGAATAACAATCAGGCTTTTTCTTCCTTCAAAATGATCAGAAGCGCGGCCAAAAACACCAGGTTTTTCACAATGTATTGCCCTACAATGGTAAAGCCGTATGGAGCGTGGGAAAACGACACCTCCGGGAAAAAGAACAGGGGCATGAACGTGAAAATCATGTGAACAATAGACGCCTGCGCACCAAGTCTTGTGAACCGGCCGCTCAGAAATATCACACCGATACCAACCTCCCAGATGGCCAGCAAAAGCAGGTTAACTTCATCCGGAATAATCCCGAAAGTCAGGATTCGGATGGTATCCTTGGCCAGGTTTTCTGCCGGACTAAGGCCATGAAAAAACTTCAAAATACCGAACCAAAAATAATTGATCCCAATGGCCCAGCGCAGTAGTCTCGTGGTCTGTCCATAGACCAGCGAAGGAAAAATAGTACCGAATTGCATCGTCAACGAATTTTAGGTGTAATGAGGATTATTCATCCGCCGCCTGCCCTTTGGCAAAGGTTGCGTACACGTAAACATTGGCATTAACATCGCCAAGATTGCTGTAAATCAAAGGTTTAACATCCTCCCACTTCAAACCTCCAACGCCCGTGGCCAGTCTGGGCAAGGCTACTGACTTCAAGCCTTCCTCCTGAATGATTTTTTTCAAATCCTTCAGCGCATGGCCTACATGCTGAAGCGTAGCGTGACCAGCATGCCCGCCATGACCAGTTGAAGGATCCTGGGTGAGCAGGTTAACAATCCGCTTTCCTTCAGCACCACTCCAAATCCAGGCAGTGCCGGGCTTGGGATTTTGCTGATGACACCAATGGCGAAAATCTTTCACCATAGATGGAAAATCCTGACGTAAACTCAGGGCCAAACCGTTTTCAAAATGATCATGCGGAGCAATGCCGTGCGCTATAGCTTGGGCTTTAGACAATAAAATGTCGCCGGTAACTTCTTTTATCATGGTGTATCAGGTTTAAATTCTGCTGCAAGGTGCCGCAACCTGCATCATGTGGCCGATGATGGGGGTTCGGAACGAGGGTGATTTTGGTCACCCACCTAAATCATCCTGCGTTTTGATGCAGATCATTTCCTCCAATGGCCCCTCGGCGGACCTTTGTATTGCAAATTAAAACATATAAAAAGGAGGTCATTATGTCACTCATCAAATGGAATCCAGAAACCAGTTTCTTCCCCTCTTTTTCTCATTGGATGGATGATTTTTTTCAGGACAACAGCTTTAAACCAATGGTAAAAGGTGTTTCCATCCCGGCAGTCAATGTGACGGAAAGCAAAGACGCGTACAACCTGAACGTGGCCGTACCGGGTTTCAGAAAAGATGATTTCAAACTGGAGGTTCGGAATGGATACATCACCATTTCGGGCGAATCCCGCAAATCAGAGGAAGAACAGGAAGAAACCTTCACCCGAAGGGAATACGCCTTCAATAGCTTCAGCAGATCATTTAGTCTGCCGGAAAATATACTTCCGGAGGCCATTTCTGCACAGTATGCCGATGGTATCTTGAAGGTAACCCTGCCGAAGAAAAAAGCCGAGGAAAAACCCGGCAAACAGATTACCGTGGACTAATCTAATCCGAAGTACGCATCATTTAGGTTGTGTTGTGCCGCCCGGTTTCCCGCCGGGCGGTTTTTTTATGCCCTACAGAAAACCATACATTTCAGGAATCGCCGGGTGCTCTGTATCTGGCTTTAAAACCAGCTGAAACCACTGGGTAACCATTCTTTGATACCTGACAATGATATAATGCCTATTTTCGCCCGTTATCATCTGGATTCATGTCTACTGCCCGCATTTACCTGGAACAACTCCTTGCCAAAGGCAAACTGGAAGCCGCACTGGAAGCAGGCATGATTCTTTGTCGGCATTATCAGGATACTGAAGCAAATGCTATTGTGGTACAACAATCCGGGCAGTTTCACAACCTCATGGACGATTACCATGCCGGAACCATCAGCCTGGACGATTTCCGGCCGGAACGTGCACGGATCAACCTTGCGCTGTTGGACTGGGTACACAGCATTCCGGAAACCTGGACTACCGAGGCCCTGGATAAAGCCGGCTTTTCAGAGAAATCCTTTGAAAAAGACGCTTCCGCTGCTCCCCGAAAGTCCTGGTTCCTTCCGATAATAATTGTGCTGATACTGGGAACTGCTGTCGGAGCCGTCTGGTTTCTCCGGTCTGGCGACCAACCAGCAACCGAGGCGGTAAATAAAACGCCCGAAACCAAAGCGGCTCCTCAGGTACAATCGCCCCCCGATTCCATATTGCGCCAATCAGCAAAAACAACTCAGCCAACGCAAAAACCGGTTGCTCAAAGCAAATCCCTACCCAAACCTCAAAAAAATACCAGTCCGGTAATTTCCTCGCCCACAACTGAACCCAAACCCCAACCCGCTCAAAACCTGGCAACACCAGACCAGAAATTCCGAAGCTTTGCCAAAAGCGCTATTTACGACGATATGGAACTGGGTTACATGGGCGACAAATACGCTTTCCGGAATGTGCGTACGAAAGAAATCCTGTGCTGCTACGCTGCTGCCAAAGGGTTTTCTGATGGAAAAGCCTTTGTAAGTACAGACGGCAAATCCTTCTTTTTCATCAATAAAAAAGGCGAAAAAATACAGAAATAGACCCTTTAATCGCCTATTTCTTCAATTTATACGCAATCACATCCAGCTGTTCCTTAATAGCATCCAGTTGAGTGTGCAGCTCTGCAATATCATCCTCCAGATGATGTGTGCCAGCCTCTTTTCGCGCCAAACGGTCCTCAACCTCATGCTCCTTACGTACTTCATCCATGGCATTCATGATAACGCCAATGAATAGGTTCAGAACGATCATGGTGCCGAACAACACAAAGGATACAAAATACACTACCGCCGACATCCCGTGCCCCTCCGGCGTAACACAACCCGACTCCGGCCCGTAGCCCCATTTGGGATCGTTGCAGCCAAACATGTTCACATACATGATTTCCGACCATCCTTCCAGGGTACTCACCCGGAATAAAGACAACATAGCGGTGCCCAGTGAGCCAAAGTGAAACGGATCGTTTTTACTGAAAATAAACACACCCATCGCGCCATAGATGTAATACAGCAACAACAACAGAATGCCTACATATCCCATGCTCGGGATACTCTTCAGCATGGCATTGATCAGCATTTTCAATTGCGGCAAAGCCTGAACCAGTCGCAACACCCGAAGTACCCTGGCCAATCTTATCACGGCTACAAATCCCGCATTGATCTCCGGCAACACATGCGCCAGCCAGCATACCGCCACAATCACAAAATCAAATACATTCCAGGGGTCGCGGAAATAATTCCAGGGTTTGGCGCCTTCTGCCAGCACCTTAACCAGAAATTCTACTGTAAAAATCAATAAGATGAGCAGATCCGCACTCTCCAGCAAATTGTGCCAGGGCGAACTTTCTGTGTGGTAGGTTTCAATACCCACCAGTACTCCAGCAGCCAGAATGACGCCTAAAATCAATTGGTTAAACCAGCGACTTTCCGCTACCTGACGAAAAAGGGCAGTTGACATATTGAGCAGATTATTTTTGGCAAAAAAAGAAGAAAAGCGCGACTAGTGGTGAACCAATTTAGTAACTGAAAAACTGAAGGGATTATTTTGGGGGTTGATTAGGCGTTTAAAGCGCGTTATGCGGGACATAATAAGCGATAAACAACGAAATCAGGCGCCAAAAGCTACCTTCAGTTTTTTAGGGACTAAGTTGGTTCACCATTGGGCACATGCCCGTCGCGCTTTTTTCATTTTTTTTTAAAATAATTGTGACCAGGATTTCAAAGCCCGTATAAATATCAAAACCTGGGAAACACATACACACACTCCCGAACACCGATTTTTCTAAAAACCGATTCTACCCAGCTTTTCTTACCGATTGTAAAGTCCAAAAAGCAAGCCGCTTCGTCCCCCCACGGAGCGGCATTTTTTTACCTCAAAATGGTCACATCTCCGTAAAGCACCTCGCTTTCCCCATCCACAAATACCACTTCGGCATACCACACATAAACGCCTGGATTCATAGGCTCACCTTTGAAACTGCCGTCCCAACCCAACGTTTCATCATTAGGCTGGAAATTCTCCCGAACAAATAACTGCTCACCCCACCGATCAAATACCGCCAGCTTCCGGATTTCCACCACACCCTTGGCATACAGGGTGAAATAATCATTTTCACCATCCTGGTTGGGGGTAAACACATTGGGTGGATAGATATGACGCTTACGGCTTACCTGCACTAATATGCGCTCCTCTGCCACACAACCTTCCACATCCTCTACCCTGACCGTGTAATGCCTGCTGAACAGGGGTTTGGCCCAAGGGTTGGCACAGTCATCGCAAGACAGATCCTCCGCCGGAGTCCACTCCCAGGAAGCAATCCGACCAGCCGGTATATTGGTGTTTGGCGCAAGTTGTATAGAGTCGCCCTGATCAATTTTCTGAATGTCAGCAATGTCGAGCAGAGGTACAAAGGGCTGCAGAATAGCCACATCCACTTCCGTCTTACAACCATTGGCATCTTCCACCACCATACCATACGCGCCTTGCGGCAAACTGGAATATGCGGTTTGATCGGAGTAATTTATTCCACCGTCAATGGAATATCGGTAAGGCTGTAGACCGCCACTCACTTGTCCGAAATTCAACAATCCGGTGGTTATAAAGCAGTTAGGCTGTACCACGGCAGGCACAAATTCCGGATTTGGGATAGCATCAACCACAAGGGTAGCGTCTGAATGACATCCGTTGGCCGGATTTACAATGCGCAGCGTATAACTTCCAGCTGCATTCACCATGGGTGTCGGGGTATTTTCTCCTGTCAGGATATTACCTCCGCCTGCTGCAGTCCAGGAGAATTGCATTGCGCCTATGGTAGGACTTGAGCCCAGCAAGATTATTTCCATTCTGTTGCAATGCAGGGGTGCTGCCGGCATAATCAAAGCACCTGGAGTGTTGGTATTTTCCTGCACCAGAATCTGGGCCGTTTGTTCACAGCCGTTGTCTGTATTGGTCACTGTCAGCAGATAATTGCCCGGCTCATTTACGGTAGGCATGTAGGTACCTTGTCCGGATACAATATTCCCTCCGGAAGTAGCCCAGTTAGCCTGGTAGGTAGCGCCCTGACTTGACCCCGACCCATCCAGCACTACCGTATTCTGTAAGCAGGTCAGGGTTTGGGGCGAGGCAATAGCAGCAACAGGCAATACGGTATTGCTGCCTACACTGGTGCTTGTGCTGGATGTACAACCATTGGTATTGTTGACTACCGTAAGGGTATAAGTGCCGGTGCTACCTACCACTGGCGAAAGGGTATTCACACCACTCAGAATGGTTCCGCCATTGGATGCCGTCCATTGATACACCATATTGCTGCCAGTAGAGGACCCTGTTCCGTTCAGGCTCAGACTTTGGATGGTGCAGGTAAGATCGCCTCCCGGTGCGGTAATGGCCAGTGGAGGCACGACATCCTCCTGAACCTGAATCACTTGTTGTGCCAAACACCCATTCAAGGTGCTGCTTACAGTTAAAACGTAGTCGCCTGGTTCATCTACTGTTGGAGTGAGGGTGCTGGCGCCACTGATAATATTGCCGTTTGTTGTAGTCCATACGGCAGTAAAATTACCTGATCCAGGTTGCTGCACCTGCCCTTGCAAAGTGGTGCTCTGCACAGTACAGGTCAGTGTTCCTGGCGATTGAATGGTGAATCCCGGAGCCAGCGTATCAATACCTACCACCACAACATCGCTGGCCGTACAGCCATTGCTGTTCAGGGTAGCTGTAAGCATATAGACGCCAGTCTGGTTGATCTGCGGTGTAAGCGTATTGGCCCCATTGACCAGATTGCCATTGGTGGTTGTCCATAAATAAGTAGCAGCCCCGCCAGTGGTAGAGCCTGCCAGCAACAAGGATTGAACCGAACATGTAAGGTTATTGGCCGTACCAGCTTCTACTACGGGAGGTGTAACATTTTCTGGCACGGTTACACTACTGGTTGCCACACAACCATTGGCTGCATTGGTTACGGCCAGCGTATACACTCCAGGCTCATTCACCAACGGCGTCAGGGTATTGGCGCCGCTCAGAATATTGCCGCCGTTGGAGGCCGTCCATTGATAAGAAAACCCTTGACCGGTGCTGGCACTGCCATTCAAAGTGGTTTGCAGCACCGTGCAGGTTAAGGTGGCTGCTGTACCGGCATTTGACACCGGAGCGTTCAAATCATTAAAAATCTGCACCTGATCGGTGGCGGTACACCCGTTTACAGGATTCTCTACGGTCAGCGTATAGGTTCCTGCCTGATTCACCGAAGGTGTGGGGGTATTTCCTCCGGAAAGAATATTACCACCACCGGAAGCTACCCAGCTGAAAATCAACCCCGTCGCTCCCGTACCACTGCCCTGGATCATCAGCGAATTGGTTAAGCAACTCAGCGTGTCGTTCAAACCGGCATCTGCCAACGGTGACACGGTATTTTGGGCAATATTGACAGTTTGGGTAGAAGAACAACCGTTATCCACATTAAAACAGGAGAAGGTTACCACCCCTCCGGCATCAATCACGGGCGATAAAGAGTTGGCCCCGGAAACAATATTGGCCCCGCCTGATGCCGTCCATGAATACGAGAAATTACCCGGCAGGGAGAGGTTTTGCCCCTGGACGGTAATCAAAGGTTCGTCGCAGGTAATGGTAGCCGGAGGCACAATCTGAATCACCGGCAGGTTCACATCCTCTGCTACGTCTACTGTAGCGGTCTCGGTACAGCCATTCTGACCATCTGTAACCGTAAGCGCATATTGGCCGGGGGCGTCCACTACAATGCCAGGACTGTTTTGACCTGAAAGGATATTCCCCCCTACCGTTTGCCAGGAGTATTGTAGTGCCTGCCCTGAACCCGTTGCATTTACCGGGATGGTATTGACCAAACAAGTAAGGTCTGCCGGAGGCGCGATGGTCAATCCGGGTATCTGCACATTTTCAGAAATCACCACGCTGCTTGTTGCCGTACAGCCGTTATTGGGGTCTGTGGTGGTCAGCAGATACAAACCTGGCGCATCAATCTGGGCAGAAAAGCCGGATGTAAACAGGATATTACCGTTTTGGGTAGACCAAATCCCTGTTCCGGTTCCATCGCCGATCAGTTCAAGCTGGGTGCTCAGGCATGTGAGAGTATCCGGTGATGACAAAACGAGTGCCGCCGGAGCAGCCGTATCCTGAAGTACCAATACTGCTGCGGTATTGACGCATCCATTATTGGCATTGATAATTTGCAGCGTATAAGTACCGGGTTCATTAACTACCGGATTGAGCGTATTACCGCCACTTTGAATATTTCCATCCGGGGTAGTCCAGTTGTAGGAAAATTCCGGCCCGGCAGAGGAGCCCGTTGCGGATAAGGTTTGGGTTAAAGCCGAACAGGTTAAAGCGCCCGGATTTGCAATGGCAACGGTGGGCGGTGTATTGTCCAGTTGCACGTTTGTAGCCAGCGTGGCAGTACATCCGTTGTTCAGGTTAGTGGCAACAAGGGTGTACATACCGGGCTGATCAACCAGAGGTTGCAGGGTGGTGTCGCCACTTACAATATTACCGCCATTGGAGGCCGTCCATTGATACTGGAAATTGCCCGAGCTGCCATTTTGCCCCTGTATGAGGGTGTTTTGTTGGGTACAGGTAAGCAATCCAGGTGTTTGTACTGTAATGGGCGGCGCGCCTGTATTGGCTGCCACCACAGCCAGGTCTATAGCAGAACAACCATTGCTCAGATTAGTGAGCAAAAGCTGGTACGTACCCGGAGCATCCACCGTTGGATTGGGGGAGTTCTGGCCGTTCACAAAATTACCATCTACTGTGGTCCATTGATAGTTTAAATTACCCGAATTGCTGGAGCCGGTGGTATTCAGGCTCACTTGATCTACCACACAGGTGAGGGTATCAGGGGCATTGGCTATAGCAACTACCACATTGGTATCTGCCTGTACGCTCACCATCGCAGTATCGGCACAAAGGCTGACGCTGTCGCGCAGAATCAGCCAGTAATCGCCCGATGCATTCACCGTGGGAGTCAGGGTATTTTCTCCGCTAACGATGTTGCCGCCGTTTTGAGCATTCCACTGGATCGAAAAATTGTTACCCACACTGGAACCGCTGCCTTCCAGTTCTATGCTCGGTGATTGGCAGGTAATGGTATCTGCCGGCAAAATCTGGGCAATGGGAATCGTAAAATTGGCATGTACCAGGGAAGTATCAAAGTTGTAACAGCCATTGGCAGGATCAAACACAGAAACCGCGTACGTACCCGGCTCATCAGCCTGAGGCGCCGGTGTGTATTGGCCTGATACTATATGACCGTCAGAAGTTGTCCAGTTTATCAACACAAAAGCTGGGGGCCCCACATTGATAAAAATGGAAATGGTATCCTGGTTAGGATCGCAGGAAAGCTGCGGCGGCAGGGTACCTATGACGGTTGGTGGCGTAGTATTTGAAGGCACCACTACCGTATCGCTGGTGATACAGTTGTTGCTGATATTGGTTACGTTCAGGATATACGTTCCTCCCGCGCCTGCACTGGTGTTCAGGGTATTGGTTGGGCCCGTAATCTGCCCTCCGAGGGTTGTCCAGGAATAGGTAAAGTTTGGCCCGGAGCTGCTTCCGGTGCCAAAAAGTGGCACCGAGTCTTGCACACAGGTAATGATTCCGTTGGAAGTAGCTATGGATGTTGGAGGGTTTACAGCCTGAATGACCGATACCTCTGCACTCGCCGTACACCCGGTTACGGAATTGGTTACGATCAGGGTGTAGGTCCCCACCTGGTCAACCGTGATGTTCTTTTGGTTAGTATTTCCTACAATATTACCATCAATAGTAGACCACTCATAAGTGGCGAAAGCCGCCTGATTGGTGTTGCCAATGATGAGGCTGGTAGGGGCGCCGCAACCCAGAGGCTGAACGGGAGAAATCCAGGCAGACAAAGGATTGGGATTCAAAACCACATTCACCGTGGCTGTTTTGGAACAAATAACGTTGCCGTTTACTACATAAGATACGGTAAGTGTGTACTCACCTGGCGCATCAACCGTTGGTGTAAGGGTATTCCCGCCGGAAACGATATTACCATTGCCGGTAGCCCATTCATATTCCACATTTGGCCCTGTACTGGAACCATTACCTGAAAGTTGCACAGTTGCTCCCTCGCAGGGAATGGTTACAATGGAAGGGGCAGCCACGGCATTTACATTTACCACATTCACCGTAACCGTATCAGTAACTGAGCAGGTAGCATTAAAAAAGAGATCATCCAGGGCAAAATCGTTGCCACCCAGGTTAGTGTTTTGGTTTACAATACAAATAGTGGCTGTGCTGTTGCCACCACTATTCCAAACCTGAAAATAATTTTGCCAAACGCAATTTGAACCGGGTGCATTAAAGATTGGCCCTAATGGAGAACCATTAATATTAAACTGTAACAAGGCAGGTGAAGAAGCTACCACCGAGGTAACCCAGGCAGAAAACACGTAATTCGTATTTGGCATTACGTTCACCGTTTGGCACCACACATCCTGATTGGGTGTTCCGGCACCATTCACTACCATCATATTGCCATCGCCGGAGGTATGGTCGTCGCAAGGCGCAAAGCCAGGGTGAGATGACTGCGGATTATCAATAACATCGTACAAGCCTTCCGGAACCAAATCGCCTGGACTGTAGCCGTAATCGCTGGTAAAACCCGAATTTCCGCCTTCAAAATCCCCGTTTTGAATCAGGTTGTTGGAAAAATCCGCAGCAATACCGGTCAACACATAACTGGTGGTTTGCGTTACCGTTACCGTCGGATTCAGGGTGCTCCCCCCCACCATACCTGTCATGGGCGACCAGTTGAAACTGAGGTAATCTCCGGAGATATCTCCCTCCAATTGAACCGGAGACAGCGGCGGGCACAGGTAAACATCCTCACCGGCATTCACCGTAATCGGGCATTGACCCGAAAGCTGGAAAGCGAAAAATCCAATAAAGAAAAAGGAAAGTGTAAGGCGAATTTGACTCATGTAACCAAGTTTTTTAGACCACACAGACAGATGCAATGGAACAAATGTACGATGCTTGATATAGTTTTGCCCCAGCGCTTATGACAACAGAAGATTTTAAACTTTTCGCTCCTACCATACCCACTGATCCCGGCATTTATAAATACATAGATGCTGAAGGAACCATCCTGTATGTTGGCAAAGCCAAAAACCTGCGCAATAGGCTTTCTTCCTATTTCGGGGATAAAAAACACCAGCTGGCTAAAACCAAAGTACTGGTTAGGCATGCACATCATATTGAGTTTACCATTGTGGAAACTGAGCATGACGCACTGCTACTGGAAAACACACTTATTAAAAAACATCAGCCAAAGTATAATGTGATGCTCAAAGATGAGAAATCGCCACTCATCTACATTTGCATCAAAAAGGAACGGTTTCCGCGGGTTTTTCTCAGCAGAAAAACCTTCAAAGATGGCTCTACCTATTTTGGCCCCTATCTGCAAAAGTTCAAGGTAGAACAAATTGCAGAGCTCATCCGCAAGCTCTTCCAGCTCCGCACCTGCCAGCTCAACCTCTCAGAGGAAAACATCCGCAATAACAAGTTCAAACCTTGCCTGGAATACCATATCAAAAATTGTGCAGCGCCTTGCATAGCACTGGAATCAGAGGAATCCTATAACCGGAAAATCGAGCAAATCAAAAACATCCTCAAGGGCAATTTCTCTGCAGTAAAAAATCATCTGAAGGAAGAAATGCTGCGTTATGCCGAGAATATGCAATTCGAACAAGCCCAGCAAGCCAAAGAAAAACTGGCGCTTTTTGAAGATTATCAAGGCAAAAGCACCGTGGTTAATCCCAATATCAAAGACGTGGATGTTTTTGCCATTGCCGACGATGAGAAGGAGGCTTTTGTAAACTACCTGAAGGTGGTTAACGGCGCAGTAATCCATACCTACACACTCACCCTAACCAAAAACCTGGATGAAGACCGCGAAACCCTGCTGATTTTCGCCATCCAAAACATGCGCGAACGATTCCACAGCATCACGCAGGAAATTATCGTGCCTTTCGATATTTCCTTGCCGGAAACCGACCTGCTGATCACCGTTCCCAAAATTGGCGACAAAAAAAAGCTGCTGGAATTGTCGGAGAAAAACGTGCAATACCACCTGTTGCAAAAGAAAAAGCAGGCAGCCAGCGCCACCGGCAAACAAACCAGCGCCGAACGTATCCTGCGCACCCTTCAGGCTGATCTGCACATGGAAGCGGTGCCACTCTGGCTGGAGTGTTTTGATAATTCCAACCTGCACGGCACCAATCCGGTATCCAGCTGTGTGGTATTCAAAAATGCCAAACCTGCCAAGAAAGACTACCGGCATTTTAATATCAAAACCGTGGAAGGCCCCAACGACTTCGCCAGTATGGAAGAAGTGGTGCACCGGAGATACAAACGTCTCCTGGAGGAAGACGCCGGGCTGCCGCAGCTGGTCATCATCGATGGTGGTAAAGGGCAACTCAGCGCTGCCATGAAAAGCATTCGGGCGCTCGGTTTGGAAGGAAAAATGACCGTCATTGGCATAGCCAAACGCCTGGAAGAGATTTATTTCCCGGACGACCCTGTACCTGCGCACATCAACAAGAAATCAGAATCCTTGAAACTCATCCAGCAGGCACGCGATGAGGCACACCGTTTTGGCCTTACTTTCCACCGCAACCAGCGCAGTAAGAACTTTATCAAAACTGAACTCACGGATATACCCGGCATTGGCGCCAAAACTTCGGAAAAACTGCTTCAAACCTTTGGCTCCCTCGCACGCATGCGCGCAGCCGATCCTGCTGAAGTGGAAAAATTGATTGGAAAGGCGGCAGCCGGAAAGGTTAAGGCGTATTTTGAAGGACAAAATCAGGAATGAATATGCCTTTTTGCTGGTGTGTTACCTACTGACGGGGTGACTGGCAGTCACCCCGTCAGCAGGTAACACACCAGCAAAAAGATCCATCCACATAGTAAAATCATCGCTAATGAAAAACCGGAAATCTCTGTTGCTCCTTTCAGCCGGTATCCTGGCTACCCTTCTTTTCGTTTCCTGTGCCAATCAGGAACCCGTTCAGGAATGTTTACACGGAACCCAATATGGCTTTCTGCGCGGTTTGTTGCACGGTTTCATTACTCCTATCAGCTTCATTGCGAGTCTGTTAGACGATAATGTGGCCATTTATGCCATCAATAATACAGGTGGTTGGTACGATCTGGGATTCCTGCTCGGCTCCAGTGGCTGGGGCTTCATGGCTGGTAATCGTTCGAAGAAGTAAGGGATTGGGGTCATTTAGGGGTCATTTGAGTCATTTGAGGGTCATTTAGGGGTCATTTGAGGGTCATTTAGGGGTCATTTGAGTCATTTAGGGGTCATTTGAGGGTCATTTGAGTCATTTAGGGCATTTTGAAGGTCATTTGAGTCATTCGGCTGCACACTCCGCCGTTGCTGACAGCTATGGCGAAATGCCAACCGCAACGGCGGAGTGTGCAGCCGAATGACTCAAATGACCCTCAAATGACGCAAATGACTATTAAATGACCCCTAAATGACGCAAATGACTATTAAATGACCCCTAAATAACTCAATCCCCCACCACTACCCTACCTGGAAAGTCCGCATACTCAAACCGCCGTACTCTACTGATTCATAAACCTGTTTTACCTCTTCTTTGCCATCAGCCAGACCGAGGGTGTAAAGCATGGGGATGTAGTGATCTGTGGTTGGCACAGAGAGTTTGCCGGCCGAGCCAATTTGCTCGTAATTAGCCAGAGCAGCATAATCGCCGGCGCTGATGCGGGACGCCACCCAGGTATCAAATTCTGTAGCCCAATCGTAAGGCTTGTTGTCGCCTGTTTGCAGCTTGGGAATACTCATTCGCAGGTTGTGTACGATATTACCGCTGCCAATGACCAACACGCCCTTTTCGCGCAAGGCGCGTAGCTGCGCCGCCAGATCAAGGTGGTATTGCATGGGCTGGTAGTAATCAATGCTCATCTGAAACACCGGAATATTGGCTTCCGGAAACAGGTGCACCAGGATGGTCCAGGCGCCATGATCCAGCCCCCACTCGTTGGTTTCGTGGAGTAAATGACTCAGCAGAGCCGTTTCTTTTGCTTTTTGGGGCGAGCCATTGGCCGGATATTGCATATCAAACAACTCCTGCGGAAATCCGCCGAAATCGTGGATGGTCTTCTGCTTTTCGCTCACATTGACGAAGCTGCCTCTCGTAAGCCAATGCGCCGACACCACCATAATGGCAGATGGCGTTTTGCCTTCTTTTTTGAATTCAGCGCCCAGCTGTTTTAAACTTCTGGTAAACGTATTGTCTTCCAGTGCATTCATGGGGCTGCCGTGGCCAACAAAAAGCGCGGGCATTTTAGTGGTATTTGGCCCCTTTTCTACCAATTTCGGGAAGTCTTGCAGTTTCATGTTGCAGGTGGCTAATGGCAACATCGCCATCGCTTTGAGAAATTCCATCCGATCCATAGACAGTCGATGTTTTTGATGTTGCAAATATAGGTGTTAAAACACTTAAAATGCAAGTTGGTTGAAAAAGTAATTTGCTCTAAGCTATTTTTTTGAAACTGGTATGCCTAAAGTTATACCACCCCCAGATTGCGTTAAGGGAAGCCTTGCCTGGGTTTTATACCCAAACTGAACCTCTTGCATGAGTTGTACGGAAAGATAAAGTGGTTTAAACCCAAACCCCAATGAAAAGGCCGCTCCCCAAAACCACCTCTCTTTATCCTGGTTAATTGTCTGAAACGCACTTACCGACTGCTCATCTGCCTCAAGCCCGATCCTGCCGGAATCAAAATACAAATACCCCATGCGAAGTCCCATGCCAATATGAAAATGTTTGTCCCTGTAAGCCAGACCTGTTTGAACGGTAGATTTCAAAAAGCTGTTTTGGGCATCTGCTTTAGAGGAGAATCTGTTGTAAAAACTTCCTCTGCCCATCCACCCCATTAAACTCAGACAAAGGTCCTGTCTGTTTATGTACGCCCCTTGGCCCAATTCCAAATATTTGCCGGTTGTCCAGGGTTGGTAATTTTCCCTGTCCCCTTTAGTCATGCCATATATATTGCCACCCAGCAGCACATGTTTGGCCGGACTGTACATCAACTGCCCGGCATACGTTGCATCGGGATGAAATAAAAAACTGCCCTCTCCTTCCCCGGCATTTTGCGTAAATGGCAATTGAAGCGTGTTGGGCTGGTAAAAAACGGGTTGATAAGCACATCCCGAACAACCGATCAAAAGGATTAATACCGGGAATACGCGGATCAGATTATTGATCATAAATGAAGCGATAAATAAATAAAGGGTTATCAGGCTAAGGTTCCTTTTCCGGGGCCTTCTGCCGCTTGGTTTGTAGCATTAAAGATATACCAACGCCCATTTGAATGGGTGAAAAAAGCGAATAAGTAGCTTCAAAAGACGAAAACGGATCCTCGTAAGTCAGATACATACCTACATAACAGGATTCCAAACCTATACCACCATTCACCGCCACCCCGTGAAACCACTGTGTTGGCTTGCGTTGCAAATCCCTGATCTCGTTTACAATATCCGATTTCACTACATCCACCCGTGCAAAATCATAATGAACCCGACCCAAATGATACCCCAGCTTCAATTCAAGATCCTTATACCTCATTCCATATCCCCACTGCAACTTGGCCTTGGTAAAAGACAGGTTCCACCTGTCGGTTTCCTCATGTGCTTCCGAAAACACACCTCGGCCTGCCCAGCCCAGCAGACTCATCATACCGCCCTTTACACGCCAGGTCAAGCCCTGACCATATTCAAAAAAGCGATTTCGGTGCAAAAACCTCTCAAGAACTTGCTCTGGTCCAATAATTTGCTGGGCATTCAAACCCAGCACAATATGGCCTTTTGCCCGGTAGCCCGCCTGTAAACTCACAGCCCCAGGCGTAGCTGCCAGCAAATCTACCTCCAGCGAGCCTTCCTTGGGTAAAACCGGGATATAAGGCATACTTGCCTGGTAAAACAAGTCGCGCTCCGCACAAGCGCTCAAACAAAGTCCAATAAGCATAACGATCAGGTATCTCATTGTCAATATTTTTAATGTATATGATGAAAAGTACCTCAATCTGGTTGCACCACTCCTTTTCCATCATTAAACCCGGGAACCAGATGTCCAAATATACATCCAAATGTTAAAATTCCAAGCACTACGACAATTGTCGTAAAAAAAATTTGGAGTTACGACAATTGTCGTACACCTTTGTCGTTATAAACAGGTAAGCACATTAAAGCCCCTATAAACCTTCCCGGAATATCATTCCGGGATACACATTAACCACACCGACCATGTCTTTCCAACCCAGCGAAGCAGAACTCGAAATTTTACAAGTCTTATGGGCCATCGAACCCGCCAGCGTGCGCAGCATACATGAGCGTATCCTGGAATCAGGCAAAGACGTTGGCTATACCACCGTGCTCAAACAGATCCAGCGCCTCACCGAAAAAGGGGCTTTGGACAAAGACGTGGTAGACGGCGTGCACCTGTACCGATCCCTGGTCAATGAAAAAGACGTGAAGCAAGAGCTCGCAGGAAAAGTCATGCGCACAGCCTTTGGTGGCTCGGCCCTGCAAATGATGATGCATGCCCTGGGACAGGAAAAACCGGACGCTGCTGAACTTGAAGAGCTCAAAAAATGGCTTGATCAGCAAATGAAAAAGTAACCCTAAACACACTAACTACCTTACCTTATGAAGTACATTCTTTTCTGCCTTGCCCTGCTTGGTGCAACTCATACTCCCCTATTCAGCCAAACAGAAGACTTTACACTCGTTTATTATCCAAGCATCAATGAAGCGGAACTTGCTATTACCCGCAATGACATAAAAGAGGCGCTTCAACACTTTAAAACAGCCTTTACCTCTGTAAAAACGGGTTTGGCCAGAGATTACCGCAATGCTGCCATTTGTGCTATCCAAACCAACGACGAAGATTTCGCTTTTGACTGCATGGAAAAACTCATGGCCAAAAGCGTAGCTAAAGACTATTTTCAGGATACCATTTTTGCCCCGTTAAGAGCGAAAAAGGGCTGGCAAAAACGAATGGCACAATTTGATCAACACTATTTTGAAGCGCAGGCTTCCATCAATCAGACATATTTAAATGAACTGGTTGCTATGGCAGAGCGGGATCAGCATTTCCGTCAAATGGATAATGCCTATGAGGTATACGGCGATACCATTGCCAGAATTGATCAGGAAAATGTTGCTCGTTTTCTGCAACTCGTTGAAAATTATGGTTTCCCTTCTGAAAACATCATCGGCGCTTTTGGAGACGAAGCCCCACCCTGGAACATTGTTTTGCACCACCACGCACAACAGATTTCCAACACCAAATATAAATACCCCAAAGGTCCAAGCCTGGCGCCCATCATTCAACAGGCTGCCAAAGCAGGGCAATGCGACCCAACCCATGCAGGTTTTCTGCTCAGTCTGCAAAACGACAAAGAGCTGAACTACAATGCCTGGGGTATTCACCAGATGATGGTGGATGGTATAAAAAGGGATTATTACCTGCTGGATAAAGTCACTGATGACCAAATTCCATCCGTGAACGCCCTCCGTGCCAGCATTGGCATGGAAACCCTGGATGATTTCCGGATCAAATGCCAGTTCCGCCTCGATAACCCCAATACACCCTTCAAGCTAACCAGCCACAGAGGCATTAACGTTTGGTCATTCGACGAAAATATGGCTAAAGACTTCGAGCCCTATTTTGATAAAATTGCCCCAACCCTGAAAAACTAATCCCCCCTTCAAACATCGGCGGCTGAACCCGCCGGTACATCAAACCCCTCAAACCCTTCAAACTCTTCTCCCCATGCACCTGCAAACCTTGCTGCCGCTCATTCAGGCTTTTGGTGTAACTGTTGTTCACTCCATCTGGCAGATAGCCCTCATCTGGATCGTGTTCAAATGTCTGGAATGGCGCTGGAATAACCACCACCAGCGGATTTACTGGCTGGCGCTGGGCGCCATGCTCCTTACCCTGGGATGGTCTGCCTGGACCTTTATGGAGGCCTGGGCGCGTTTTGAACCTATAGCACTCACTGATTTTTCGCTTTCAACCATCCTGGAAGCGCAAAACATCAGCACACCGGCAGCATGGACTTCGCAGGAACAGGAAATAAGCCTCTGGATCAGGCTGCAAACCTGGATCGAAACACATGCAGGCGCAATTGGCTGGGCATGGTTGTTTTGTACCCTTTTGCTTTGGATCAGACTTGCTGGCGGCTGGTACCTGGCCCAGCGCATCCGCTACCGCCACGTAACCGTTGTGCCGGAGCGTTTCCAACAGCTTTGCCAGGAGTGGACCCAAAAGTTGCAAATACGCAGCAAGGTGCAATTCCTGGAATCCGGCCTCATATCCGAGCCCCTTACCCTGGGCTTCTGGAAACCGGTGGTGCTTTTCCCCGCCGGTATGATCCTGCAGCTGTCTACCGCACAGGTAGAAGCCCTGCTATTGCATGAACTGGCGCATATACGCCGCCACGATTATCTGATAAACCTATTTCAACTATGTCTGGAAGTGTGCTTTTTCTACCACCCTTTGTTTTGGCTCCTCTCCAGGGAAGCGCGCGCCCGCCGGGAGTTCTGCTGCGATGAATTGGTAGTGAAACACGGTTCCGACCCTTTGCTATACGCCAGGACGCTGACTGATTTGCAAAGCGCAAACCTTCACCCTCAAACGCAATTTGTCATGAACGCAACTGGAAAAAGTCGTTTCACCGAACGCATCTTTCATATCGCCGGCATTACCCCCAAACGTTCTGCCCGCCCCAATCTCTGGATCGCACTGCTGCTACCCCTGGCCGTATGCCTCTCCTCCTGGTGGCCTGCCGATGCCGAAACCATGAATACTGAAAACATTGATTTCCCGTCTTACAGTCTGGCACAGGATTCCCTGCCGCCGCGCAATACCAAAAAACAAAATCCGGCGCCAACTGCCACTCCAGCCCCTGCCTCCGGTGTAGGCGCCGTGGCCGATAAACTTGCCGAGCAAAATCCGGATGCCAAACGGGTAAGCATCAACCTGGAACCGGAAAAACAGGAAAATGTGGCCATAGAAGTGGTCAAAATGAATGTGTTGTACATCGGCGTGGATAACCCGCTCCGCATTGCAGCCGCCGGCGTGCCTGCTGAAGAACTACAGGTAGAACTCATCGGCAACGGAAGTATCAGTGGCTCAGGTGGTGAATATATTGCCACAGTAACTACTCCCGGCCAGGTCACCGTGCGGGTTTCGCGACGCACAGGCTCCGAAACCAAATTCGTGGTTGACCAAAAATATCGGGTAAAACGCATCCCTGATCCAACGCCACGACTGGATAACCGATTTAAAAGTAGCGCAATATCCCTTGAAAACCTCCAGCAATCTAAAGGTATTGGAGTTCTGCTGGATAATTTCGACTTCGATGCCATTTGTGAGGTGGTGGGATACACTGCTACCTATCTGAAAAAAGAGTCTGATCCCATTACCTACGATAATAAAGGTGGGGATTTCAACCAACCAATTGAAGCACTCATTAAAACTGCTCAAGCTGGCGATGCCTTTTTCTTTGATGATATCTGGATCAAATGCCCCGGCGACACCAATCCAAGAAACCTGGGCGGCCTGGCCTTCAAAATCCGATAAAAGGCACAAAGGGTAAACACAAAGGCACAAAGGCACAAAGACGCAAAGTCTCTGGCCTGCGGCCAAAAAAAGTAAGAAAGGGGTATTTGGCATCAGCCAAATACCCCTCTTGTATAAATCATGGCCGAAGGCCATCCCCTTCGCGCCTTTGTGTCTTCGCGCCTTCGTGTCTTCGCGCCTTCGCAGTTACCCTTTGCGCCTTGTGTTAAAGGTAGTGCTTAGCACGAGAGCGGCATTTAACCTGGCAAAATCCCATAAATTGGTATCCGGGAAAATGGAAGATACCGCCAGCCCCAGATACATGGGTTTAAACACAATGCCGGCCTGAATACCCAGCTCAGGCAAAAAAATGGGATTTTTTTGTTCTATCCTCTGGATGTAACCCAGATTAACCGGATCAATAGAAAAAGATACATTGCCTTTGGCATAGTTCAACCGGGAGAACCGAATACCCACCGCTGCCTGAAAGAACTCACTTTTGTAAGCATAGCCAGGCTGAATGAACCAACGCTGCAGGTTCAGCTCCGAGCTGTTGTTTAATTCAAAATTACTGAATATCCGGCCACCACCATATCCGGCCAAAAGACTCGTAGTACCTCTTTTGTGGGTCTCATATACCCCTGCCGCTATTTCCCCAAAAAAATAATCAGTTCCGGTATCGGCCTGATTCCGAACAGCTTTTTTGTGAATACCAAAATAATTGGCCGTCACCAAAAAATGCTTGATTGGAGTGTATGTCAGTTGAACATCCGCAGAATTCAGGGCGTGCCCCCAGGCCGCACCCACACAGATATCCCCACGTTTTTTAACGGCAGGTATATTCAGTGAATTGGGCGCATAATTGAAGTTTTGCCCATAAACTACAGCGCAGGACAAACTTCCTATCAATAAAAGAAGAAGGTATTTTTTCATGATTATGGTCTGTTATTCGGGTGGTGTATTAAGTTTCGTTGGGCACTATTTCTTGTCCTTTTTCTTTTTGCCGCCAGACAGCTCATGTAAGTCAAGGCTTAAGCCCACGCCAATATTGCTCGAGTCAAATCCATAATCCGCAGCACGCTGTGTAGGCAACAGAACCAGGCTGGCCGAAATTGTAACCGGGCGTATGTGAATACCCATATTCCCCCCTAACTCAGGAAAAATAAAGGGCGAATTGCGCTCCAGACGTTGAATAACCTCAATATCCACAGGCTCTATCCGGTAATCAATGTTTCCCTTCGGAAATCCAATCATCACAAGGCGCATACCCATCCCCAACCGGAACCAGTCATTTTTAAACGTAAAAGTCGGTTGAATAAAAAAACGGTTCAGGTTGATATCTGCAATACGTCCAATCCCATAATCATTCCTGGTTCTGCCCACTCCACCACCAGCATAAATGGCCCCGGTGCCAAATGAAAAGGGGAAATACCCGCCAAGTCCGGCTTCAGCCAGAAAACCCTTGGTTTTCTCCAGATAGGTGGTGCTGCCAAAAATATTGGGATCCTGAAAACTGGACCTGGTTTGGTAATAGTTTACCATAACCACCCCGTTTTTAATCGGACTCCAGGAGGCGTGAAAATCGCCGCCAAGCGTGGTTGGACTACCCGTTACAGATGCCGACACCATGGCATCTCCTTTTTTCTCCAGATAGGGTGTCTGAATAAAATTGGGAGAATAATGATACTGAACACAACTGCTGGCCAGCAAGGACAAAACAATACCGAAGAAGAAGAAACAACGCATACTTTCAAACAGAAGGCTAGTTGTGATGGGGGTGTTTGCCCGTAACAAAACCGCCCGAAAGCACACAATAAGGGCTTTCGGGCAGTTTATGGCAGCGTGTTTGAGTTTACTGTTTAAACGGATCGGCAAACTTTTTGTCTGCCAGCAGATGATCGTCTGTCAGTGTATTCAGGAAGGCCATCAGGTCAGCTTTTTCCTGCGCAGAAAAATTCATTTTCTTGGCCTGGTTGCCTGATTTCAGGAAGGAATGCAGGTTAGGATGGTTCTGAATACCGGTGCTGTAAAAATCAATAACTTCTTCCAGCGTCTGGAAACGGCCATCGTGCATGTAAGGTGCAGTAAGCGTCACATTACGCAGTGTTGGCACCTTGAATGCACCCTCATCGGCAGGGTTGCCGGTAATAGCGCCCACACCCTTGTCGGTAGGGTTCAGCTCCAATCCATTGTTGGCCAGAGCCAATACCGGGCGTCCCATATTGCCGCTGTGGCAAGAGGAGCAATTGTCGTTGTACAGTTTTTTACCTCTGTTTTCCGCAGCGGTAAATCCAGAGAAATCCTGGTTAAACACTACGTTGCCAAAATTGCCGGAGAAAGAAACCTGACTGCTGTTGGCTGCCTGGTCGAACTTGCTTTGGAAAGAGCCCATGGCGTTCACAAAGTTGGCTACAGCCTCCAATACCTTGGCTTCCGTAACCTCGTTGGTGCCAAAAGCTTTCTCAAACAATGGCGCATAGTATGGCTGTGATGCCACCGTATTGGTGATATCGTGCATGCTCATATCCATCTCATTGGCATTGGTCATGGAACCACGACTCTGGTCTTGCGCTGTTTCTGCGCGATTATCCCAGAAGAAACGAATAGCATTGGAGCCATTCAGGTCGGTGCCATAATAAGCCGAGAAATTGGCTACAGAGCCCAGCGCAAAGGAGTTGCGGGTAGTGGAACGGTCATATACCCCGTCGCTAAACGCTTTATCATCGGAGAAAGCGAGGTCCTGCTTGTGGCAGGTAGCACAGGAAACCGTACCATCTTTGGAAAGTTTTTTGTCGTAAAACAAAACCCTGCCCAGTACCGCTTTATCGCGCTCTACCGCCCGGGCAAACAACCCCGCGCTGCTCAGGTGAGATGGGAAGTTTACGGTGTAATCATCGGGAAGCTCAGGCAAATTGAGGTACTCTGCCAAAACCTTGGTTTGTTCTTCGTTATAATAGTAGTAGTTAAAGTCTGATTTGCAGGCTGGCGTCGATAAAACGGCGGCCAGCAAAACGAATAAATAAGTGAGTTTTTTCATGGCTCAAATGTTTTTCAATGTGAAGAGGAAGTTTGATGGTTCTATGTTAAATGATTTTTTGGCAGGAAGTCTATTATTTGAACGGATTGAAAAAGCGTTCATCGTACGCCAGTTTATTATCCGTAAATGTGTGCAGAAAAGCTATAAGCGCTTGTTTTTCAGAAGCGTTCAGATTCAGGTTGCGCGGCGTGCCATTGGCATTTTTCAGGTTTATGTGAAGGTTTACATGCGGCTTTACGCCTGTGCTGTAATGCTCCACTACCTGTTCCAGGGTTTGAAAACGCCCGTCATGCATATATGGCGCGGTTAACCCAACATTGCGCAGGGAAGGCACTTTAAATGTTCCCATCTCGGCGGATACATTACTGATGCCGCCCACCCCCTCATCCGTGGGGTTTTCATCCAAACCGTTGGAAGCGAATGACAATCGGGGTATGGTAGCCACTTCTGTATGACAGGAAGCACAATGGGTCATGTACAAGGTTTTGCCCTGGTTCTCCTGCGCTGAAAACTTGCCAAAATCGTCGTGAACAAAGGTAAAGTTCTGATTACCTGCCTTGAAATGCGCCTCAGCAGCCTGATCAAATTTACTTTCAAAAGAGGAAAGGGTGTGCACAAAGGTTTGGATGGCCTCCGTAACCCGCTCTTCGGTGGCAACCGGATCTCCATAGGCCTTTTTGAACAGGATGCCATAGTAGGGCTGCACATTCACTGAAGATACCACTTCGGGCATGC
The DNA here is from genome assembly GCA_035299505.1 of Saprospiraceae bacterium. Lineage (GTDB taxonomy): Bacteria > Bacteroidota > Bacteroidia > Chitinophagales > Saprospiraceae > M3007. Next base: position 5,190 of record DATGWL010000098.1, on the reverse strand, counting down.
TCATGTCCATTTCCTTGACATTAGCCAGCGAAGCCTTGCTCTGTTCCTGCACGGTTTTGGCACGATTGTCCCAGAAGAGAGAAGCGCCGGTTGCATCATAAGCAGAACCAAAGGAGGGAACCGAAGCCAGTGCAATGGAATTGCGCTCGCCCGCCCGACCAAATACGCCTGAACTGACCGCAGCATTATCGGCAAAAGCCAGCTCCTGCTTGTGGCAGCTGGCACAGGAAATCGTTTTATCCTTGGAAAGATTTTTATCGTAGAACAGTACTTTACCCAGTTCTACCTTGGCATAATCCGGAACCGGCCTGTCAAAAACACTTGCTGTGAACCCCAGATACATCGGCATTGCTTTGCCGTACGTGACAGGATTTTCCGGCAAATTCAGGTACTGCGACAAAACCGCCTGCTCTTCCGGAGTGTAGTAGTAATACTGAAAATCTGGATCTTTTTTACACCCAAAACCCAAAATAACAGCAGAAAACAGCAGTAACAGGGTAGTTTTTTGCATGGGAAAGACGAGTAGTTAAGGTTTATTTGCACTCAAATATAAGCGCTTTTTTTTGTCACAAAAGTGTCACGACTTTCTTTACGAAAGTTTTAACAGATGATTGACGCAATAAATCTAAAATGGGTTGGGCGGCTTCTGAAAAAAAACAACCCCTGCTTTTGCCGCTCAGACAAAAACAGGGGTCATACCGTAATTTCAAAAAAGGCGTTTATTCTTTGCCCTTTCTGGGATTGTTGCGATCCAGCACTTCGTCAACCAGGCCGTACTCCTTAGCTTCCTGACTGCTCATCCAGTTGTCGCGATCACAATCCAGCTCGATCTTCTCGTATGACTGGCCGGTGTGGTGCGCCAGGATGTCGTACAAAGACTTCTGCATCTTCTTGATCAGCTTGTAGGAAATCTCAATATCAGATACCTGACCTTGTGCACCGCCCAGTGGCTGGTGAATCATGACATGACTGTGGAACAAAGCGCTGCGTTTGCCCTTAGCGCCTGCTGCCAGCAATACCGCACCCATGGACGCGGCCAGACCCGTGCAAATGGTGGCCACATCAGGGGCTACATATTGCATGGTATCGTAAATGCCCAAACCGTCAATAACGGAACCGCCCGGGCTGTTGATAAACATTTGAACGTCGCGCTTGGGGTCTGTGCTTTCCAGGAAAAGCAACTGCGCCTGGATTACGTTGGATACATATTCAGTAACCGGTACACCCATAAAAATGATCCGGTCCATCATCAAACGGCTGAATACGTCCAGCGCTGCAGCGTTCATTTGGCGCTCCTCAATCACATAGGGCGTGAATGCCTTGATACCAGGCACCGTTGCCTCCATATACTTTTCAAGGTGCATGCTGCTCATGCCAAGATGCTTCGTGGCATACTTCTGAAATTCATTTTTGTCAAACATGGTATTTACCTTTTTAAGCAATCCGGCTGCTGTCAAAAGCCGCCTTCCTGCTTTATTTTCTGAGACAAAGGAAACAACGAAATCAGTACAAGGTTACGTTCTCAAAAAATGGAACCGGAATGCAAGACAAACGTTGCTTCAGAAACGATGAACGACAGCTACACACCGACGAGAAATTACACTTCTTCAGCCAGAACAGTTTCCATGCCGGCGCCTTGCTCCTGCTCTGCCTTGGCCTTCGCTGTCACCTCCTCTACAATCTTATGGAACTCCTCGGAAGTCACTGCCCTGTCCTGCAAAGTCACCTGCTCCCGGATAGCTTCCAGCAACTTATCAGATTCCAGCTCCCTGCGGGTGCCTTCTACCTCTTTTTCGTCTTTCATCAAACGCTCTACGCTGCTGGCAATGATATGATCCGGCAAATCAGCCTGGAAATACTGACGAACACGACGGCCGTATTCTGCTTTTAAATCAGCTTCTGTAACCTGAATGCCATACTCCGCCATCAGGTCGTCGCGAATGATAGACCAGCGAAGGTTATCCGCAAACGCAGGGAATTCATGATCAATCTGAGCGGCTGAAAGTTTGCCCTGATTGGTTACTGCCAGCCAGCGCTTCAGGAATTTTTCCGGAAGCTCAATACGGTTCAATTCCAGCAGGCGCTCCTGCAGGGAACGGAACAGCAAAGCATTGGAGCGAACATCGTAGAATTGCAATATGCCTTCTTTCAGCTTTTCTACCGCTTCTTCTTTGGAAGAAACGCTGCCGCCAAAATACCCCTGGAAAAACTCCTCATCCAGATCGGCATCGCCGGTGCGACTCACTTCTTCGATCACACCTTCAAACCAATCGCCTACTACCCGGTCGTCGTTGTCGGGCAAGGTCAGAATGTACTTGCGGTACATTTCGTCGTTGGCTTGATTTTCTACTCCACGGGCATTGAAACGGATGGTGTCGCCGGTTTTGCTTTTCAACAGTTCAGCTTTAAGACCTTCATCTGCCACGTTTTTCATAAAGAAAGTCATGGTAGCCTCCCAGCCGTCTGCTTTCACGGCGCCTTTTTCAGATTCCAGTTCTTTGGCAGCAATACGCAGGATATCGTTGTCTTCGATGCCATCTGTAGGATTGCTGCGTTTGCCCATGCGCTTGCGGGCGTATTGCAGATCTTCTTCGGCCAGCTCATCAAGGTTGCTCACCGTCAGGCACTCGTAGGTATGACTCTTATCAATACCCTGAATATCAAATTTGGGCACGAAACCCACTTCATAATCAATCACATACTCCGGATCAGGATTGCTGATATTGAAGGAGTATTTCATCTGCTGATCCTCAGCCGGCAATGGCTGTCCCAATACATTGAGATTGGTTTCGCGGAGATATTGAATCAGTGCTTCGCTGAACAGGTCGTTCAAGGTTTCACTGAAAATGGAAGTGCCGTACATTTTCTTGAGATAATCCATCGGAACCTGGCCAGGACGGAAGCCTTTTACAGGCATGCGCTGACGCACTTTTTTGAGCTCGGCATCAAGCTTCGGCTTCAGCTCGTCGCGGGTAATCGTAACTGTGAGGATAGCGCTACAATTGTCAATGTCTTTACGGACAACCATGTGGTAAAAAGTAAATTGATCTGTGTAAAAAAATGGAATGAATGGGTGTGAAAACGACTTCAACAAAAAAGAGATTTGACAAATGGTTATTTGTCAAATCTCCTGAAATCGGATGAGTCATGACTTTTCATCAAACCATCTTGTTGAAGTGCGGGCGGAGGGACTCGAACCCCCATGCCTCGCGGCGCCAGATCCTAAGTCTGGTACGTCTACCAATTTCGCCACGCCCGCTTTTTCGCCGGAAACCTGCCCTAAACAGCAGATATCCTGAATTTGTTTCGTTACACTTCCCGTGGGAAGGCCGAAAAGGGACGCAAAAGTATGGAGTTCTGTGCGAAAAACAAGTAAAAACTTTAAAATATTCAAAACAAACGTCAATCCACCACCTTGCATTCCACACGCCGGTTTTTACGGCGTTGCTCATCAGAAAAGTTGGGTACAGCCGGCCGGTGTTCTCCGTAACCTTTCCAGCGCAATTGCTTTTCAGGCACCCCTTGTTCCAGGATAGCCTGAAATACTGTTTGAGCCCGTTTTTCCGAAAGAGTCAGATTGGCGGTATCATCGCCCACATCGTCGGTATGCCCCCCGATTTCGAATTGCAATGAGGGGTACTTTTTAAGCACCTCTACCAATTTGCGGATAGCTGTAGCCGCCTCCGGACGCAAACCAGACTGCCCGGAATCAAACAGCAGCACATCGGGCATCACATAATTCCGGTCTACCAGGATAGATTGCTCAATAGCCGCATTGGGATCTTCCACAAGCGAAAAATCATCGAAAAGATAGTAGGCAATACGTTTGTTTTTTTTCCAGAATTCCAGCTGTTGGTTTTGCTCTTCCAGCGCTTGCCTTGCCTCATCGCTCATATTGATCCGTGTAACGGCATCTGAATAAAAATTACCAAATAAGAAGTGCTTTAAGCCGCTTTTTTCAGCAGTATACGCCATGGAAATCTTGCGCCATTGTCCGCGGGTTTCGATGATTTGTTCCAGATTTACCTGCGGTTTTACCGGAAAATCGAGCTGACTAAGCATGAAATTTTCTCTGGGATTGATCGGGCTGTCAGAAAAGTAAACGCCAAAATTGCCGCAATACACCTGGGAGACCTTAGAAGAGCGGCGATAAATTTCATTCAAATGTTGCACCCCGAGCGAATCGTTGGCGTACACCCAGAAACTAAAGCGGTAGGTTTTGCCTTTTTCCAGGGGCCTGCTCAAAGTACCCTGAATAAGTTCATGGTAATCAAACCCGAATTGGCCGTCCTGAAATGGGTGATACATGATCAGGCCCATCATCCGGGAGCCCTTGTGAGGCTTGGGAAAGTTTGGGCAACCCGCCAGGGTATCGTACTGCAACAAATCGGGGGTTTGCACCTCAAAGGTTGTCCAGCTTTCGCAGGCAGTGTTGGCAATTTGGCTGGAACCGGAAAACTGACAGGATTTAGGAGGAGTGAGCCACACTCCGGCTTTTTTGGCAGGTTGACGCTCAAAACTGCCGTTGATGATGAGGTTTTGAGCTAAAATCGGCAGCTTGCCCAGCAGTATAAGACAAACAATAAAATGACGCATTTAATAGAGATTTGGGGTAAGAACGAAACCCCTCTGCCTAAAATTGCCATGACATTGGAACTTGCCGTACTGGCCCCGGAGAGAAAACCCCAACTGTGCGCATAGAGGAAGGTAATGGAGTTTTAGACAAGTGCTTAGTGGATAATCACTACCTTTTGCCTGGCGACAACCTTACCTTCGTCCATCATGACTACTGTATAAAGACCATTTGGCAGATGAATGGTGGAAAAAACAGTGATTGTTTGCCCCTGCGGTATCGTGTATTCCTCCCAAGTACCAGTCAGGCCAATAATCCGCAGTTGAGCGCTTTTTTCTCCTGCACGTCTCGTTATTTGCAGGGTTTGGTTGGCAGGGTTGGGAAACACCTCCATTCCTCCCACTTCTTCTACCGACTCCACCGCCGAAATCAGACAATCCATACTATCCATGCAGCCATTAGCCGAAACCTTGACAATCCAGCCCACAAACTTGTCGTCAATATCCCCTTTGCCTCCGGCTACCACGCTGCCGCTGGAGAGCAACCCTACTCCGCCATACGCATACTCGCCGGTAGCATTCATACCCGGCGGCGCATTGTCTGCCCTCGACCACAGG
>DATGWL010000097.1:0-64875 GCA_035299505.1 Saprospiraceae bacterium | reverse complement strand
GGGCTACTTTATTGTTGGTATACCACCTCGGATGTCGGATTCACGATCGGATGTTTGGCTGGATCTGGGCATTGTTTTGGCTGGCCAGTTTGCTGCCTCATATGTATTTCCGCAGCGGCATCATTGATCCCTGGTTCAACTTTTTCATTTTCACCGGATTATACGGGTTTATCGAGTTCCGATGGAGGTTCTTCAACCACTCCAAGGACCAGTCGTTTTGGGTAAAGTACCGGCATTTGTTAGGCGGTGGTTTTGTTTTGGGACTAGCCATACTGACCAAAGGTCCAACGGCTTTTTTAATTGTCATCCTGGTATTGCTGGCTTATTGGGCCAGATATCGTTTTAAGGGCAAGGGCTATTTCTGGCACCTGGTGTATTTCTCCCTGGCTGCCGGATTGGCGGCACTTTTATGGTTTGGTGTGGAGTATTGGATGCATGGCCCCTGGTTTTTGCAGGAGTTTATTACCTACCAGATTCGTTTGCTGAGTACAGAAGATAGCGGCCATGGCGGTTTCCTGGGTTACCATTTTGTGGTTTTACTACTGGGCTGTTTTCCGGCTTCTGTGTTTGCTATTCCCAATTTGTGGGGCGACCATGAATGCGAAGATGAGGCACTGGAAACCAATACCATGCTGTCTTGCATTCGGTATGATTTTGGAACCTGGATGCAGCTATTGTTCTGGGTAGTACTCATTCTGTTCAGTTTGGTCAAGACCAAAATTGTGCATTATTCCTCCATGTGTTATTTCCCGCTAACCTATTTGGGAACAGTAACCCTATGGCGGGCAATTAAATGGGATGTGGCGCCCAGAATTACCCAATACCTGCTGCCGGTCATTGGCGTGTTATTGGGTACTGTGGTGGCGGTGCTTCCCTGGTTGGGTACCCATTTGGATAGCATTCGTCCATTGTTTGCCAAAGATCCTTTTGCCATGGCCAATCTGGATGCAGATGTGGCTTGGGAATGGTGGCAGGGACTACCAGGTGCGGTCTTGGCGTTTGGTAGTATTTTAGGAGGTATTTATTGGGCCAGGAAGCAAGCCTGGTTTACAGCAAAATATGTGCTGGCAGGCGGAGCTGTATTTACCGGAGGTGCACTGCTGTTTACGGTTTGTAATATTGAGGGCTATTCCCAGAGAGCCGCCATCGAATTTTATGAAACCAAGGCATCGCAGGATTGCATTATAAAACCGGTAGGGTTCAAGAGTTACGCGCATTTATTTTACGGTAACAAACAGGATCCGGGGCCAGACAAGACTGTGGATGATTTGCCCGGAATGTACTATAAGAAACCGCCCAAGCCTACCTATTTTGTGGCTAAGATCAATAAAATCAATCCTTTACAGGATTTTAGTCATATCCATGAAATAGGCCGCAAAAACGGTTTTGTCTTCTTTGAATGGGACCCGGCAGCTCCTTTGCAGAACAAATGATGTATTGCTGTGTTTAGGTTTTAAAGTATGTTGGGGATTTTCTTGCCTCCGCCAGAAATTCCCCAACATGGTTTTATCTTTGCCCCGAAAAACAATTCATTTTTCACACAATTGTCTTTTACAACTATGTACCCGATAGCACTTACCACCCCGATGGCAAAAGACCTGACGGATTACGGTTTTGAAGCACTTACCACACCGGAAGAAGTGGAGAACGTACTGGAAAACCAGCAAGGAACAGCCCTTGTAGTGGTAAACAGCGTTTGCGGATGTGCTGCAGCCATGGCACGTCCGGGCGCTAAACTCTCCCTGCAAAACGAAAAGCATCCAGAGAAACTCTACACCGTGTTCGCCGGAGTGGATACAGATGCTACCGCCAAAGTACGTGAGTTTTTGGCGCCATACCCGCCTTCTTCTCCAAGCATTGCCTTGTTTAAGGATGGCAAATTGGTTCACTTCCTGGAACGTCGTCACATTGAAGGCCGCTCAGCACAGATCATTTCTGATAATCTGCGTCTGGCATACGAAACGTATTGCTAGTGGTTGAGATAGCTTCAAATTAAAACAAAAGCCCTTTGAATCTGGATGATTCAAAGGGCTTTCTCATTTGCTTAATCCTGGTCTTCACTTACATGGAGAAAGGCTCCTCTTCTGGGAGGAGGCATTTCGGAATTTTCTCCTTTAACAATTTTCCAAAGTATCTCATTGAATTCTAAATCAGGTACACGATCTTCTCCTGAGAAGTCGAAACTGTCTGAACGCCGCTGTAAATCGTTGTCAATAAAGGCATTTCTGTCATCCAGATTAACAGATGGGATTTTGGCCTTGTAAGGTGAAAGATTCGGGGTCTTGGTAAAACATCTCCACATTGGAGTAGCGGCGGCGTCGTATTGACTCATAGGAGGCAGGCCAAGAATCAGCTCCATTGTTCTTAACATGGAATTTGTGGAGTATAAGGTGTGGTCCAAATAATTCCGTTTAGTATATGGGCTAATAACAAATGCAATGGAACGGTGGGCGTCAACATGATCCGCACCATTTTGAGCGTCATCCTCCAGGACAAATATGGCTGATTCCTTCCATATTGGGCTGTTTGATAAATGTTCCACAAATAAACCAAAAGCCAGATCATTATCGGCTACTTGGGCGAATGGTGTGTGAGCTCCTTTACTTAGCCCTTCAGTGTGATCGTTTATTAGCCTAAGTGTGCTCAAACGGGGCACAGCGTTTTGTACTATCAGAGAATCAAATTCGCGTTTCCATTGAGATACACGCGTGGTATCTTTTACGTTCGTATCCCATGAGGTGTAATAAGGACAATAATGCCCTTCAAGTGCCGGAATATTGGGTTTGTAGTCGTCTGCAAACTCTCCATATGTTCGATAGCTGATTCCCGCACGTTTACAATAGTCCCAAATAAAACCATCCTTTGGCCAGGCAATCTTATTTTGACCTTCATACACGTAGTCGCCACCTCGTCCTCCATAGCTGGTAACCCATGTTTTTTCGGTAAAGTCGTTAGCGTAAGCTGCCGTACTCCAATTGTGCCCGTCTGCGCTAACTTCTGCACTGACATAAAAATTATCCAGTAATACAAATTCACGGGCAAGGCTGTGGTGATTAGGTGTAATTGATTCGGGGAACAGGCACAGGCTGCTGTCTCCGTTTCCTGCCTCCATATCACCTAATACCTGGTCATAAGTTCGATTTTCTTTAATGATATAGAATACATATTTGATAGGTGAACTTCCATTTATTTTTTGAGGAATAGGATTTCCGGGTTCGCCTTCTGCCAGTTTTTCTCTTTCCTTGGAATAAGGTGTGTTACGGTACACTTGCTGAGTATAAGTTTGCAGCATTTTGGAGGTAGGGCTGGGGATAATACTCAAGGTGCCCTTCATCAGTCCTCCTATGTATTGTTCTTCAACCTGGCCTTTTTGATAATTCACTTTGCCAATTGGATTTGGCCCGTTTGGGTTGGGAAAAGAGGAGAAGCCCTTACCGTTTGCTACAAAAAGCTTTTTGCCTGATATGCGTACACAGGTAGGATACCATCCGGTGGGTATAAAGCCTAACGATACACTCCTGCCAGGCTTGGAAATATCAAAAACTGCCAGGCAATTATTGTCGGCATTGGCAATGAAGAGTTTTTTACCATTCTCCGATAATGCCACACTATTTGTGGTAGAACCGGTTGGCGCATCAGGGTAGAGCGCAGAAACCAGGGTTTCTACCACTTTCTTTTGTTTGAGGTCAATCACGCTTACTGAGTTATCATCTGCGCACGCAACAAAAGCATAATGTCCATCCCTGCTGATGGCAATGTCATTCGGATTGTCGCCAACTTTAATTCTGTTGGTTGCGATTCGTGTCCTGGTATTCCAAATAATTAGTTCGTTGCCTCCCCAGTGAGATATGTATAATTCTTTTTTATCAGGGGATAAATTGCAAGTGTACAGTTCTTTGCCCAACGAATCTCTGTGAATAACCTTGTTTTGTCGGGTATCTATCACATACAGGCTGTGGTTTTCTTTGGTTACAACATATAATAAATGGTTCTGATCGTCCAGGCAAAGGCCCGTTGGAGAAATCCGGTTGGGCCATGGTTTGCCCAATACGACGGAGTCTGCCAATACAAGTTGGTTTTGCTGGATAGCATACTTCCAGATTTTGTTGGTATTACCTCCTGAAATGTATAAGGCTTTAGAATCGGCCGTGAAATCAATACCTAACCAGGCAGCAGGAACTTCCACCTGATGATATGAAATGCCATCTTTTGCGGAAAGCAATTGAATGGTGGTTTTACTTTGACCATTATTAGTAACTGCCAGGTATTTGTGGTCTGGCGAGATAGACATGTTTAAGGGCAGGTCTCCCAGATTGCTGGAATTACCTGCAGGTGTTAATTGCCAGCCGTTAGGAAGCAATATTGACTTGTCTGCCCCGGCTGATTGTGGTAACTGAGCCACCACAATTTGGGTACAACAGAGGAAAAACAGGGTTGCTGATCGTAGTATTTTATTCATATTAAGCTGCTACATATCCGTTAGTGAGTAGCCATTCCGGAAGATCATTCAAAGAACGTAACAATCCGTCATTTTCCAAAACCTCGAGTTCTTCACGCGAGTGTGTTCCATTCACTACGGCAATGGATGCAGCGCAACCAGCCTTTCTGCCTTCCAAAAGATCTACAGGGGTGTCGCCAATTTTTATAACCAGCGAAGGGTCTGTAATACCAAAGACAGCCATTGCTTTCTGGATCATGTAGGGTTCCGGGCGACCCTGGGGTACATCTTCGCTGGAAATAGAGAAGTCTATGGTGGTGCCAACACCCCCCTTATATTGTGCATCCAAACCTGCCAGCCAACCCAATTTATTGAGGATAATATCAGTAACTGCCCGGTAAAACCCTGTATTTAACGCTATTTTTATTCCTCTTTGTTTCAACCAATCAAACACTTCCAAGGCGCCGGGAGTGGGTTCAATAAGTGCTTTGTGGTAGTAGTTTTCGAGAATTTCTTTGAAGGTTAAGAAGCTATGAGCAGCTTTTTCGTCAATAGTATTTTGTGCTTCATTTTCCCCAAGTTGCTCTCGCCAGAGAATTTTAAATACTTCCAATTTGGAGACACCCATTAAGGCGTTCAATCGTTGATTATTAGCAGTTAATCCTTCTGATCTGCAGGCTTCCGCAAAGCACAGCAATACTTCATCATTGTCTCTTACTGTTGTACCTGCCATATCGAATACAACAAGCTGAATAGGTTGTTTCTGACTCATATTTGTCTGATTTTCAGGCAAATGTCGGACACCTAAGGTTAAGGGTGGATTAAGTTATGGTTTATTTTGACGTGTGTTAAACAATGGTTTTTCCATCTGTAGCTTCAATAGAGCAACTCCCTTAATTATTATTTCAGTTTCGTTTGTTACGAGAAATCCTTTGGATGTAAAAAAGCCTTTAGCCGTTAGGCTTGATGCTGTTACGATTTTATCAAGGTTGAATTTACGTGCGATCCTTTCCATTTGCTTTAGCAAATTACTGGCAATCCCCTTATTTTGAAAATCCTTATGCACATAGAGAAAATCCAGGCTGCCTTCTTTCGTCATACTTGCAAAACCCACAATTTGGCGCTGATATTCTACAATATAGCAATATTGCTGGTCGAGCAATATCCAGGTTTCCCGGTCCGGCTGCTCAGGCGCCCAGGCTTGCAGTTGCTGAAAAGTATAGTCTCCAGCATTGATCTTATGAACTGTTTCATAGAACAATTGCTGGATCATTCGCTTGTCGGCAGGGCGGTAAGGGCGTAAAAACATTGGCTTAACAAATTGGTTACTTCATCACAAAGGAAATAAGGCCTGTGTTAAACGAGGGTTAAGGAATGGTTGTGTTTCTGCGAATGGTAAAAGAGCGTGTATTTCTGCCGCTATCATTGCAGAAATCTGTGGATAAATGCTGTATTCTTACTCTTTTGCACGCCGCCTTTCGCAGGCATCTCCATTTACTTTTGTATTGGTGGCCGGTGTGACTGCGTTTACGGCATATTTTTGTATATATGCTTTTCGCAAACCTTTTACAGCAGGTATGTATGCCAATGAAATGGTTTGGGGAGTTCAAATGAAAATAGCCCTTGTACTGGCACAGGTGGCAGGTTATGCATTATCCAAATTCATTGGTATCAGAGTTATTGCATCTTTAGGTATCTCTAATCGCCCAACTATGTTGTTGGGTATAGTTTCCATAGCCTGTTTGTCGCTACTCGGTTTTGCACTTACTCCGGCGCCGTATAATCTTATTTGGATGTTTCTAAACGGCCTCCCATTAGGAATGGCCTGGGGGGTAATATTTGGATATCTTGAAGGAAGAAAAATAACGGAGATATTAGCTGCTGCGCTGTGCACCAACTTTATAATATCATCCGGAGTAGCCAAAACAACCGGGAAGTGGCTCCTGGATGACCAGGGAGTATCGGAACGTTGGATGCCATTTTGGGCTGGAGCCCTGTTTATTCCTGTTTTATTAGGCTGTGTTTGGGTTTTGGAGCATTTGCCCCCTCCAAGTGAAACGGATCGTTTACAACGTGCCGAACGCCAAAGTATGTCTGGCGCCGATCGCAAACTGTTATTTTGGAGATATGCTCCCGGGCTTTGTTTATTGGTCTTAACCTATTTGGTATTGACTATAGTGCGGGATTTCCGCGACAATTTCGCCGTAGAGATTTGGGCAGAGCTTGGATATGGCGGACAGGCCGGGATATTTACCACTGCGGAGCTGCCTGTTGCGGCCTTGTGTTTGATTTTAGTTGGAGCCATGGTTTTCATCAAACGCAATTTTCAGGCTTTTTGGCTTAATCATATGGTAACCATGAGCGGTGCAGTGCTGTTGATTGCAAGCACACTGTTGTTTGATGAAAAACTGATATCACCACTACTTTGGATGATCGGGTCTGGATTTGGATTGTTTTTGCCGTATATACTGTTTAACGGGGTGCTGTTCGACCGATTTATGGCCGCTTTTCAGGAAAAAGGAAATGTTGGCTTTCTTATGTACATGGCTGATTCTATCGGTTATCTTGGAAGTGTAGTGGTGATGCTTTGGCGAAACTTTTCGGCAGATTCCTTAAGCTGGCTCTCCTTTTACAGCAAGCTATGTTATGGAGGCGGGATATTGATTTTGGCATTGATGGGGCTTTCTTATAGCTATTTTTCTCACAAATCACAACAAAAGATCCTTGTTTTAGAGCAAGGACAAGCTTCAAACATTTGAATTTTATGCAACAAAAGTACGATGTTGCCATTGTTGGCGCTGGTATCGTTGGGCTGGCTACGGCCTATGCAGCAGCAAGTAAAGGACTAAAAACCATTGTATTTGAACGGAATCCGAGGGCTATCGGCGCTTCAATACGTAATTTTGGACTGATATGGCCCATTGGCCAACCTCCAGGTAACTTACTTGACCGGGCGATGCGAAGTCGTGAAACATGGATTAAGGTAGCACGCGAGAGTGGGCTCAGAATCCGGCAAAATGGATCCTTGCAATTAGCCTACCACGATGATGAAATGGAGGTTTTGCACGCATTTAAGGCTTCCACGCAGGGAGCTGGCTATGAAATTGAGCTGCTCAATCCAGAAGAAACACTTCAAAAGAGTTCATCTGTCAGAGCACAGGGGCTAAAAGGGGCTATGTTCAGCAACACAGAGTGTACCGTTACTTCCAGAGAAGCTATTCCGCAATTAGCCCAATACCTGGAAATGGTCCATGGAGTAGAATTTCATTTTGGTTCTGCAGTGACGCATGTGGATACTGGTCTTCTCTCTGATTTTTATGATACCTGGCATGCTGAGCGGATCTTTATTTGTTCAGGTGCTGAGTTTGAAACTTTGTATCCAAGGGTATTCAGGGAAAGTGGCATCACCAAATGTAAACTGCAAATGCTAAGGACAGCCGCACAGCCAAAAGACTGGCAACTTGGGCCATCATTGTGTGCAGGACTAACATTGCTGCATTACCAGTCATTTGCACATTTGCAGGAATTACAAGCTGTAAAGCACCGATACGAAGTTGAAAATGCTGATTATGCCCGCTTTGGCATTCACGTGCTTGTATCACAAAATCATAAAGGCGAGATTATACTGGGTGATAGTCATGAATACGGATGGGATGTATCACCTTTTGATAGTGATGCCATTAACCGACTGATCCTGCATTATCTCAACGGCTTTGCGGCATTTCCTGACATGCAAATTGCTGAAACCTGGCATGGCGTTTATCCGAAATTGCCTGGTAAAACTGAACTGGTTATGGAAATAGAGCCTGGTGTTTGGATTGTAAACGGCCTGAGTGGCGCCGGCATGACGATGAGTTTTGGTTTGACAGAGGAATTGTTTGTATAGTAGATCATTTTTTATTTTGTCTCACCATTGAAACCAAATTGGAGTAGTGGTGTTAGAGTGTGTCTGAAAAATAAGTCTCAGACACACGCTCTCGAGCATCATTTCCATTCCACATGTACAAACATTCACTACTTTTTCTGCTTCTGACTCTCAGCCTGTCAGCATTCTCTTGTTTTGATGCTAATAAAGTAAGCTCCAGACCGCAGGAGAGTTCAGCCATTGTCAAAACCATGCAATCATCATTCTACCAACTACAGGCCAATAGCCTGGACGGCAAGCCTGTGTCGTTGGACCAGTTTAAAGGCAGAAAAATCATTGTATTGAACGTAGCCTCAAAATGTGGTTACACACCACAATATGCAGATTGGGAAAGTTTTTATCAAAAGCATAAAGATGAGGCTGTTGTTTTGGGATTTCCGTCCAATAATTTCATGGGGCAGGAGCCTGGCTCCGCTGAAGAAATTGCGGAATTTTGTCAAAAAAACTACGGTGTATCTTTCCCTATGTTTGAAAAAGTGGATGTCAAAGGGAAGGATATTTCTCCTGTTTATCAATGGCTTACTGATCCTGCCCAAAATGGTTGGAACAAACAGGAACCCAGCTGGAATTTCTGCAAATATCTGATAAATGAAAAAGGCGAGCTTACCCACTTTTTCGCGTCTAAGGTAACTCCTGAAAGCCCTGAATTCAAGGAAGCTTTTGGGAAATAACCTACCTCAGCATACGCAAAGGGATGATTTGCCTTGGTATTCCTCCACCCTCGATAGAAACATCAAGCCAGCTTCCTCCTCCTCCATTGAACCATTCAACCCGAATGGAGTGCATTCCTTTTTTTAATGAGATTTTACCAGACTTTTCCTGGATCCCATGGTCTCCGTCATTATTGACTACCAGTTTGTTGTCCAAATACAATTTACTGCCATCATCGGATCTGGTGAAAAGCTGGTAATTCCCCTCGGTTTCAATGTTGATATTGCCAGAAAATACTACAGCCACGTTTTCTTGTCTGGGCAAGGTTAACTCTGCGGAGCTAAATTCGTAAGATTTTCCCTCTTTAACAGGAGTTAACTCATGAAAATCCGGAAGCTGTTTCAGATTTTCAGCCAGGTAACATTGGTAGGTTATTGGTGCATTCTTTTCTTTATCAGCTAATCTGAAATTAGCTTCTGAAATCTCACTAACCCGTTTGATCCCGTCGAATAAGGCTGCTCTTAATACCATGTTCGACCGGAATTTGATCGGAGATGTATAGGTTTCAGATTGTGCATCAGGCATAGATCCATCTATGGTATACCTGATAGAATATGTTTTGTAAGCTGTATTATTAGCCGATATTGATATCGTGGTATCCTTGAAAAATAATCCACCCTGACCATACATTCCACTGGAATTGCCGGGAGTGATGACCGGTTTTTCCATCCATTCATTTACCGGATAATTATTGGCTGGTGCTTCAAAGCCCTGAAAAGCGCACTGAACCGGGCGTCCGATCCAGGCATATGGAGCCTGTATTCCCAGTGCAAAGGCAATGGTGGCTGCATTATCATATTGGTAAACAGGAGTAGGAATTGTGTAGCCTTTCTTAACAGATTTTCCCCATAAAATGAGTGGAATTTCCATTTCTGCAAGGGTCAATCCTCCATGCCCCATACCTATGCCACCGTGGTCTGCGGAAATCAATAAAAGGGTTTGATCCTGAATGCCCAGCGCCTCTATTGCTACCACCATTCTACCGATCAATGAATCGGCTTTTTCAACCGATGCGTAATAGGCTGGTGAACCATGGCCATAAACATGCCCGGCATGGTCTACATGGTCGAGATGTACAAAAGTGAATACGGGCTTTTCACGAAGCAAGTACTTCAGAGCCAGATCCATTGCCTGGTCTTCGCTTTCAGCTGCCTGGTTGTAGTCAACAGCGTTTGCTTCAAATAGTCGCCCAAAGCCTTTCCAATGATACACAGCCGCTATTTTAGCCTCTTTGATTTGTTTGTCAATCTCTCCAAAAATGGTTGGGAATATATCAGAGGAGCCATTGACAACAGGTGGCAGAATAAACCGGTCTCTTTCATAATCATTGCTGTGGATACCATGTTGTTCAACATCTGCACCCATGATCATGGATGCCCAGTTGGAGCTGGAACTGCTTGGTGTTACACAACGGGCATGGAGTGTGTAGGCTCCGGTAGCCATCAACTTGTCCATGACTGGTGTATGGGCCTTCCGTATACCATCCGGACTCAAACCATCCACCCCAATCAGGATGACGTGTTTAATGCCTGTTACTTTTTGTGCATGCAAGTTGGTCAGTATTGCCAAAGTAAGTATGACCATTTGTATGGAGAGAAATAGCGCTTTCCTGTTCATTCCTTGTTAGATTTTTCCTTGATGAAATCTTCTACATTGTCCAGCACTGGTGATTCAAGCATTGATTTCCAGTCGAATTTTGCATCAAATGGACTAAGTAACAGTTGTGGATCAAGCACCTTAGGGTCTGCTGGCAACGCATTGTATGGGGTAAAATCAGGTTGGGCGGTAAAAAGGTCACTGAGGTCTGTTGCACCTGCATCATACTGATTCAGATAAGGAATACCCAGGATGTTCCAGAAGGTCTTGAATATACTTCCGAAACTGGTATGGACATGGCTGACATGGTTTCTTTTGGCATAGGGAGAGTAAACCATCAACAGGCTCCGGTGAGCGTCTACATGGTCTCTTCCGTCCTGGGCATCATCTTCTGTAACAAACACGGCCATTTCTTTCCAATAAGCTGTGTGACTCAAAAATTCAATGATCCTGCCCAGGGCAAGGTCATTATCTGCCATATAACTTTCCCTGAATGGAAAGCCTGCCTGAGGGCGTTCTCCGGCTCCATGGTCGTTTGGTAACAGAATGGTAAGTACCTGAGGTGGATTTATGCCTTTTCCCAGCCAGTTTGATTTGAAGTCTTCCATAAACATATCTGCCCTGAATTGATCAGGAATAGCCATGTTGAAAGTGGGGTAACGTTTGGAAGTATTGACAAAAAGCGGCGCAGGAACAGGATAATTAATGAGTACTTTCTGGCCGAAATACCTCATTGTACTATCTGAAAGGTTGGATGCCATTTCTGTTCCAAACCCCCAGTTGTATAAACTGATTTGATTGCGTTCAAGATGGTCCCACATTGAACCAGCTTCATTATAATCTTCCGGGAAAATGGCGCCGGCTGCTCCGGTCCAGCCATATTTCCCTTTCTCCTTACTTTTTTCCTTTACATCCCGGTGTCCGCCATACCCTGCAGCCACATTCGTTTCTACCCATTCGTTTGGATAGGTGTTTACCAGCCACCTGTGGCCGTCTGCAGAGTGGTCGCTGTCTACGTAGAAGTTGTCGGATATGCTAAACCGTTGAGCCAACGAAAGGTGATTGGGCATAATAGTGGCATCTTTTACCACACGGTCTTTGGCTTTGTTTGAAAAGCTTCTTTGATAACCGTAACGGGCAATATCAGGGTCGCCTTTACCTTTTTTCAGCTGACCAAATACTTCATCATAAGTCCGGTTTTCTTTGGAAATAAAAACAATGTACTTGATGGGTGTTTTCCTTTCTCCGGGATACAGGGGTATTGGATGATTGGGCTCTCTTTTGATGGATTCGCTTGAAAGGGGTGTAACCTTGAAATTGTTTTCCAATACTTTTTTTGTCCAGTATGGCAACTGTTCATCTGTTGGTATTTCCAATGACGTAACAGAACCGTGCATCAGGTGGCCGATATAGGAACCTTCTTCTCCTTCCTTAAAGGTGAATCCGCCATTTGGACCGCTGCCATAACCTTTGGCATTTGCTACCAATAATTTTTTCCCATCAGGAGAAACAGCTATTTTGGAAGGGAACCACCCAACCGGCAAATGTCCAATCACCTTTGCAGGCTGGTTGTCTGCCAAAGGCTTAAGGTCTATGACAGCAATGGCATTTATCCCGGATTCTGCAACAAAGAGCCGGCTTTGGTCGGGCGATAAAGCCATGCCAAATGGAATAACCCCTCTATGCTTGCTCAACTGGGGCAACGGTTTCAGGAAAATATTCTGAACGACCTCTCCCTTGATCGGATTTATCACTGATATACAGTCATTATTCCCATTGCTGGCGAAAACAAACTTATCCGTCGCTACCAGGGAATTCGGACTAGCACCTCCAACAGCTGGTATACCCTCAATTTTTTCGCCAATTAAAAATCCGGTTTTGACTTTGTGTTTCACCACCGGATTTTTCCCTGTTACATCAACGGCCCACACAGAAAACGATTCCGGAACATTGGGGTCTCCTAAGGCAGGAACCTTCCCATTGTCTAAAGAAATACCTTCCTTCATTTCATTGGATCCATAAGCGCTTACAGGAAATCCGGGTGCCTGAGAGAGGTCAGCCTTTCCATGGAGGGGTTCAAGTGGCTTATATTCAAACATGCCGACATTGGCAACATAAACCGTTTTTTCGTCTGGTGAAAGGGTGACGCCAAATGGATATCGCCCAACAGAAACTCTTTGCACAACCTGGTGTTTGGCAATATCAACCATCAGCAGGCTGAAATTGCTCTGATCGCATACATATAGTTTATCCCCGGCTCTGGTGAGAACCATATCTCCTAAATAACCATGATTGAATTCCTCCGAACCGCAATAAATGGAGTCTGTTCTTTTGCCCGTAGCCAATTCAAATTGGAATAACATATTGGATTGGCCTCCGGAAACCCATACAAACCGATTGTCAGGAGTGATGGCCAGTCCCATAAACACATCCTCCAATAAATTTGGATCGTTTTGAACTCCTTTGGGTATTTGTCTGACAACAGGGCTCCCGGAAAGCGGGTTTTCCAGTATGGTAATGGAAAAGGGTCGGTTGCCAGAGTTGGCAGTAACGGCCAAACTGCCGTCCCTCGATAATGTTAACCCATACGGGTGAGGCGCAATCCGAACGGTTTGTCCCATTGGTTCCAGGAGGCGACCATTAGGTATAATGGTTATCCCATTGATTGAAATATTGCAATATTGCTCACCGGCTGGAGCACTAATCAGGGTTGTATTGTTTAACAAACCGGATTTGCAACCATAAAGCAATACAAAAGCGGTTGAAAGGACTAGAAGGATGGCTTTCATGAAAATAATTTACGGCGAAGATCAAGTATATTCAATCAGTAAGGCTTTACCCTTATGTGAAGTCAATGTGAAATAATGATATCTATCTGTTGGGGGATGCGGTAAACGCGAATTAATTTTAGCTTAATAATAGGCCAGCTACATTTGCAAAAACATTGACAACATGCGAATAAGCAGCCTTTTTGCTCTTTTTTTACTTGCTTCCTGCCAAGTTTTTGCTCAAAATGAATGGACTGCAGACAGTCTGATTTTACTGGATGAAACTGTGGTAACAGCTTATAGAGGAGAAAGCAAATCTTTAAGAACACTTGAAGCTGTTGCGATTCTTAAAAATAGAGAGATACAAAAGGTACAATCCAGAACCAGCCCGGAGGCATTAAGTGTTTTGCCTGGTGTATTTGTACAAAAAACCAATCATGGTGGAGGCTCGCCTTTTCTGCGTGGACTCACCGGCAATCAAACATTGTTGTTGATTGATGGCGTCCGATTGAATAATGCTACTTTCCGGTATGGCCCGAACCAATATTTCAATACGATTGATGTTTTTACGCTGGATCGTATTGAGGCGCTCAGAGGGGGTGGGGCAGTGCCCTTTGGATCAGATGCCATGGGGGGGACATTACAAGCATTTACCCGTGCATTAGAGTTTGATAATCAAATTTCCTGGAATGGTAAAATGACTGCGCGCTGGGCCACGCAACAAATGGAGCAAACACTGAGGCCGGAAATTGGATTCAGCAGCAAACGTGTTGCTATGGTTGGCGGGGTCAGCTGGCGAAAATTTGGCGATTTGGCAGGAGGCGATACCACTGGTCGGCAATCCCCCAGCGGCTATCGCGAGCTGGATATGGATATCAAAGTAAAATGTGCGCTTAATTCAAAGGCTACCTTAACCGTACTACATCAACGTGTACATCAACAAAACGTTCCGGTATACCATAAGATAGTCTTGGAGAACTTTGCAGAAAATCACATGGACCCACAAAACAGGGCGTTGAGTTATGTTCGTTGGGATCAGAAGTTGAGCAAAGGAACTTTGAAACAAATAAGCACAACATTGTCGCTACACGAAACAGAAGAAGTCAGAAAAATAAGAAAGAATGGTTCTTCTGTATTGCGTACCGAATCAGATCGGGTAAAGTCATTTGGCGGGGTTGTTCAATTTTATCATGAAATTGGCGACTGTTGGACAATTCGTTCCGGAATTGATGGCTATCTGGACCAGGTGAACAGCAACAGAAACGATTTGGATGAGGTTACAGGTGTGCTGACACCCAAGAGGGGATTGTATCCGGATGGATCAACCATGTCAAGCGTATCATTATTTTCAATTCATTCTTTATCGGTACGGAAGTGGGAATTTACGGCTGGCGGCCGTTGGAATACTTATTCCATTGGTGTGAAAGAGGCTGATTTAGGCGAGGTGACCCTAACGCCAAAAGCAATTGTATGGAATGGATCCGCAGGCTATCATATAAAAAATCAATCAACCATATTTGCTTCTGCCCAAACCTCCTTCCGCACACCCAATATTGATGACTTGGGCACACTTGGTGTTGTCGACTTTCGTTTTGAAGCACCAAACTACCAACTTAAACCGGAGCGGTCAACTCATTTTCAAATGGGATACAAATGGCAGAGTTCTTCTATTCAAGGGGCCGCATATCTGTACAGAAACGAGTTGCGTGATTTGATCACCAGGGTAAAACAGGATACCCAAATGATGCAGGGATATCCCTTATACCAAAAGGAAAACTCTGGTCGTGCCTATATTCAAGGATTTGAAGCAGATGGCAAATACCTGATAAATCAGCGTTGGAGTCTGGCTGGCAGTTTAACCTATACCTATGGGCAAAATGTCAGTGATAATGAGCCAGTAAGGCGAATTCCACCCGCTTTTGGCAGAGTTGCATTGGAGTTTAAGCCAGAATTTGGACAGATTACTGCGGAATGGATTGGAGCTGCCAAACAGACCCGGCTTGCGAAAGGCGATCAGGACGATAACAGAATCCCCAAGGGTGGTACACCAGGATGGCAATTGCTGAATCTGCATTTTGAGTATGAGTGGAAGCCAGCCATACTGGTTCAGGTTAGTATGCTCAATATATTTAACCAGGATTACCGCACACATGGATCAGGCATCAATGGTTATGGACGGTCGTTGTTTGCTACTCTTCAGTTGAATATTGGGAAGTAGACTTATCTGCAAATTCCGGAGCTTTTTTCTTTCCAATGTAGATAAAAAAGGTCCATAAGCCGCCATAAGCTTTCAAAATATCAAGTCGTTGCAACTCGAAGTTTTCCTTGAGACTAGGCAATAAATGTTCTTCCATGCGAACATGATTGAACTTCATCCATTTCCTGAACCAGGCGAAAGGACTTCCATGAAAATCTACCACGGCAATTCGGCCGCCTACAGGTAGATCTGCGTATGCTTTCAAAATAACTTCCTTCCATCCGGGATTGATCATTGTCAGACAATATGAAAACAGCATCACATCTGGTCGCTTAGGGAGCTTAACAGGTTCAGTTCCGTAAGCATTTTCCAATAAAAGTACCCTCCTGGAAAAACGACTTAATTTCTTACTGGCGATGTTTAGCATATCAGGAGACAGGTCTAGCCCAATTAATTGTAAATTAGGGTAAAAACGGCTCAGTATATTTAAGTTATAGCCAGTTCCACAACCTACCTCCAGAACGGTTAATTCGCTGAACATGGGAATTTCGAGGGCATGAATAATTCGCCTTCTTCCAAACAGGAATGTCCAGCGGGTAAGTTGATACACTTTAGCATGCCATTTGTAATATCCTTTAATGGCTGTTTCCTGTTCAGGGGCTGAGTGTATAATGAGTTTCTCCATTATTGCGGCTGCTTTAAGATACCTCTCAAGGTAGTTGCGTATGTGCCCACCCGGTCGGAGGGGATATTAGGGATTGAGTCGGCAGACAAAAAAGTCACTTTTTCGTGTACGAACATCGGAATGAAATGTACGGAAGCGGATGCCGAGCGAAGCAGGTATTTAGCGCCTGGAGCGCTGTTTTGCAGTATGAGCTGCCATTCTTCCTCCAGGGCAGCTATGTTGTTCTCTGCCATCCAGTCCTGATGGTCAAGCAAGATAAAATGGGTGTACTTGCCAGGGTTTTGCTGCAGAAAATCACTTAAAGTGAACGTGTGGGTTTGGATTCGATTCACACGGCTCTTTAAAAGGTCATAATTTTCTTGTTTTAAGTAATTGGGACAACACTCCTCTGAATAATGACCATTCAGGTATACTCTCCAAAAATAGTTGTCTGCTAAACTTTGTTGGGTAAATACGCTGCGCAAGCAGGCTCTGACATAACCAGCCATGCCATCAGGGTAGTTTTCTTTTGCCAGGTTCTGTTGAATTTGTGGAACACCTAACATGCTTTGGAAAATGTGTCTGTTGATTAACCATGCAGTGAAGGCGTCTAATAAAAGTGGCTCTAATTGCTCATAAATAGCTTTTTGTTCTTCGAGATTCTGAGCGCGTTGTAAGGCATGCATGTTGTTTCTGAGGCTTTTTTTAGCCTTTATCCTTTTATGCAGCAAGTATGCAGCGGCCCCTGCGCTACCATACCAATAAAAGCGCTTGCGTAATTTCTCTCCGGTAAAAAAATAAAGATGCTTATGCCAATATTTTCTGCTGAAATCGGAAAGTTGCTTTGCTAAGGTCTTGTGGAAAAGAGTAGCAGCCTGCTGGCTGAATCCTTGTCCGAACCATTCAAAAAGTGATTGATAATCAGCATGTTGAATCATCCTGCATTTGAGTTCCAGTAACCCGTTTTGCCTTGGGTTCATGTCAATACAGTCGATACTTTTAGGGTCGTCCAATAAATAATCTAATGCATTGCACCCTGCTGATGTCAACATTACAATCTGGCTTTCCTTATCAAAATCCAGCAGGGCCCTGTCACATCTGGGGTCCTCCCAACAGGTGTTGTACACCAGATTACTGCCATGAATTTTTTGGAATACCTTGGTTTTAATCGTGTTAACCATGCTTTATCAGTTTTTTCAACTAAAAATGCTTCTTCATGAGTGTCTCCAACCAGGCTGTATCTGTAGATAGGTTCATTATTTTGGCTTTTTCATCAATTCTGCGCAGGGCAATATGTTGGTGAAATAAAGGATCAGCTTCAAATGCGGTTTGCTCTTCAATGCTTAGCCTTCCTCCTTGTTTTTCCAAGGTTATTCGGCTGGCTTCAGACAATCCATTAAAATAATCAGGGTCGGTGCTGACCAGATATCTTTTGGCCAAAACATGATTCTCTACCAGGCTGGTTACCTTAGCTGAAAATCCCAGTTCCTGTAGTGTTTTTGATCCGATCATTTCATGATTCCATTGGCCGTATCCATCCATATCTCCTTGTGGAGAATTACATAAATGACCGAAATCATGTAAAAATGCAGCTATTATGAATTCCGGGTCATTAGGGTATTGTTCCCGGGCCAATACTGCTGCCTGAACAGCATGTTCCAGTTGACTAACCGGCTCGCCATGGTATTCTTCATGTCCACGCTCTGTAAAAACAGAAAAAATGGTATTTATACTTGAATTAGGAATCATGTGGGTAATGTTTGAGTGGTTGAGAACAGAAAGGAAAACGGCATTTCGCCGTTTTCCTCCTAAACTGAAAACCCATTGTTGTATGAAGTCAATTATAGTACGTCCTTATTTCAGATACCACATTTTGGTATTCAGGTCATCCGCACCTTGTCTTTGAACCGCTTCGTTATAGCTGGTTTCATTGAGTGCCTGCTCAATAATCGGATAACGGAAGCGTACAGGAATCATGTTGTTGTTCTGGTTGGAAATTCCCGGAGTCAAAGCCGGAATTCCGGTCCGACGCCAATCAAACCATGCCTCCATCCCCTGAAAAAACAGTGAAATCCACTTCTGAAAACCAATTTTTGCAAGTTTTTCCTGTTGGGAGCCTTCGTACGCAACAGCCGTTCTGGTGAGGTAATCTGCCGGTGTTGTAAGTCCGTAAAAAGTAAAAGATCCGTTTACCCCGTTCTCATAGAATGTTTTGGCATTTCCTGATAAGAGGCCTTTTTCTGCTGCCTCAGCCAATAAAAACTGCAGCTCGGCATAGGTCATAATGATGCCTTTTGCGATGGTTAAACCTGTTGTTGAAATTGACTGCTCATAATACAGGGAACCAATACGAGATTGGAACTGTGGCCCGCCGTTATACTGCAGTGCATCTACGTCGTTCAATCCATTAGGTATTCCTGCAAAAACAGGATTAGCGCTGTTCTCTGTGTCCGGAGTAGGTCTGAAGAAAATTGGCATCCTAGGGTCGCTGAGGCTTTTCAGTGTATCCAACAGCGTTTTGCTGGCACGGAATTCATTAAACGAACCGATCCGTGAGGAATAGAGCGGAAACTGATCCGGAGCTGTTGCAGCATACGAATAAAGAGCATTATCAGCATTGCTTTCAAAAACCGGATAATTGGAGGGGCTATCAATAATGGCACGCAACTCTGCACTTACATCGCGTTTGCGTGAAATGCGAAGAAGTGCGCGCACGCGCAAAGAATTGGCCAGTTTTTTCCACTTATTCAGGTCTCCTTTGTAGATGACATCACCAGCAACTACTTCTCCTGTAGTGCCAAGCAAGTCGCTGGCGGTCTTCAAATCGGCGAGAATACCGTTATAAATGGCTTCCTGGGTATCGTACTTCGGATAGTTCTGACCCTCTTTGGCACTGATAGCTTCTGAATAAGGGATATCTCCATAAGCGTCTGTTGCCAGTGAGAACATCCATGATTTCATGATCAAAGCAATTGCCTTGTAGTTGTTCTCTCCGTTGGCTTCACTTTGTTGGAGAATAATCTTCACATCCCGCATGTTATCGTAAACCGTATTCCAAATGGAATTCAGTTCACCCCAGAGATAGCGGTCTTCATTCACAAACTGATTTTTGGCCGTATGCTGGATTACAATATTGCCAATGCCCCAGGTTTCACCCATTACGGAGTTCATTACATCGCGCTGGATTTGAGGAAGCAACAAGCCAGAATTTACGCTGGTTGGAGCATTGGGATTGCTGTTAACTTCATCAAAATCTTTGGTGCAACCAAATCCCATCGTAATCAGGGCAAAGGCTGCGAGAAATTTAATGCTTATATGTTTCATTGTAAGAATGGCTGAAATGAAAAAAAATGGTTTTTTGGGGTTTGGGGGGTTAAAAGCGGAAGCTCAGATTTACACCCCAGCTACGTGTTGAAGGCAGCGCAACAGATTCTACACCTGGGATAACAGTTCCACCAGCAGTAGAAGATGTTTCAGGATCAATGTGTGGTACTTTGGTCCAAAGTGCCAGGTTGCGGCCTACCACAGAGAGGCTCAGATCGCGCAAAGCACTGCCTTTGAGCAATCGATTAGGCAAGGTGTATCCCAATTTTACTTCACGGAGTTTGGTGAAGGAGGCGTCGTACATTACGCCCTCAATAAGGCTACGACCCAGGGTGTAAGTGGTATGCCATTCACGGGCACTCAACTTAACTGCGTTCGGACTGAAGGAACCATCAGCATTCTGAACTACGCCTTCTCCAATTACGCCGTTTCCTTCCACATTCAAGTCGTAGCCATTAGCACGACCTTCCAGTGTTTCGATGATTTGGCCGCCCTCACGACCTACCGTTTGGGTATGGGAGTACACTTTACCGCCAATTCGTACATCGAATAATACCCCGAGCGACAATCCTTTGAAATTGAAGGTGTTGCCAATGCCGCCCAGCCAATCAGGGTTGTAATTCCCCAATAGAATACGGCTAGAAGTCCGGATTGGTTTGCCTTGATTGTTGTAAACTACCTGGCCTACAAATTGACCGGAAGGGTCATAGTATTTGCTATTGGGATCGCTGCTAACGCGCTCATATCCAATGCCATACATGTTGCCCATTTGCTCGCCAACCCGAGCTTCAACGGTTACATACCGTGATGCCAGTACATAATTACTTACTTCCTGACCGGAAACAGGATCTGTAAACAGCTCCTTTACTTCGCTGCGATTACGGGAAAAGTTGAAATATACATCCCAGCTGAAATTGCGTTTGCGAATCGGCGTAGCCGTCAGCATCAATTCAACCCCCTGGTTTTCAATCAAACCGGCATTAATGATACGAGCGCTGTAACCGGATGTGTTTGTTAGTGGGATAGGAAGAATCTGGTTTTTGCTCTGAGTATTGTAATAAGTTACATCCAATCCCAGGCGGTTGTGGAAGAATCGCAGGTCGAGGCCTGTTTCAAATGAAGTACTGATTTCAGGTTTCAGGTCTGCATTAACCAAAACACTTGATTCACTATAGGAAGGTGTTCCCAATACAGCTTGTTGAGCATTAAAGATTGTTTCCAGCTGGTATGGATCGGTATCGTTACCTACCTGAGCAATACCTACGCGAACCTTAGCAAAAGATAAAATGTCTGATTTTATCTTCAATGCATCGGTCAAAACGGCACTCATGTTGGCCGCATAATAGAGATAGCTGCGTGAGTCGGATGGCAAGGTGCTTGACCAGTCGTTTCGGGCAGAAAGATCGAGGTACAGATAATTGCGGAATCCCAATTGGCCGGTTGCATACAAAGAATTGATGCGTTTCTCTGTATACGGGGTATTGGTGAGATTCTGTAATGCCACACGGGAATTTGACAGCGTGTAAATACCTGGCACTGCTAACTCCGGAGCAATGACATCGGAGTAACGACCTACCTGGCGCATGGCATTGCCACCTAAGCCCAGATTCATGTCAAAATCACGATTCAGATCTTTTTTGTAGCTTAACAGGAAATCTGTATTCAGTTCAGAAAAACCAATTCTTTCTTCCCGGTAACTGCCGCGCTGGAAACGCTGTGTGCTGTACGCCCTGCGTCGTGCGCGGAACTCATTGCTGGCATCCGTGCCAGCACGGAGCATCAAACTCAAATGATCGGTAAAATCGTAGGTAATAGAAGCATTACCATAAACGCGACCCAAATTTTGGCTGTTGGTGTTTTCGTACAGGTTGAAATAGGGGTTATCGTGGTAGTTGTAATTAAAGCCAAATTGGTTCAAACCTTCCCGACCTGCCATCCAATAGTCACGCATGGCCCGAACATCTACCTGACGGCCCAACCAGCAGTTGAACAGATACATGATGTTTTCAGTACCATAACTGAGGTTTGGGCGATTGGAACTGGTATTGGTCAGGTAATTGATGGCCGTACGAACATGCAGACGATCACTCAGTTTATAACCACCTGAGAACGAAATAGTATTGCGTTTCAAATCAGTATTTGGCACTGTACCCACCTGATCCAACCAGGTGTAAGAAAGACGGAAGTCGCCATTCTGATTGCTACCGGTAAGCGCCACATTGTGTGTTTGGGTAACACCTGTTTCAAAAAAGTCGCGGATATTATCAGGCCGTGCAACCCAGGGCGTTGCAGTAATACTTCCACGAGCTGCCAGTTGTTGATCCAGATTTACCGGGCCTATGGAGGTAAACAGATTGCCCACATCACCTCCGCGGTACCCGTTAGAGGTTGGAGAATCGAATTGAGGAATCAATTGTCCGTTCAATTGAGGTCCCCAGCTTTCATCAACACCATCTGCAGTGCCACCGCCATTGCCATCCTTGAATTCAAAATTGCCGCCAAGGCCTTGGCCATATTGGTTTTGGTATTCTGGCAATCGGAGTACGTTTTCAAAGGTAACTGTAGAGTTGACGGATACACCAATGCCTTTGGTGCCTTTTCCGGATTTGGTGGTGATCACAATTACACCGTTATTGGCTCTTGAACCGTACAAAGCCGCAGCATTGGCGCCTTTTAAAACCGTAATTGATTCAACATCATCCGGGTTTACAAAACCGGCTCCATTGCCGTAATCAGCTTCCTGGAAGCTGTTGCCGGAAGAGCCACGGAATTCATTGGTAATAGGTACACCATCCACAACAAAGAGAGGCTGGTTCCTGCCAATATTCAAAGAGCGTTCACCACGAATGGTAATTCGGGAGGAAGAGCCTATGCCAGAAGGGTTGCCAACCACAGTAACACCAGCTACCTTACCAGCCAACGAGTTGATGATATTGGTTTCGCGCGCTTTAATGAGGTCTTCTCCCTTCACCTCTTGTGCAGCATATCCCAAGGATTTTTTCTCTCTGCTGATACCCAGGGCTGTTACAATTACTTCCTGAAGTTTGTTGTCTGGAACCAGGGCAAAGTCAAGGGTTCTGACGGCGCCTACGGTAATGGTTTGTGCTCCGTAACCAACTAAAGACACCACCAATTCATCGCCTTGTTTGGCATCAATTGAATACTGGCCATTTCCATTGGTAGTGGTGCCCCTACCACCATTTTTGATAAGAATGGTAGCTCCCGGGAGCAATTCATTGGTTTCCGCATCAGTTACAGAACCAGTTATCTGTTGGGCAAATAGATGTCCAACAGACATAAGCATGAGGGCAAGGACCAAAAGGTGGCCCTTGAAGGATAGGTAATGAACCTTCATAGATAGAAATGTTTGATGTTGAAATGCTTAAAAGGTGATTACAGGTACCTTTTAAGTGGAGATCTCATACCGCGGAAAAAAGGAGAATAATTGGTATGAAATTTCTCGCAGCAAAAGTAGAACAGGGGAGAACCGGCTGTGAACGATTCAGGATTAAGTGTTGATTAAGTTGTTGTTAATCAGTTGCTTATGTAAATATAGTGTATACTCTGCGTTAACATATTGCATCGGGTTGTTGAAAAAACGAGAGGGTGTTCCTTTAGCCTGCATTGCAGAACTAAAGCAACACCCTCATGTTACATTTTCCCCAATATGGTCTTATTTACAATCCAGCTCGAGTTTGAACACTCCGTTCTGCTCTGTAATGGCGTATTTGCCAGGCTGGATCGTTCGCGTCTGAATGTTCAGGCTCTGCATCAGATCATCCGGAATGATGCAGGGATCCTGCATTTCCAGTACGCCTTTGTAAAAATGTTTGCGAAACAAATGGATGCAAAGCATGGAGCGGTAAAAATACAGGGTAATTTTTCCGTTCCCTCCGGGCATCAGTTGCGCAACCGTTTTCTGACAAGCGCTGGTGTTCTGATCGGCCTTAACTGAGTGCATGGATGATATCCGGCAAATTCCGGTTCCATTGCAGTTCATTGTGGGCGACCCAAAAACTACTTCACTGTGAATGGCTTTTTGTACTGAAGCGTTTTCTGTGGTGTTTTTTTGAGGTGTAATCGGTGTTGCTGCAAAGACATGCTTGTCTTGAACTGCAGCTTTTGGGACATAGGTCATGGCAGTTCTCGAATAAAGTGAGTGCAAACGGATTATTATACAGGGAACCGCAACAAACGAGGGGATTAAAGCGTGTAACGGTCCGCTTCTTGTTATTCAAGAACCGTTCCAATTTGAAACCACACCGCAAAATAAATGAAAAAAAATTATATCATGACTACAAACTTAATCCGAGCGTAACTCCGGAGCGGTAAAAGTCTGAGCCAAAGAAGCCAAATGCTACATCTACTCTGAGCGGGCGAATGGCTTTGATGCCTATGTTTTCAAAGCCCCAGTTTACTTCCCAATAGGGTAGTTTTCCGGTGTAGGCCGGATCTCTGGAAGGTTGGTTGGCATAAAACACGTTGGCGCCAAAAACTTCTTTCCAGTTAAGTTTCCGAATCAGCGGGATCTTATCCAACAACCAGCCCTCCAAATGATGTTGGAAGTGCAACTCCGCAAATGGCTCAGAGGTACCATAGGCATAATATGGAAGGAGGAAGAAGCCTCTCTGGTAATTGTCTGGATTGGCAAAAATGGTTTGGTTGCCAAGCGGATGGTACAAATCCATGAAGCCCAAATTGTCTTTGCGTACAAAAATGCCGGCGCCAACATTCCATTGAGAGTATCCTCCAAGCCCCCAGGTAAGGTCGCTCTGGCGAATATTGAATCGAAGCAGGTCAAAATTTGCCCAATCCTTGCCACCAACCGGAATAGCGCTCCTGTAACTCAGGATAAACTCCGGCCAACCGGAGTTTTCATAAAAGCGCTGGTTGGGATAACTACTGTAAGTCTGCCTGGGGCGAAAAATGAACTGCGCTTCTACAAAAAGTAGGTCTGGCTGGGCATTTGCTCCATCCGAATTAAATCCCGGAACGGGATCATTGCTGGTATACTCCCGGGCAACTTTCTTGCGCCAGGTGAAATCGCTGGTGTTTTCCAACAAACTCCTCTGTGCCCACTCTGCAATTCCCCGGAAAACCCAGCCCGTACGTACCACCTGACTGTAGTCCAGTCGAAGGAAACGCTTCTCGTACAATTTCATAAAATTGCGCTTGTCGAACAAGGAATACTGGGTGTTCAAAAACGGAGTAATAGGTTCTCGTTCATTGAATTGAGCAGTTGTGGAGCCCCCTTCTACAGACAAGGTTCGGTACTTGATACTGTCGAACCTGCGCTGGATTTTAGCGCTGGCTCGCAGTTTTTTTTCAGAAAAGCCATAGTTCAGGGCTCCGTTGGCGCGCCAGTAACGGGTGCCTTTCTCATCGGATTCTTTTTCCCAGGATGGCCTGATGTCGAGCAACCAACCTTGGACCGTATTGAACTGCACCCATTTAAAGGCTGCCGGATAAGAAACGGAGGTATGCTTGTAGGAGTTTTCCCAGGTGTAACCAAACAGGAGGTTATTGGGCTTAAACCGGTTGCTTTTCCGGTCGAGACTATCCATGTAAGCTTTGGATTTCCATATTTTCTGCAGGCTATCCTTTTTTACATAATCGCTGCCCTCTTCTTCCGTCAGGGGTATAGGGCGCACTTCAGCCCAGTATTCCTGGGTTTGTTCATTGGCTTTTTCCTCAATTTTAAATACCTCATCAGAGAACAGATCTTTTTCAAAAACAGGATTCAGGTTGTAATTGGAAAAAACGCCATTAAAGAAGCCGTTGATTTTGAACCCGAAAATGCCAAATTTGAACGTGGTTAGCTGAGTAAGCAGTCCCCAGGAATCAGTAGCGCCCAGCGGTACAAACTGTTGTTGAATTCTAAGGGTGTCCAGTACAGGTTGCTTGATGGCTGAGCCGGTGAGGGCGAGGTCTACACCAGATAAAAGCCAGAATTCATCTACCACGTAAAGAAAGCCGGAGAAAACAGGATCGGCGGGCCGCTTTGGAATTACCTTGATTTTTTCCACCGTAAAGCCCAGTTCATTTCGGAAACGACCGGCGTGTTTGAAATTATAATAGGAGAAAGCGTTGTCGGCCAACGGTGAAAGAATTTCTCGTTCTATTTCAATCCGTTCATTGTAGAGGTTGAAATCGGTAAGGGTGGCCCGGTTTACGCTAAATCCATTCTGATTGCCACTCACCCTGCTGGAAACCATCACCTCTTTTTTGCGCCCCGGAGGGTCTTGCGCCCATACTTTTGATACAGATTCCGAGAGATAAATTACCCCAGAACCTGAAGTGTCCAGTACGCCCCCCATATTACCTACCTCCTCACCCATTATTTTTTTGGGACTGTCTACCAGTTTGTAAAATCCTTTGATGTAAGCGTCACAAGTATAGTTTGCAGTTTTTTTGCGGTAAAAGGAGCGTTTTTTAATCACTTCACGCATGATCCGGATGGCCGGATCAATGGAGGAAACCTCTACTTCTTTCAATTCGAGGTTGGAGGGCTCCATGGTAACCTTTAAAGAGACTGGTTTTTCAGATACGACAACTTTTTCCAGATGTTGTTTATAGCCAATGTATTGAAAAACAAGCTCATGGGAGCCTTTTTCTACATGTAGTTTGAATTCGCCATTGGTATTAGATACCGTACCATTACTGGTATTACGCACATAAACTGTGGCGAAAGGAAGTGGATCGCCGTTTTCATCCAGTACTTTTCCGGATATTTGAGCCTTGGAGAGCAATGGCAGAAACAGGAGTATCAGGTAAATCTTGTTTTTCATGGTGTTTAGTTAGTGTAATTGTGTTTCAAACGATATACAAACACAATTCACTTTTGTTCATTCTGTTTTGCCTGCAAGGTATTTTGACTTTGTTTCATGGAAATGCTTGAGGAATTTTTTAAGTTTTCAAAAACACAGGACTTGCCATTTTCGCAAGACCAAAAGGTGCTCCTGGCAGTAAGTGGCGGATTGGATTCCTGTGTCATGGTGGAACTTTTCCGGAGGGCAGGTTTCCCTTTTGCCATAGCACACGTTAATTTTCAGTTGAGGGGCGCGGAATCTGATCAGGATGAGCAGTTTGTACAATCGCTTGCCCGACAACTGGATGTTCCTTGTTTTGTGCAGCGTTTTGAAACGAAAAGAGTGGCCGAATCAACTGGCCAGAGTACACAGATGGCCGCCCGAAACCTCAGGTATGCCTGGTTTAAGGAATTGACAGAAGTGCACGGATTTGCCGGTGTATGTACCGCGCATCACCAAAATGATGCCCTGGAAACTGCCTTGCTGAATTTTACCCGGGGAACCTCACTTCCTGGACTTTCCGGTATTCAGGCGCATAAAACATTTGGTACGGGAAGTCAATTTGCCGGCTTGCAGGTGTTCCGGCCTTTGTTGTTTGCAGGAAGGGAGCATATTGAACAGTTTGCCAGGGAGCAAGGCCTGGCCTGGCGCGAAGACAGCAGTAATGCGCACGACGACTATGCCCGCAACCTGATCCGGCACCAGGTGGTGCCGGTGCTGCAATCCTTAAATCCTAATTTGCCGGATACTGCCGCACGGAACATGCGCCGCATCAGGTCTGCCGACCGGAATCTGGGCTATTTGCTGCAACAGTTTGTGCTATATGATAACCATACCGTGAAGCTTCAAAAGAAGGCAATCGCACTGTTGCCATCACCCAGGCAGGCCCTGCGGCAATTGTTAAAGGATTATGGTTTTGATGCCGAACAGACCAGGCAAATGGCAGACGGATTTGAACAGATTGGTGTGGAATGGCACACAGACAAAGGTTTTTCTGCGCTCATGGACAGGGAACATCTGCTGGTGTTTGCCAGCGATAAATCTTTGCCCGACAGTTTTTCACTCAAGGTGCAGGAAGATGATTTGATGCTTCGGCTGCCAGACGAAACGAGGCTTTTTCTGATGTATGCAACGGTTGAACCCGGCGAAAATCCGGTTCAGTCAGACCCTAATAAAATTACGGTTGATGCCGAAACATTGCGCTTCCCTCTACTTTTGCGCAAATGGCAACCCGGCGATACCTTTCAGCCATTGGGTATGGGAGGTAAACACCAGAAATTGCAGGATTTTTTCACCAATCAAAAGTTATCCCGACTGGAAAAAGAACAAACCTGGGTGTTGAGCAATCAGGATGGCGCCATCATCTGGGTACTGGGATTGCGCCTTGATGAACGATTTAAATGGCAGAACACGACCAAAAAAGTATGCAACATTCACTGGATAAGATGATTACATTTGATTTTTCACCTGCAGGGAGCTTTGTTTCCCGCGCAGAAATGGAGGCCATGGCGCCAATGGTTGATGCCGTAGCGCGACAATTGGAGCGCAAAACCGGGCCAGGAAACGACTTTCTTGGCTGGCTTGATTTGCCGGCAAAATATGATCGGGCAGAATTCAAACGCATTTTGGCGGCAGCCAGAAAAATCCGCAAACAAAGCGAGGTTTTGGTGGTAGTAGGCATTGGCGGCTCCTATTTGGGGGCTAAGGCAGCCCTGGAGTTTTGTGTGCCAACACCTCCGCTTCCCGTAAGAGGCGGCCGCAAAAAACACTTTGATGTGGTATTTGCCGGCACCAATCTGAGCGCAGACTATCATACACAATTGTTGGATGCTATTGGCGATCGTGATTTTTCGGTCAATGTCATTTCCAAATCAGGTACCACCACAGAGCCTGCTATTGCGTTTCGTTTGTTCAGGCAGAAACTGGAAGAGCGGTATGGCAAGGAAGGGGCTAAAGACCGGATTTATGCCACTACCGACCAGGCCAGAGGCGCCCTAAAAACACTTTCTACCCGGGAAGGGTATGAAACATTTGTAGTGCCTGATGATGTTGGTGGCCGTTTTTCTGTGCTCACGGCCGTGGGTTTGCTGCCTTTGGCTGCCGCCGGGGTAGATATCAAAGCCTTGATGGATGGCGCAGCCGAGGCCCGCACGGCCTATCGGAAGTCATGGCAAGAAAACGATTGCTACCAATACGCCATGGTGCGCAATGTGCTTCGAAACAAAGGCAAAGAGGTGGAAATTTTAGCCAATTACGAGCCAAGATGCCAGTTCATTGCTGAATGGTGGAAGCAGTTGTATGGCGAAAGCGAGGGCAAAGATGGCAAAGGCATTTTCCCTGCATCGGTGAGTTTTACGGCAGATTTACACTCTATGGGTCAGTACATCCAGGATGGCAGGCGCAACCTGTTCGAAACCGTGCTGGAAATCTCCAGATCCCAGCACACCTTATTGGTTCCTTCCACTCAGGACGACCTGGATGGCCTGAATTATCTGGCCGGCAAAACCCTGGAATACGTCAATCAAAAAGCAGCAGAAGGTACGCGTATGGCCCACATAGACGGCGGTGTGCCTAATTTAATTATCCGGATTCCGGAAGCAACCCCATTTTACCTGGGTCAACTGTTTTACTTTTTCGAAAAAGCCTGCGCTATCAGCGGCTACCTGCTCGGCGTCAATCCATTTGATCAACCCGGCGTGGAAGCGTATAAGAAAAATATGTTCAGGTTGCTGGGGAAGGTGTAGGTGATTGAAGGGTTTGAGGGGTTTGAAGGGTTTGAGGGGTTTGAGGGGTTTGAAGGGTTTATCACATCATCTTGAAACTACTCGTTTCAACGAGCGGCCAGGAATACCTAACAGATTACATCAAACTTCTTTACAAAACATCCACATGCTTAATCTCTTGAAAATGTGATGTTTTGCAAAGAAGTTTGGTGTGGTAGAAAAGCTGGCATTTACCCGCCAATTAAATAGCGCTTTTCAACCCAATTGATGTGTTTTCCCTTCAAACCCCTCAAACCCCTTCAAACCCCTCAAACCCCTTCAAACCCCTTCAAACCTTACAACGCATCATTATGCACCGCCTTCACCGCCCGTCCAGATGGATCGTTGAGGTTTTGGAAGGACTTGTCCCAGGCTAGCGCTTCCGGTGTGGAGCAGGCCACTGATGGCACTGAGGGTACACAGGCTGCGGCAGCGTCAGAAGGGAAGTGGCCGGAGAAAATACTGCGGTAGTAATATTCTTCCTTACTCATAGGTGGATTGATTGGGAAGCGGTATTTGGCATTGGCCAGTTCCTCATCAGAAACAGCTTTTGAGGTAATTTCTTTCAGGGTATCAATCCAGCTGTATCCAACTCCGTCGGAGAATTGTTCTTTTTGGCGCCAGGCAATTTCAGGTGGCAATACATCTTCAAATGCTTTCCGGAGAATCCATTTTTCAATGCGACCATTGCCCGGACGCTTGTCTTCCGGATTCAGACGCATGGCTACATCCATAAATTCTTTGTCGAGGAACGGCACCCGACCTTCCACACCCCAGGCTGCCAATGATTTATTGGCACGCAAACAATCATAGAGGTGGAGTTTGCCCAGTTTTCGAACGGTTTCTTCGTGAAATGCCTGTGCATTTGGCGCTTTGTGGAAATACAGGTACCCACCAAATAACTCATCGGAACCTTCTCCGGAAAGTACCATCTTGATGCCCATAGATTTGATTACGCGCGCCATCAGGTACATAGGCGTTGAGGCGCGCACGGTGGTTACATCATAGGTTTCAAGGTGATAAATCACATCGCGCACAGCATCCAGACCCTCCTGAATGGTGAAGTGGATCTCGTGGTGAACGGTTTTGAGGTAATCGGCCATCTTTCTGGCCGCAGCGAGGTCAGGAGAACCTTTTAAACCCACTGCAAAAGAGTGCAACTGAGGCCACCAGGCTTCACTTATGCTCCCCGTTTCGATACGCCGCGGCGCGTATTTCTTGGCAATTGCAGCAATAACAGAGGAATCCAGCCCCCCAGACAACAACACGCCATAGGGTACATCTGACATCAGTTGACGCTCAACCGCATGTTCCAGTGCATTGCGAAGCGTTTCAATGTCTGAAACGTTATCTTTAACCGCATCAAATGTGTTCCATTCTCTTTTGTACCATGCCTGAGGCTCCATGCCTTCCGGGCTATACAGTAAATGACCGGGAGGAAACTCCTTGATTTGTTTGCAAATGCCTTCCAGCGCCTTGAGTTCGGAAGCCACGTAAAAATTGCCGTGCTGATCCCAGCCCATGTAGAGCGGAATGATCCCCATGTGATCGCGGGCAATCAGGTAGGCATTTGTTTCAGTGTCGTAAAGAGCAAATGCAAAAATACCGTTCAGGTCTTCCAAAAAGTTTTTGCCTTTGGTTTGATACAATGGCAGGATGACTTCGCAGTCGGATTCGGTTTGGAAATCATATGTGCCTTCAAATTGCCGGCGAATACCCCTGTGATTGTAAATCTCGCCATTTACGGCCAATACCAGTTTGCGGTCTGGAGAGAACAGTGGTTGCCCCCCGGATGCGGGGTCTACAATAGCCAGCCGTTCATGGGATAAAATAGCCTGATCACAGTTAAACACTCCGCTCCAGTCTGGTCCGCGGTGACGCAGTTTTTTCGACATGCCGAGCACCTGCTCGCGCCATTGTTCTGCATTGTTTTTGCCAAAAAGTCCGATAAATCCACACATAATAGTGTTTGTGTTTTAATGACGGTCAAGGATCAGCTCAAATCCACAGGGGGGACACACAGCTCCTCTACAGTCGGAATGAAGAAAAAGGGGAATACAACAAAATCTGTACCGCTTGACTAATACAATAGCCAGGCGGTGCAGAAAATGTGAAAAAATCAGGAATATGTATGGGTAGGGACTGCAAAGATAAGTGTTCGATTCAAAAACGCAATCGGCTATGCTCCGAGCCAGGTTTTGAAATCGCCGGCGCGCTCTCTGCTCACAAATACTTCTTCAGATAGGGCAGGGGAGAGTTCCAGTTTTAGCCGTCCATTTAAATGCGGGTGGATCTTTTGTATGGCATTCAGGCGTATGGTCATGCTCCGGCCAATTCTGAAGAAATCTCGAGGGTCTAATAAGGATTCCAATTCCTCCAGACTGTGTTCGATAAAGTATTTTTTTCCTTGAAATGTAAACGCTTGCGTAAGTCCGTCAGCCGATCGGAAATAGGCTATGTCGGAGGCTGCAACAAAGGCTAGCAGGGCTCCATTTTTAACTAAAAAGCGCTCTTTATAGGTTTCTTTTTTCAGGAGTTTGGCCAGTGCCTCGATGTCCAGCGGCGCAGTTTTGTTGGTCTGTTGTTCATACTTGACCAAGGCTTTTTCCAGGTCTTTCTGGTCTATTGGTTTTAACAAATAATCAACAGCGCACACTTTGAAGGCCTGAACAGCATATTGGTCAAAAGCTGTGGTAAAAATAACCGGCGCCTGTATCTCTACCTGTCTGAAAATATCAAAACTCAAACCGTCCGCGATCTGGATGTCCATAAACACCAGATCAGGCATGGGAAAAGTGCGAAACCAGCGCACGGCGCTTTCCACAGAATCCAGGGTATCCAGTATCCGAATGCCCGGGCGCGTGTCGTTGAGCATTTTACTCAGCCGGCGCGCAGCGGGAATTTCATCTTCAATTAACAAGGTTTGCATGTGGGATCAGGAGTTGAGGTGAATAATGGGTAATGCCACTGTGAAATATTGTTGCGAAGCAATGAGATCCACCTCTTTATCGGTGAGCATACGGTATCGATTCTGAATGTTTTCCAGGCCCACGCCAGTGGAATCCATTACCTGGTTCTTTTTTTGCAGGTTGTTTCTCACAATCAGGCTGCCATTTTCCCGAAATAGCTCTATAGTCAGCGGTTTTTCTACCGAAATGACATTGTGTTTGATAGCATTTTCAAAAAGCATCTGCAGGGTTAAAGGAACAATAGCCAAGTTGGGGTTTTGTACAGATTCGTGTAAAATGACCTTGAAATTTTCGCCAAAGCGCTCTTTTAACAAGTAAACATAAGCCTCCAAAAACTCGAGTTCCTTTTGCAAAGGGATAATCTTGGCTTCCCGACTTTCGAGTACATACCTGTACACATTACTCAATTGTTGCAGAAAACGCACCGCCTTGTCGGAGTCTTCCGGAATCAGGTATGCCAGAGTATTTAAACTGTTGAAAAGAAAGTGTGGATTTACCTGGTTTCGCAGTCCTTCCAGTTGCGATTCAACATTTTGCCGTTCCAATTCTGCTTTTTCAGCTACCGCTTTTTGCAACTGTATGTAAAAAGATATGGCTTCATACAAAATGATCAGCAAGGCCGACATCAGGAATGCTGAAATGAATGTGACGATTGGATTAGGATCGTTTTCATGTGGATTCTTGGAAAACCAGTCCATCACAGTTACGATCAGGAGTTTGTTGACTATAAAATAGATGACAAAAAAGGCCAACAGGTACCACATAATCCGGTGCCCGATCTGTTCAAACTTGGGATACCGCATTTTAGTCCGTATGTATACCCATCTCAACCCAATCCAGAAAGTAGCGGTGTGAATAACCGACATTCCCATGCAAACAGTGACAAACCCCAAACCATTCTTGAGAATGGAATCGCTGAAAAGCAAAAAAGTAATGAACATGCTTGCTATGGGCAAACCAAACAGTATAATCCAACGATCGTTGAATCCTGAGACATCCTCAAAACATATTTGCTTTTTCATATCTGGTGTAGTATTTGTCTTTTGTCCGAGCTTCGAAGCTGCCGAAGCTCGGACAAAAGACCTCTCCTGTTAGATTCTGTTCTTTAGAATTCAACACGGTACATCACATCCGGGAAGAATCCGATCTGATACGTTTTACCAATCTCGTTACGCACTTCATTGTAGCGTATGGCGAAGATATTTTGGCGGTTGGTCACATTTTGAAAATCCAGGAAAAAGGTTTGGGAAAGTTTGCGTTTAGCACTGTTCACCCGGAACCCGATTTTTACGTCCCAACGGAAGTAATCGTCAAGTCTGAGCGTAAATGCTTCATCCTCTTTCCGAACTTCTCTTCCTGCCAGTCTGCTTGCCTCCAGATCAACCGGGGTATATGGCCGCCCGCCCGCTGCAGTGAGTTTGGTATCCAACGTAAGGAAACGTTTTCCAGAGTTCCCCAGTTTGAACTCTTTACCTGCCAGCATATTGGCAACATAACCTCCGTCAAAAGCTGTGGACCGCTCGATGCCATCTGAACCTTTATATTTTGAATCAAACAAACTTACCGTAACCAACCCGTACCAGCCCTGATTAAAGAACTTTTCAACGGTCAATTCTGCGCCAAAGTTAGTTCCAGTACCTTCATTGATCAGGTTGTTTTTCTCCGGGAATACAAAATCTGCACCGGCATTCAGCAAAGAAAAACTGGAAGACAGCTTTTCCACGGGTACATTGGATAGTGCCTGATAGTAGGTTTCAGCTTTGATACGCCAGGAAGCAGCTGGTTTGTAATCCCAACCCAGTACAAAGTGTTGGCTACGCGTAAAGCCCAGGTTATTATTGGTTTCAACCGCTGATCCGTCCTGTAAGCGTTCTCTAAACAGGAAAACTGGTAAAGGCTGAGTCTGTTGGTGCATCCCGTAACCAATGTTCAGAGAGCTTTTGGGTGTCACCTGGTAGTTAAATGCAACCCTGGGCTCCAGGGCCACATCCTCAGTTTTATCGAAATAAAGGCCGTGCAGACCTGTATTCAGGGTAAGTTTAGAGGTGAGCCGCCATTGCAATTGACCATATGCTTCGGCTTGAGAAAAACCTCCATCGAAATCACGCTGCGTGAATAAATCAGGAAGACCGTCGCCGTTAAGATCTGGAATACCCTCTCTGGTTTTAACATAGGTGTCCAGCAACTGATTCTGCAGCAAAATTCCGGTGCGCAGCGTCAGCTTTCGGCTGATTTTATTATGGTAGAATGAGGATAAGCGTAAGGTATTGCCGGCATCCAGCACATCCTGCATCCCAAGCAGGTTATTGTTCTCGTCGCGCAGGGTTAAATCCTCGGTTTCATATGAATTGCCACTGTGTGATGCACTCAGGATGGTTCTGATATAAGAGCGCTCATTGACCAGTATATGATGTTTTAAACCTACAACACCAAACATAGATTTGCTATATGCGTTTTCATTCGGATTGGCAAAAAGATCTGTGGTGTCAATGTCTGCTCCAAGAAAATCTATAGAACTCTGTCCTGCAATACCGAACAAGCTAAACCGGCCTGCTTGTGTTTGACCAAGATCCAGGTTGAAAGTTAAATCCTTGTATTTTGGGGTGGCGGTGGTTCCTACATTCAGACCCACAGCCTGAGCAATTTCTGCAAAAGAGTGTCGGTATGCCACAACAAACGAACCCTTTCCTTTCCGTACGGGACCTTCTATTGCAGCTTCCAAACCTGTAAAAGCGCCCATTTGTCCCATAAACTCAAACCTTTCCCGGTTGCCGGTGCGCAAATTTATATCGAACACGCCAGCCGTTGCGTTGCCATATTCTGCCGGGAAAGCAGAAGTCAGGAAGTCTGAATTGGCTATCATATTCGGGTTGAGTGCAGATACCGGGCCGCCTGTGGTTCCCAGAGTAGCATAGTGGTTAGGATTTGGAATTGGTACGCCTTCCAGACGCCAGAGTACGCCGGTTGGAGCATTGCCACGAATAATGATGTCGTTGCGGGCATCGTTGCTGGCAGCTACGCCGGCAAAGTTGGCCACCAGACGGCCCACATCATTTCTGCCGCCTGAATACCGACTTACTTCTTCGGTGTTGAACTGGCGGGCGGAAATGGTGGCAAGGTCGTTGATCGCTTTGTCTTTGTTCACCTGCGCGGTTACCACTACCTCTTGCATAGTGGTGAAGGATTCTACCAATTTGATGGTTAGAACAACCTCCTTGCCGGCTGTGATCAAAACATTGGGCAAGGTTTGAGGCTCATAACCCAGGTAACTCACTTTCAAGGCTTGTCGGCCCACGGGTACGTTTTTCAGAGTAAAACCACCTTCTGCATCAGTCATGGCGCCAATGGTTGGTTCGATGTTCAGTACCTGTACGGTGGCCCCAATAAGGGGAGTTTCAGATTGCTGATCGAGTACCCATCCGCGGATGGTTTGGTTTTGTGCCAGGGCGATGATGGGGAGTAAGAGTACTGATAAAAAAACCAGTAAAATTTTTGCTTGCATAGCCAGTTGTTTTTGAATGAATGATGGTGCAAATCTTCAGGCTTTCTCAGGCCCGGGAAAGCGAAATGCCGTGGCTGGCAGATTTTTGCACCTGACTGGCATTTTTGGAGGTTTGAACAGTTGGAGCGAACCTTATCTCTTTGCCGTGGTTTCAGTGACAAATCAAGCTCAATGCACACCATGAACGTACAAAAACTAATCTTGGCAACCATTTTCCTTTGGAACAGCCAAATGGCCCTGAGCCAGACCTGGACACAAAAAGCATCCCTTCCGGATTCTGCTTTTGGCAGACACCACCCGGTAACTTTTGCCATCGGCGGCTATGGTTACGTGTTGGGAGGAACGGCTATGCAAAACCCTTATCTAAGTGATTTTTACCGTTACGATCCTGTAGCTGATCAATGGGAAGCCCTGCCCAGCTTTCCTGGTCCCCCCAGAAGCTATGCCTATGCTGTGGTTTACAATAATAAAGCCTACATGGGTTTTGGATTCGGGCCTACCTCAGACATGACAGATTTGTGGGAGTTTGACCCGGCAACGGGCATTTGGACAGAAAAAACACCTTGTGATTGCGATGGCAGAGGTCACCCGGCGTTGGTAGAAGCGGATGGGAAGATATTTGTTGGCGCAGGAGGTAGCGCTATGGGCAACCTAAACGACTTTTGGGAATATGACATTGCAACTGATTCCTGGACCCAACGGCCGGATTTTCCTTCTCACAAAAGGCACCATCCGTACCATTTTTCCTTGAACAATATGGTATACATAGCTTTTGGCCACGGCAGCGTGAATATAGGTGGATCTACTATTTACAATGATGTGCATCGGTATGATCCGCAAACCAAAACCTGGGAAAAAATGGCAGATTTTCCGGGAGAAAAACGGGTAGCAGGAACACAATTCTCCCTGAATGGTAAAGGTTATGTCTTATCTGGAGAAGGAGAAGACCATTACTACCTGGAAGAAGGCGAATTATGGGAATATACGCCAGAACTGGATACCTGGAAGCAACTTCCTTCCTGGCCTGGCAGCGGACGATGGGCGCCTGGTTCTTTTGTAATTGGAAATACGGTATATGCAACCGGTGGTACAGCGCTGCTTAGTGATGGTAGCTCTTCCAATATGAAAGATCTTTGGGCATACGAGTTCCCGGCAGCCTCTTCAACTTCTGCACCTTTGGTGCAGCCATTGCAGGTGTTTCCCAATCCGGCCACAGATCATTTAAGCATCGGTACGAACCTTGAAGGAACTATTCAGTTCCATATTCTTAATGCTACTGGCCAGGTGGTTCAGTCTGGCATTGCTACCAACCGGCAGGTACTGCTGAACCCAATGCCAGCAGGTTTATATACCATTGAAGTTATGACAGAACAACAACATTATCAGGGGCGATTTATCAGGTAAATCATCTACCTGAAGGCTTAAACAAAAAAGACTGAGATGGAAAAACGCTATGGATAGCGGCTTTTCACCTCAGTCTTTTTTTTATACAACACGGCTATATTACCTGAGTAGTGTCACATCACCCACCCGTTTGCCAACCAACTCGCCGCATTTTACTGTCACGATATACACGTACACATCCGAAACTGCCGGTTCCCCGTCAATCGTACCATCCCAGGAGGAATTTCCAACATTTTCGTAGATTTTTTGTCCCCAACGGTTATAGATCTCCAGGCTGCTTATCACTTCCGAACTTTCATAAGGCACTACACGGAATACATCGTTGGCGCCATCGCCATTTGGCGTAAAGGCGTTTGGAATATGCAAGCTGTCTGCCGAACATGGTGGCAAAACTAACACCCTGAACACCAATTCCCCGGGGCAACCATTGGCGTCAGTAACCTGTAATCGGAATTCCTGATAAGCTGCTGAATCTGCCGGATAACTCACTTCCTGACAATCCTCACAGGGAGGCGCAGGCGCCGGTATCCACCAGTAGGATTCGAAGCCGGATGGTCCGGTCAGGGTAATAATCTGGCCATAATCTACATACAGGGTGTCTTGTACGGGCAAATCTGGCGGATCCACCGCTGTAACTATGGCGCAATGCACACTATCGCAGCCGTTCAAGCCCTGATATGTCCGGCATACCTGACCGCTGGCTGTAAAGAAGGTGTCCAGCACGTTCTTCAGGGTGTCGCCCAGACAAAAAGTGAAATTTTCCACGGTCTGAACCGGTGGAGTAAGTGCCAGACTTTGGAACACCAGACTGTCGCACCCCTGACTGTTACTCAGCAAAAGCTGGTAAGTGCCCGGTGTTTCGGTTATATTGCCCAAGATATTAACGGGTACTCCCTGGCAGGTAACTAAACCGGGCAGTACCACCGTATCTGGTGCTAATATCTGAATATCAATGGTTTGAGAAGCTGTGCAACCATTGGCAAAAGATACAACTACTGTGTAGGTACTGTTTACGGATGGTTGCACTTGTTGGGTAACCTGATTGGGGTTGACGATGCCTTGTCCGGTC
This sequence comes from Saprospiraceae bacterium, assembly GCA_035299505.1. GTDB lineage: Bacteria > Bacteroidota > Bacteroidia > Chitinophagales > Saprospiraceae > M3007. The sequence goes on along the minus strand of DATGWL010000097.1, from coordinate 26,737 downwards.
CAGAAATAGGCTGTTCCGGTACTTGGTTCTGCCGAAAGGGTAACGCTCTGGCCAGGGCAGATAGCCGGGGCTGAGGCTGTTATGGTTGCAGCAGAGCTGAAAAACAACTGGAAATTGTGCCTGATTTTGCAATCGCCAGACATCTCTGTCAGTACCAATTCCACCGGAACGTTTAAAGGCGTGCCGGCAGGCGGGGTGTATGTGGTGATTGCACAAGTGGAGCAGGCAATTCCCGGGTTGGTGAACCAGGAGTAGGTGTGTCCGGCTTGTTCAGGTACGCCTATTTGCACCGGGTTGAGCGAACAAAACTGCAGATCGGTGTGATCTACCTGCCATTGTTCTGGCTGGAAGATCTGTTCGTTGCACATACAGTTTGGATCTGCCGGAAGCTGAATGAGCAAGTTGCACCATTCCGTTGAGTCCAGCCCAGGCACCAAACCGCTTAATACCACTGATTCATTCTGACTAATCGGAGTGTTGCTGGTCCAGGTATTGAGGAGTTGGTCTGCGGCATCCACCAGGCCATTTCCGTTTACATCTATCCAGAAATTCACAGTGGTCTGTTCAGACGATACCTCTCCGTTATTGGTCAGGGTGACGTTGCCGCTTACGGTAGTTCCGTTCAGGGCAAATTCAGCATCTGTGATGAGCAATTGCGGGCGTTTGATGTCCAATACAAATATTCCTTCACCGGTAGCCAGATATACTACGCAGGGGGCGCCCAGACTTGGGCAAAAAGCTTCTGTACGCACACGTGTTTGCACCTGAAGGGTTTTGTCAGCACAGCCAGCCAGCCCGGAATATTGCACCTTAAACTGAAAATTTACAGTTCCGCCGCCTTGCAGTATTGGCAATGGGAGCTGGAAGCCCTGGGCATTAGGGGTAACCGGACCGGATGGAGCGTTTAGGCCAGGAACATAGGAATTGTTCACCAGTTGGACACCCTGCGGCAGGGTAATGTATATACTATCTGTAGCAGAGGGTGTGCCCAGCAATTGCAGACTTACCTGAATTTCCTGGATATCGCCACATGTATTGGCCGGGTTTCCTACCGGGAGTACATTCACCAATACGCCATAGGGTGTCTGAAGGCCATTAATCTGCAAGGGTTGCCCCAGCTTGTTCAGAACGTTGGCCTGGCGGCCGCAAGGTTCTGTAGCAGTTGCACCATAAATGATGGGGGTATTTGCCACAAAACCGCATTCTGCCAGTACCTTAAATCGTATCCGGTAAGAATTCTGCGGAGCCATATTGAAGCCCGGCAAGCCATTAGCGGCAACTGAGGGTAATAAATCGCTCACCTGCCATTCGTAAAAATTGGGGTTGGTTTCCTGTGGGTTAGGAATATTCATCCATGGAGATCCTTCCGGATGGGAAATTTGGCAGGTTCCGGGGGCGATTTTCAATCCGGGCGGCAGTTTCAGAGTAGAAAGCAACTCGTACGCATAGCCGAACTTAGCATTATAAACTTCAAATTCAAACCAGTCTGATTCCTCACAAAGAGATATTTGATCTGGTTCCTCAATGATATCCAGCTCCAGTTCCGGCCGTTCCAGATTAAGCAGAATGAGTAAGGTATCTATGCCACAGGATGCATCAGCTATTTGCTGGATAGGATCGCAACTCCAGCCAAAGTAGATGTACAGGGAGTCCAGGTCGCAGGAAAGGTTTTCGCCGGTAATCCTGAAATTTTTACTGGTTAGTCCACCAAATTGATTGAGTCCAAAAAAACCGTTATTGCCAGGAATTGGCTGATTTTGAGGTATTTGGATCAATTCAAGCTGATTAATTAATCCGGAAGGAGCGTCCAGGTAAATCCAGGCAAAAGGAGCTGGAGAAACCAGTGCATTTTTTAGTGTGAAATCAATGTTGAAAGCTCTGGTAGGAGAATTAACAACACTGTCATTGGTTATGACCGATAATCTTGGCGAATTGGCAAAAAAGCCAATGGCGTTTGGGATAGTGTCATATCTGATCATGGTATCCCCGTTCAAACAACCTTCGAACGTAGTTTGAATGAATTGAATGGAGCTATCCGGAAGGGAGAAAAGGCAGTTTGGTTTGAAAATAAGGTTGCTTTTCAAGGTAAAGCCTTCGTCAATGGGATCTGAAAAAACTGGTGAAAAATCTACCTTAAGATTAAGTGGCGCCTGGGTAAATGGCAAACTGATATTGCTTAACCAAGGAGTACTATCCTGAAGCGTCAGGTATTCCAATTGAGCAGATTGAAGTTCAAGACCTTCTGGATTTGTCTGTGTATAATCAGATATCCAGGCCAATGGGCGCACCTCGTTTGGAAACATGTTTTCCCGGGCAATACGCATGGAATACCTGAATTTTTTGGGCTCCACAGATTGATCACAAGGCTTTATGGTATGTTGGTTAGAAGATTTGGAATATTGCCATCCGGAATATTGAAAAACTTTTGATGAGTCTGTTGAAAGCCAGGTGTCATCAAGGCTAAGTAACCTGGTTCTAAAACCGATAAGTGGCGGATCTGGGAAGTTGCTGGAAAATGGGGTAAAGTTGGTATTGATTTTATAATCGCTAAAAACAAATACTGAATCACCCAACTCAAGATATGGCTTGGGTAAACAGCCGCTGGCAGCCATTGCTACAAGTGGGAAATATTTAACTTCAGCCAATGAACTAGTCTCATCTATCACCTGTGGTGGAGTGGTATTAGGTAAAACAGATTGACTATATAGATTTCCTAAACGAAAGGTAACCTGATCCCAAAAACAGGTTGCTTCCTGGCCATCGGCATACTTCACTCTGACCCTGGAACCGAGGGAGATGATTGCTGCCGTATCGGTAAATCCATATTGTGCATTCTTGACTCCAAAAATATCATTGTCGTTCACTCCCATGTCCGAGGCTCGAACAGAATGGATGATGCCGTATCCAAAAGTGTCAATAGTAATTGCAGTATCAACGGAAGCACAGAATTCTACCCTTAAGGTGTCGCCGGGTAAAAAACGGTCTTTCCGCCAATTCTCCTTAACTATTTCAAGGGGTAGGTCAGCATGTCGGTCATCGGTTTCATCTTTCCATCCGGAATTATTTCTGTAGGCCGTCCATTTGTATGTTAATTGAAGGCCATCACCAGGTGGAATAATTATAGGTGGGCCGCCGCCACCTTCATCCCCACAAGACACATTTATTTCCCTGTCGCCGCAATCTGTTATACCACAATTAGGTGAAATATTCAATTCAGTACTCCAATAACTAATATCGGATGAATTAAGAATGCAGCATGGAGGTGAGTAGTTAAAGGTACTATTCCCGCACATTACAGATGTGTCACAACTAAACCTTATACAGTACTGATAGCTTAGCGTATCAACATCAAATGGAGTTTGCCAGACCATATGAATGTTTTGATTTCCTGATCCATCAAAACTTGTTTCAAGCAAATACGGTGCAACTTGATTTTGTGCATTGGTACAGGCCGTATCAAGGGTAATACTTTTGGGCAGGGTCATTTGTAAGTGTAGGAAGCCATCCTCCAGCAGGTATTTCCCTTTTGCATAGTAATTGTAGGAGTAGGTTTGATTATCCTCCAAACATACGCCAATATTGGTCAGATGAGCGCTGTAGATAGTATACCCTGTATCAGAAACAATCACCGCTGTTCCGGAGTTAACTCCTCCCGGAGGACAAGCTTTTTGGTATAAATAGTTAGCCTTAAAAGCTGGGAAAACTTCTCCGCAAATCTGCACGCAGGTCAATACATCAAAAACCAATTTGACTGAATCATTGGCTGGAACAAAAGGAATGACCAGGTTGGCACTATATAAAACAGGTTGGTTACAGGTAAACAGGATACCTGTTGTTGAAATATTTGGTGAAATGGTGGCTGTATCTCCTTCACTTATTAGTTTAAATGAACCTGGAACAATTCCGGCCTTTGTTTGGCCTTCTGTCATGGTAAGATTTAGAATGACATCCTTAGCGTCTGCTTTGCCTGTATTTTTGATGGCAAACCCCATTACAGCAGGAACATCTCCACAATAATTGGTTGGAGGAGTCCATATTTGCTCAAATTCCAGTTCTGGAACAAACGTAGATGTTTTGATATTCACCAAAATCAGGGAACTATCATAGCGGCACCAGGAAGTGGCGTCGCATCCCCAAGCAGCACGCAATAAAGAGGATTTTATCGTTGGAGGTAAACCACAATCTGTGATAATAACCCGTTCCGTGAAACACACTTTTTCGTCCAGGTCAAGCCATTGATCACCGTTACCCACAGTGGTAAAAAAGCTGCCAGAAAATTCCGCACTTGCCAGGTTGTTACCAACAGAAAAAGCATCTGCTCCTTCCACAAACACTTCATAACCATCCTGATAGGCATCCTGAAAATGCAGGTTGCCAATTTTACCCAGTCGGGTGTTTTTGAAGCAAATGGTGCGGTAAAGGGTGTCTCCTTTTTCTCCTTCCAGGATAGCAGGTGTGACGCTTTCAATAACCAAAGCGCCCGTTTCCACCAAAATGGAAGTGGTAACCACCTGGGCATTCCCGGATGCAGAAGTAACCGAAATGAGTGCCTGAAATAATTGACCGGCGTCAATCAAATCGGCGGCCTCGCACTGAGCTGTAACTAGCAGGAAAAGCGGATGACTTTGCTGTGCATTTAAAACCGGCAGTGTAAACGTGGGCGCAGATAAATTCCCCACATTCAATTCCGTTGCTCCCTGGATGGTACCTGCAGCATATTGCAAGCCAGCCGGCAGTGTCACCTGGACGATTGCTCCGTTAACCGGGGTAAGTAACTGGTTTTGAACCTGAATGAATAAGGTGTCTGAACCGCAGACAAAGAGTGAATCACTCTTTTGGTAAGTGATTTGGAGGTTTTGGGCATGCAGAAAGATGTTTAGGAACATGCATAGCCCAATAACCAAGGATGATTTGGCGGTAAGCATAAATAGGAAGAGGTAGTTTTTGTGTCCGCCAATATAAAGCAAAAAGAATGCATGGTTGTATGTTTTGTCGGCTGTCTTTCAAATTATTTTTTTTCGTATTGTTATATGGGCTAAAATGATGGAGGGCAAAATACCTTTTTGAAAAATGTGTACCCTTTAAAAAATAAAAAAGGGTTGTCTTGCCCATGTTCGGGAAGACAACCCTTTTTTATCACCGTCCATCCCGAGTACTCGGGACCACCGTCCACCGTCTCACTTATGATCGCTGGCCGGTTTTTTATCCAGCGGCTTTTTGGCGGCTTTATTGGCTTTCTTTTCCGCTTTGCGTTCTGCTTTCCGCGCTTCATGCTCTGCTTTTCTGGCAGCCACCAGCTCGTCGTATTTCCTTGCCTGCTCAGCATTGAGTAAGGCCTTATGGGCTGCCTGGCGTTCGTTTCGAACCTGTTCAAGCTCAGCTTTGCGCGCTTTCTTAATTTCGTGCTGCTTGGCTTTGTACTCCCGGTCAATCTTGTCGAAAGCTTCTTTTTGTTCCTTGGAAAGATTCAGTTCTTGAGCCATACCCTGACCATTATGATGACCCGGATGCTCCAGTTTTTTATGGGCAGGCTGGGTGGTTTGCGCCTGCAGGGAGGCGGTAAAGATCAAGGCAAAAAGGCCGATCATCCATTTCATTTGCTTGTTCATATGCTATTCAAGTTGTGTGGACGTTACCGCCCGTTTCATGATTTCCACATATAGACGATGAAATGGTCCCAGGGATTACTCTGCCTGGCATAAAATTTTGTTAAGAACATGTTTGGGAGGCTCTAAAGCTTCTCCACCCTAATCTTGTAGTGGGTTAATAAACCTTCCAGATTATTCGATGAAAACCTGGCGCCCTGCAATTTGCACCGATCCGGATGTATCCTGAAATGATATGCCGTCCGGAAATCAGCCTCCTCCAGGTTGGCATAATCAAAGCCAGCGTTCAACAGGTTGCAACCCTGAAATACAGCCCTGCGCAGGTCTGTTTCCTCCAGATTAGCTTCTTCCAGTTGGCATTGCAAAAACTCGGTACCCGGTATTTTCAATTGAAAAAAGGAGGCATATTGCAATAGACAATCCTTAAATGAAAACGACAGTGAAAACGCATTGGCGTCTTCAAAATGCACACCCATTAATTTACAGGACTCAAAAGTATTGTCCCGAAATGCCGTTCCTTTAATGGTTGCTGTGCTCAGATCACAGCGCATCCAGCGGCACTGATCAAATACCAGTCCGGACAAATCTGTGCCAGATAGCTGACAATCTGTAAACACACAATCCTCGTATTCGCCAGGTTCAAGTGTGTTTACAGATTGAAATTTTTGATTGGAAAAGTAAGCGCCAGCCATATTCAGGTCATTATTCCGCTACTTCCGGACGCATTTGCGGGAAGAACAAGACCTCCTGAATGGAAGTTTGGCCGGTGAACATCATAGCCAGTCGGTCAATACCAAAGCCAATACCTGCAGTTGGCGGCATGCCATACTCCAGCGCACGGATAAAGTCCTCATCCATGGCCATGGCCTCCTCGTCGCCGCGGGCAGCCAAACGCAGCTGGTCTTCAAAACGCTCGCGCTGATCAATTGGGTCATTTAACTCGGAATAAGCATTGGCAACTTCCTTGCCGTTCACAAAAAGCTCGAAGCGCTCCACCAATCCTGGCTTGGAACGGTGTTTTTTAGTCAGTGGCGACATCTCCACCGGATAATCAATCAGGAAAGTAGGCTGGATGAGATGTTTTTCTACTTTTTCGCCAAAAATCTCGTCAATAAGCTTGGCTTTGCCCATGGAGTTGTCAATCTCAATGTGTTCTTTTTTGCAATAATCGCGCAGTTCAGATTCATCCGCTGTTTCCACATTGATACCCGTATATTCCTGAATGGCATCAAACATGGTCAGGCGGCGGTAAGGTCCGGCAAAGTTGATCACATTGCCACCAACCTCCGCAGTGCTTTCCCCGTTTGCATGGATAGCCCGTGCAACCCGTTCCAGCATTTGTTCCGTTACATCCATCATCCAGTGGTAGTCTTTGTAGGCTACATAAAACTCCAGTGCCGTGAACTCCGGATTATGGGTGCGGTCCATGCCTTCATTGCGGAACATTTTGGCAAATTCATATACGCCATCAAAACCCGCCACAATCAGTCGTTTCAGGTATAATTCATTAGCAATACGCAGATAAAGGGTCATATCCAGCGTATTATGGTGGGTTTTGAACGGCCGCGCAGCTGCACCCCCGTGGATAGGCTGCAAAATGGGGGTTTCCACCTCAAGCAAACCCAACTCATCCAGGTACGCACGCATGGTTTTGATCAGCTTGGTGCGTTTGATGAAAATATCGCGGAATCCGGTATTCACGGTCAGATCCACGTAACGCATACGATAGCGTTGCTCTGGATCGGTAAATGCATCGTAGATATTTCCTTCCGCATCTTTTTTTACCACAGGTAATGGGCGAAGGCTTTTGGCCAGAAACTTGAATTCCTGTACGTGTACGCTCACCTCGCCGGTTTTGGTTTTGAACGCAAATCCCTTTACGCCAACGTAATCGCCCAAGTCAAGCAATTTTTTAATGGCAATATCAAACAAGGGCGCTTCTTCACCTTGCATAAAATCGTCCCGGCGCAGGTACAGCTGAATGCGTCCGCTGGAATCCTGCAGGTTTAGAAATAATGCTTTGCCTGCTTCCCGGTTGGCCATAATACGGCCAGCCAGAGAAACCGACTGAAAATTCAGGCGATTTTTAGTGCCATCCTCCAGTACCTCTTCCTGGTATTGTGCAACGATATCCTGAGCGAAGGCTGTTACCTCATACATCTCAGCCGGATATGGGTCGATACCCATCTCCCGAAGTTTGGAAAGCGATTCCCGTCTTTGTAATTCTTGTTCCGTCATTATGGCAAGTTGCTGAAAATAGATCCGATGAATTGAAGCCGCAAAACTACAATTTGGCTGGCTTAGCACGTGTTTAAATTTATAAACTATGCTAAAAATTCAATTGCAACACATATGACCCCGATCTGGTTCCGGCAAAAAAAAACCGCCCAACAACAGCAAGTCATCGAGCGGAAACACGGGTGAATATTTTAACCGGGATATTAATCTTCCCAGGAACTTTTGTGCTTGAAGTAATACGTCATGGTCAGGCGCAGGGAACTGGTGCGGATATGGTGACCTTGTGGTGCAAAAGCCAGGTTTTCATACAGGTTGCGTGCGCCCATGTAATAGCGTGCGCTTACATTGAATCGGCCAGCGCCTGCACTAACACCAAAGGCAGGACCAAAGTCCAAACCAGAAAGGGATTCGTTCAAGAGGGATACCTGTTTGGCGTTGACAATGTTATTGTAGTCGCCAACATATTCGTCGCGGTCTGAGCGATCTAGGTTGTGGAAGTGGCTGCCAAAGAATGCGCCGGCTTGTACCCGCACCGGAACATTGGCGATGGGCTGGTAGCCTGCAAAAACACCGGCCTCGAATGTGTTATAGTAGAAATTATAGGTGCCAACAGTAGGTTTGTTCTCCGGATTGAAAACAACTGTCTGGATGGTTGCGCCTTTCTGGGTAAACATGATTTCAGGCGTCAGTTCAAAACGATCGCCAAAACCGAGGTTCACATTGAATCCAACGGCAGTACTCAAACGGCCGGAAGAGGTGGTGAAAAGATCGGATCGGAGACTGGAATAGTTGCTACCTAAAGAAAAGCCCAATTTGTAGTGGGTTTGAGCGAAGCTGGCAGCGGTAGAGATGGTGGTAAAGATGGCGATGAACGCGACCTTGGCGAAAACTTTACTGTTCATGATTATTGGATGAAAAAGTTAGTTAAAATTCCGTGAAATGAGTTTCAAGTAAAATTTAATCCAATAATCGCGATGTTTAAAGTTTTGTTTTGAAATTTAATTCGGCTCAAAGGTATGGGGGTTCACCAATACGGCGCAAGTACCTCTGCGAATTTTCTTTAAAATTTACACAAATCTGATCTGGCACAAGCGCTAAAAAGAGGCACCAAAACGCGAACAATTGCGTTTTGGTGCCTTTAAATGGGTGAAAATCCTCAAATGTAATCTTGTAGACAAATCACGTTTATTCTCCCTTGGTATACACTCGGAAGAATGGCAAAGGAATTTTTCCTTCAAAAAAAGCCTTTCCGACTATAGCGCCGGAACAGCCAATTTCTCTCAGACTTTCCAAATCGGCAACATCCCTGACGCCACCACTGGCTACAAGTTGAATGCCCGGGAATTTCTTGATAATTTCCCGATACAATTCAATGCCCGGACCGGAAAGTTCTCCATCTCGGGCAATGTCGGTTACGGTGAAAGTGCTCAGACCAAGGCTGGTCATTTTGCCCAGGAAGTCAAATATGCTAACCTCGGTTTGTTGTGCCCAGCCGTGTACGGCCAGGTTGTTGTCACGCACATCAGCGCCAACCAGGAAGCGGTCGGGGCCGAATTTTTCTACCCAGGCAGAAAACTCATCCTGTGCCAGCAAGGCAACGCTGCCTACAGAGAACAACATAGCTCCTGCATCCCATACCTGTTTGAGAGATGGAATACTGCGCAAACCGCCGCCGTAATCAATTTCCAGGCGTGTATGTGCGGCAACTTCGGCCAGGATGTGCAAATTGGCGGGCCTGCCCGTTCTTGCCCCGTCAAGATCAACCATGTGCAGGCGTTTGATGCCCGCTGCCTCCAATTCCTTGGCCAGATCCAGCGGATTGGCATCGTATTCCGTTTTTTGCTCAAAATCGCCTTGGCGCAACCGAACCAGCTTGCCGTCAAGCAGGTCAAATGATGGTATAATTTGCATGTGTGTTCCTTCCTTAAATGTGTGGTAAAGCGCGACAAAGGTCAAAAAAAACCAGACAGGAATGTAAAAATCTTTGATTCGTTTCTGCGGGAAAATGCACCGATTCGTCAGGTAGACATTTTTTGCTTATTTTTGCACGCAAATTGACAAGACACTTCGAGATGTCCCATTCCAAAACCTTTTTGATCTTGATCTTTTGGAGCCTGATTGCCCAGTCTCTTCTGCTTGCCCAAAGATCGGTTTCCGGAAATAACTACCTCACAGCCACAGCTAAAGCCGGCGATGATGCCCTGGATCTGCTTGATCGTTATGAACTGGCTGAACACGATTGCAATGTGAGCCAGTTCCTGAAAATCAATCAGTTAGAAACCCATAAACTAAAAACTGGCGCCACTTACAAACTGCCGGTATTGGTGGTGGTGTATAATGGCAAAAGCATTCGCACCACCCTTGATATTGAAGACTGGAAAACAGCCAAACGAATTGAAACCTACAACAAAACCGCCCAAAAGAAGGGACTTCGTCCGGATTACTTCATAGATAACAAAAGACTTTGGGTACCCTGGCATGAACTCAATTGTCAGGAAACCGAACCGGTAGAAGAACCCAAAAAAATGGCAGCCGGCGTTGGCTTGGCCGTAAAATCCGAGATAGAAACGCCTAGATATGTCTATCCAATTGCCAATCGCGTTTATGGAGGAGAAAAAGACTACGATAACGACCGCCAATTCGAGCTTTATGGCCCTGATTACGCCTATACTCCGCTATTAAACAGAAACCTGAGAGGCCATGTATTTTACCTGATCAGCGGGCACGGTGGCCCCGATGTTGGCGCGCAAGGTAAACGTGCCGGCAATAACCTTTGTGAAGATGAGTATGCTTACGATGTAACACTTCGCTTACACCGATTACTCATCAGCCACGGGGCAACTGCCTATATGATCGTGCGCGACAACAACGACGGTATCCGGGATGATGTGTACCTGGATTGTGATAAAGATGAGGTAGTGTTGGGTGAACAGGATATTCCGTCGGATCAGCGCGAACGGTTGCAACAGCGCACAGATTTGATCAATGCACTTACGGAGAAGCACCTAAAGGTTGGGCAAACCAACCAAACCATTATCGAAATACATGTAGATTCCCGTAGCCTGGAGAAAAAACAGGATATCTTCTTCTATTTCCGACCGGAAAGCGCGCCCAGCCAACGCCTGGCAGAACATATACAGCGTACTTTTGCTGCTAAATACAAAAAAGCGCAAGGCGGAAGAGGTTATGCCGGAAGTGTCACAGCCAGAACACTCTTCACTCTGAAAGAAACAACTGCCAGAAAAGCAGTTTACATTGAACTGGCCAACATCCAAAACGACTGGGACCAACAACGTTTGGTACTGAAAAACAACCGGCAGGCAATAGCCAACTGGATCTGTCATGCCCTGCTTACACAGTAAGTTTTACTGATCCTTTGGGATAATTTCCGTTTGCTGACCAAAATAATGGGCAAATTTGGCAATATCTTCTGCCAGTTCTTTATTCTGGGTAGCTTTCAAATAGGTTTGACTAAGTGAACGCAGGGTTTGATACATAAACCGGTCCATTTCCAATACCTGCATTTCCTTTGTCCAAAGGTCAATCCGCAACGTATCCCGGTGTTCTTTGTCGAACAACGCCACGGCCATGGCTTTACACTCCTCCAATATACCGTTATTGCGGTCGCTGGCTCCCCATTCAATTTTAATGGGTACATGCTCTGCATTTAAACCAACCCGCAGGGTGATGTCGCTGGATTTTACTACTTCGTTTGGGTCCATTGTAAATATATTTGAGCCGCAAAGGTAGAAAAAGGCTTTGCCTTCAACCGTCTCGTTTTTAGTTGTTTTCTAAGATTTATGGTCATTCATATAGGGCATCATTTTGATTCCATCGTTTACACCAGGCAGTTGCACAGGGAGGCAGAATGGTTTATGGGCCCTGTCAAATGCCTTCAATGGCTGGAGGCGCAACTCGGGCTGAAAGGCTATAGAAACAATACCGCCTACCTCCGTATTGAGCTGTACCGGCAGGCCCTGGCCCAATATCTCACTGAAAATCAGGCGTTTTATCAGGCTTCTTTTGATGCTGACCGCTTTGCCACCGCAGAGGTGTTACTGCAATGGCGCGATGAACTGCTGCTCGCCGGCTGGGATTTTCAGCCCATGCCTGGCATGCCTCCGCGTTTGGAAGTCCTGGCAGGTGTGGAGATTATTTTTGCACATAAACTGACAGATCCATCTTTGCAGGAGGAAGCAGCGGGTTTTGCCGACCGCTTTGCTCAGGTGCTAAAATGCCTGGAAACGATGCAGGCACCCATAGATAAAGTGGTGCTGTACGAACCTTTGGCCCTGCAAACACCTGTAATTCAGCGATTGATTGCCCGGGTGAAAAATTGGGGTGTTCCAATTATTGAACAGACATTTTCCAGCGACGCCTCGCCAGATTCGCCGCTAGGCCGTTGGATGAAAGGGAAGGGTAGGGGAGTGGGCCGACTCGCCATCCTGAAAGCGAGGAGAGACTCTGACGCCGCAGTGTTTTTAGCCCAACTACTTCGGGAAAACCCCACTTATCGACCAGATTTTTTAGTGCCGGAAATGAATCTGTTGCTGGAACAAAACCTCTTGCAGGAAGGATTTGCGCCTATGGGTATTTTATCGGCCTCTCTTGCACGGCCATCGCTGCAAGTGCTGAAGCTTGCACCGGCATTTTTATGGGAACCTGTTGATGTGTTCAAACTCATGGAGTTCCTGACTCTGCCGGTAAAGCCATTGGATACCGGCCTGGCTATGGAAATTGGCCGGGTGCTGGCAGAAAAGCCCGGCTTGTTTAGCGATACCTGGTTTGCAGCAGCGTTTGGCTATTTGGAACAGGCCGAAATATCAGATGAAGCCCGGGAGCAATACACCTTTTGGTTTGATCGCAAACGTTATCCTATGGATGGCACAGCGCCAAAGAAGGATGCAGAAGGACTGTATGCGTACCTTCAGCAATGGGCGCTACGTTATTTCGATGCCACAGGTAGCTCTAACTCCTCCCTGTTGGTGCTGGCCGAACAGGCGCGTCGAATCCGGGAATTATTGGAAACACTGCCGGAGCAGCGAATCAGTTATTTGGAACTGGAACGCATAGTGCGTACTATTTATGAGCCTTCACCCATGCAATTGGCTAATCCAGAGCCAGATAGCCTCAACTTCTTTCATCAACCTGGTGCCATGGCAACTCATACAGATCATTTGGTCTGGTGGAATTGCATCTATGATACGGCTACGCCTCAGCCGGATAAATGGCAGAAAACAGAGCGTCAATTCCTGATAAATGCACAGGTGTTGCTGGAAACACCACGGCAATTAAGTCAAAGGCAACAGCTCAATCAGCTGCGCCCGCTGGTTCAAACCACTGAAAGCCTGATGCTGGTCATTCCGGAGCAGGTAGATGGTGCAGAAACAGTTTCCCCATTGCTTTGGAGTGATCTGGAAGCTTTTTTTGGGGCTGAATTGCATGATTTTGTGTACGATATCAGCCTGAAATCTGATCGTGGTAGGCTGTCGGCCTGGCTGGCTCCACCCAATCAGGAATCTGTTGAAATGCGTACAGCGCTTCGGCCGAGGCCCCAAATCCGGATTGCACACCCGGAGCTGGCCATGGAGTCGCCATATGAAACACCCACCAATCTGGAAAGCCTGTTTTATTACCCTCACCGCTGGTTTTTTCGTCACAAACTAAGGCTCTACCGTTCCAGTTTGCTGAGTGTAACCGGCGATAATACCCTGCTGGGCAGTTTGGCGCACCGCTTTTTTGAAAACCTGTTGAAACAGGATATCGGTAAAATTGGCCAAAAAGCCATTCAGGAATGGGTACAGCAGGAAGCTCAGGTGTTGTTGCCTAAAGAAGGCGCTACCTTGTTGTTGTATGGCAGGGAGCCTGAACGATTGGCGTTTTTACAAAAAGTATCCAATGCGGCCTGGAATCTGGTATCCATGATTCGGGAAAATGGGTGGCAGGTGGAGGGTACGGAAGTGCCCTTGTTCGGGCATTTTCTGAATTTCCCCATTCAGGGTAAGGCAGATCTGGTGTTGAGTCGGGGTGAAGAAAAAGTGATTGTTGACCTGAAATGGTCGGGTGCGCGCAGGCGTAAAGAACTGATCCAGAATGAAGAAGATTTGCAGTTGATGTTGTACGCCAAGATGTTGCCGCCTCCGGATGAATGGCCGCACACCGCCTATTATATTTTGGAGGAAGGCAAAATGATTGCCAGAAATAACCAGGCATTTAAAGAAGCCGTAGTAGCAGGCAAGCCGGATACAGACCACCGGGCAGTGGCTAATACTGTTTTGGAAAAAATGGAAAAAACCTATACGTGGCGTTTGGCACAACTGCAACAGGGATTGCTGGAAATCAGAACTGCCAGAACGGCGCCAGAATTGGAGGCTATGTACGAAGGCCAGCTTTTTGAACTGTTGGAAATGAAGCAGGACGATGCTCCATGGGACGACTATCGTACCTTGCTTGGCGCTTGATGGAAGACTTGTTACCTTCGCGCCATGGCAAGATTATGGGCTATTTTCGCCGTAGCGGTTTTTTTGTTGCTGATGACAGTCAGCTTACCTATTGTAGGGTTGAATATGATCATTACTCCGGGCCAACGGGCATTGCGGAGCAATATTTATTACCTGCACCACATATTCACACCGCTTTTTTTAACACTGGTGGGTATACGACTCAAGGTGGAGGGCAAGGAATTGCTTGACCCCAAACGCAGTTATGTCATTGTTGGAAACCATAAATCTGCCCTGGATTTTATCATCAATGCACATGCTTTTCCGGGTGTCTTTCGTTTTTTGGCCAAGCAGGAATTGCAAAAAATACCTGTTTTTGGGCTCATCGTGCGCAAAATGTGCCTAACCGTAGATCGTAGTAGCGCCATGAGCCGGGCAAGAAGTGTGGTGGCCCTGAAACAACAACTGGCTGATGGCTGGAGCATTTTTATTTACCCTGAAGGCAGCCGCAACGTGAGCGATGGTCCGTTGGGACATTTTTATGATGGTGCGTTCAGGATAGCTGTACAAACCGGCGCGCCACTGGCCATTCAAACCATCCTGAACATTGACCAAATTACTGCCGGAGGTAAAGGATTGCGTCCTGGTGTGGTGCGCATTGCCTGGGAAATACCCATTGAAACCTCCAATATGGGTACTCATGATATTATTCCGCTTAAAGAACGCACCGAGCAGCTAATGCTCCATCGCCTCCTACCAGACTAATCCGCAACTACTTATTGGTCAGTACAATATACTCCCAAGGCTTCAGGTTCAACTGCATGTCCTTGGTAAGTTGCACCGTACTGGCTTCAAATACGCTGAGATAAACGCCTGCAACGACGGCATCATCAGGCTGCAGGGTGACGGCACATGCTTTAGGACTTAAGTTAGTGATAACAACCACCCGGTCTCCATCTTTTTCCCGGGTAAATGCATAGACCTCTTTATGGTGGTCTGTTTCAATCTTTTGCAGTTTGCCGCCATGTTTGCCATTCCAAAGCGCCCGGTTGTTATGCTTTAAATCACATAGTTTTTGGAAAAATGGCGTCTTTTCATAGGATTTCCATTGAATAGGATCCTTTTTGAAAAAGGCAAGTCGCTGGGAAAGTCCGTCTTCCTGACCGCAGTAAATCATTGGAGCGCCCTGCCAGGTGAATGCCAGTACGTTAAATACATCGGCGGCTGCGCCATAAAGTTCTGTTTCAGTACCATTCCAGGAGTTTTCGTCGTGGTTTTGGGTGAAATACAACTGACTGTAACCTGCCGGATAAAAGTTGTCCAGAAAACGAATCAGGGTATCGAGGGATTGGGCATTTTGTTTGCCCTGGGCAATATCCTTGGTTACGTCTTTCCATTTCCAACCATAATTGGCATTGAAGCAGGAATTGAAATGCCCGGGCTCATCCTGCCATTCAGACAGCATATACACTTGTTTCACCGAATCAAGTGCCGGACGAGCTTCTGCCCAAAAATCATTGGGTACCAGGCCTGCCATATCCACTCGAAAACCATCAATATCGGTTTGTTTGATCCAGTATTGCATCGCTGCAATCATGGCTTTTCGAGTGGCCGGATTGCTGTAGTCCAGGTCGCAAACATCACTCCAGTCATCTATCGGCTCACCGCGCTCATTGAGCGGAACAGTAAAATCGCCTTTATACTTGGTGAAGTATTCCGGGTGATTTTTCTTCCATTCAGAGTCCCACGAAGTATGATTTGGTACCCAATCCAGAATCACTTTAAGTCCGAGTGCGTGGGCTTCTGAAACCAGATTTTTAAAATCGGCCTCCGTACCCAGGTCAGGGTTTACGGCATAGTAATCCTTTACCGAATATGGGCTGCCTTCGTCGCCGGGTTGCTGTTTTCTTCGTTCAACACCAATGGGGTGAATAGGCATAATCCAGAGCACATCAATACCCAGATCCTTCAATCGGGGCAATTGAGCCCTCACGCCGGCAAAATTGCCTGAGGCTGAAAACTGGCGCACATTGCATTCATATAACACGGCGCTGCGGGCCCATTCCGGTTCCGGGGCCAGAGTGGTTTGGGAAGCCGGGTTTTGCTCCACGTTGGTTGACGGTTGGTTTTGACAGCCAATCCAGCATAGGATGGCCACCATTGGGAAAAGTATTTTATTCATAGGAGTTGCAAATCACCCTTTGCCGTTTTGCTGTTCTTCATTGTCGAGCAGATTCTCGTCCAGAAGTCCTCTTTTTTTAGCCGTTTCGGCATATCCATGCAACTGAATTGGTTTTTGCGCTTTTCGCATCCGAATATTGAGGATTTCCACAAACAAGGAGAAGAAAATAGCAAAATACAGGTAGCCTTTTGGTACGGCGCCTTCAATGAAGTGCCCCAGGTGCGCTGCTTCAGCAATCAGCGAAAAGCCGATAAGAATCAGGAACGACAGGCCCAGCATTTGTACCGTTGGGTGATCATTGACAAATTTACTAACCGGACCAGAGAATATCATCATCACCACAACAGAGGCAATAATGGCCAGAATCATAACTACCAGATCATTGGCTATACCTACGGCAGTCAGGATGGAGTCGAAGGAAAATACGACATTAATCAAGGCAATTTGCATGATTACGGCATTCAATGCGGATTTTCCTTTCCCCACCTTGGGGTCGTCAGACTCTTCAGGACCTTCCAGTTTATGGTGAATTTCATTGGTAGCTTTATAGAGCAGGAAAATACCTCCTAATAAAAGGATGATGCCCTGGCCAGTTAAACCGCCGTGCAATCCAAGAAAGTCAATATGGAATAGTTCCTGGTTCATGCCCATGATCCAGGTAATACCGAATAACAGGATGATACGAAGACCCATGGCCAGTATCAGACCAATATTTCTGGCTTTGGGTTGTTGCTCAGGAGGGAGCTTGGCTGAAACAATGCTCAGGAAAATGATGTTATCCACCCCGAGTACGATCTCCAGAAAGGTAAGGGTAAGCAAACTGATCCAAACTTCACCGGAAGAAAAATCGGGCATTGCTAAGAGAAACATGTGCAAAAAAGGATTTGATAAGGTTGTTTTAGGGGGCAAGGATACGACGATTGTTCGAATCGTTCGCCAGCCGACAATTTATGAACATCATTTTGCCTGTTTCTGTTTTAGTCTGCCGGTGTAAATACCTTTGTACGATTCATTTAAAAACTACACTTTCATGAAAAAAATCTTCGTTTTAGTCTTTCTGTTTGCCGCTGTTGCAGCCGCATCGGGGCAGGTAACCGCCAAAAAATACCTGCTCATTGAGCATTTCACCAATTCAAAATGCAGTGTATGCGGTAGTAAAAATCCTGCTTTTTACAACCTGATTAATCAGGCCCAATATGCAGACGATGTGCACCATGTGTCTATTCACCCCATGTTTCCGTATCCGTCTTGTGCACTGTATCAGGCAAATACCACGGAAAACTCAGCCTGGACTGCTCTGTATCCAATATCCGGTACTCCTAGCATTGTTTTGAACGGTGCAGTACAAAGCCCGTCAACGCCATTGCTTTCGGAGTCAAAACTGCAAACTTTCCTCAATCAAACCAGTCCTTTGCATGTGAAGGTAACTGAAACCGGTCCGGACAATGCCAGGCAGGTTAAAGTAAGGGTTAAAACCCTGGGGGATATTCCAACCGGTAATTACAAGTTGTTTGTGGCTATTGTAGAAAAAAAGGTGAACCTGGCCGGCGGCAATGGAGAAACTGTACACTACAACGTGTTCAGAAAAATGCTGACAGCTGTTCAGGGTAATGATTTTACCGCACCTGCTCTTGGCCAAACTGCGGATTATGACTTCAATTACAGCGTGGCTGGCAACTGGGACCCCAATGAGGTGTATGT
Source organism: Saprospiraceae bacterium (assembly GCA_035299505.1). Lineage (GTDB taxonomy): Bacteria > Bacteroidota > Bacteroidia > Chitinophagales > Saprospiraceae > M3007. The sequence continues at coordinate 8,570 of DATGWL010000097.1, read as the reverse complement.
TTTGGCGTTTGTAAAAGAAGTAGACACCAAAACAGTATTGAACAGCGGAACCAGATTCGATCCTGTTTTAACCGATGTACAGGAGTCTGTAACTACCCCCATCACGTTGTTCCCCAATCCTGTTGCCGATTTTACCTCCGTTGACTTGTCGTATGACCGGGTTCAGGCGCTGGAGTTGTTTGCTTTGAATGGTCAGAAAGTAAGTACTGATTTTCAGAGCCAGGGTAGCCTGGTGAATATTTCCACGGCCACTTTACCGGCAGGCGTTTATCTGGTTAAGATCACTGGCGATAATGGAGTTTATATCGGAAAGTTTGTGAAGGAGTAGGGGGGAGTCATTTGGGGGGCATTTTAGGGTCATTTAGGTGGTCATTTTAGGGTCATTTTAGGGTCATTTAGGTGGTCATTTTAGGTGGTCATTTAAGGGTCATTTAGGTGGTCATTTAAGGGTCATTTGAGCGTGAAGCTAACTGGATAGATACAAAAAAATAGGTCATTCAGGGGATCATCAACTAAACACTCCGCTAAATGCAGCGTGAATAGTCAAATAACTCCTAAATGACCTAATTAAATGATCCTTAAATGACCACCCAAATGACCCTAAATCCCCCTTAATTCTTCTTCTTCATCTTCTCTGCTTCCTCTTTCAGCCTGGCCAATTCTTCCGTGGCCTTTTTGATCTCCTCTTGCAGCTGTGTCAACTTTTGTTGTTCCAGTTGCTGTTGTTGACGGGCGGCTTCGGCTTTTTTATTTTCCTCACCTATGATTTGGGCCTTTTCTTCCTTGGTTTGTTCAATTTCTTTAGCTGCCTGAATTTTCAATTCGCTGACCGTTTTTGTTTCATTTTCCCGGGTGGCTGCGATGTTGGCTGCTGCTTCCTGGCGTGCTTTTTGAACATTTTCTGCGCCTTCTTTTTGGGCTAGTTCAATTTCCTCGCTGGATTTTTTACGTGCTTCTGCCGTTTCAGCTGCATATTGGGTACGTTTAGCCTCAGATTCTTTCCGTGCATTAGCTACTTCTGCTGCAGCGCGCTCCCTAGCTTCTGTTACTTCTTTTCGTGCTCTATCCTGGGCATCAGCAACTTCTTTGGCAAGGGTAGCTTTTTTGTTTTCCGCATCCTGACGGGCCAGTGAAATGGCTTCAATGGCTTGTTGTTTAGCAGCAGCTACTTCCTTGGCGGCAGTTTCACGCGCAGCAGCCACTGCCTGTGCTGCCTCTTCACGGGTTTTACCGATGGATTCGGCAGCCAGTTGTTTTTCCCTGGCAGCGGCCTCCCTGGCAGCTTTTACTTCTTCTGCGCCTTTTTGGTTGGCCTCTGCAATTTCATTGGCAGCTTTCTGACGGGCTTCTGCTACATCACTGGCCAGTTTCTGGCGGATGGAAGCACTGTTCTCACGAGCCAAACGAACGCTATCTGCTTCTGCTGTTTTTACCGCAAGGATTGCTTGTGCGCTTTGCTTTTTTGCCTCAGCAACGGTATTCGCAGATTCCTGCTGGGCTCGTACTGCCGCTTCGCGCGCTGCAGCAATATCATTGGCAGCTTTTTCTTTAGCTGCGGCTATTTCGGCGGCAGCCTTTTCCCGTGAGGCCACAACCTCAGTAGCAGAAGAACTGCTGTTTTCCTGCTGTTTTTTACGCGCTTCTGCAATGGATGCGGCTGCCTCAGCCTGTATCTGCTTGATCTTTTCGTCGGCAGATTGCTTGGAGCCGGCTACCTCGGTTGCGTATTGCTTCTGAGCTTCACTGGCTTTGGCATTGGCTTCCTGAACACGGATTCGGGCTTCTTCCTGAGCCTTGGCTACTTCCTGAGCGCTCCGCTCGCGGGCGCGCTGAACTTCTGCAGCTGATTCTTGCAACACTTTGGCCTGTTGCTCCTTGGCTGCAGCAATAGATTTGGCCAACTCGGCCTGAATGCGGGCTATCTCTTCTTCTGCTTTTTTCTTGGAAGCAGCTACTTCCAGGGCAATGCTGTCGCGCTGACTTTTGGATTTAGCCTGGGCATCTGCAATGGCTTTCGTAGATTCTGCCTGAACCTGCTGTACGGTTTGGGATGCTTTTTGTTTGCTTTCCACTACCTGCTTTGCAATTTCGGCCTTTTCTTCATTAGCCACCTGTTGCTGCTTGGCTACCTCTTCGCGGATTCGGCCAATTTCTTCACTGGCGCGTTTTTTAGCCTCTGCTACTTCTGTAGCGGATTGCTCTTTTTGTTTGGCTACACTCTCCCGAAGGTCGGCGAGTTCGTTGGCAGAGTTTTGCTGTACCAATGATTTCTCTTCTGCCGCTTTTCGGCGACTTTCGGCCAGTTCATTCGCCAGTTTTTGTTTCTCCAGGACGGTGTTTTCCCGGGTTTTCAAAATCTCATTAGCCGCTTCTTCACGCGCTTTCAAAATCTGATCAGCAGCGGTACGTTTGCCTTCTACCACATCCGCAGTGGTTTTGGTGGTTTCCTGCTTGGCCAGTTCCCGGGCTTCAGAAACCATTTTGGCATTTTCTTCGCGGATACGTTTCAACTCATCGTCGGCGTTATTGCGTGCAGAAGCAATTTCGTCGGCATACTGGAGCTTGGCTTGCTCCATTTTTTGTTTGACAGCTGTAATTTCTTTAGCTGCGGCTTCGCGTGCTTTCTGAACCTCCTCGGAAGAGGTGATACGCGCTTTCTGAATCTCTTCGCCGGCCTGTCTGCGGGCATCCTCAACATTAGAGTTGATCTTTACCACAGCAGAGTCGGCTTTAGCCTTGCTTTGAGAAATAGCAGCCTGGGCTTCTGCTTTGGCTTTTTCAATTTCCTGGAGGCTGGCTTTTCGGGCTTCCAGTACCTCGTTGGAGTATTCCAGCTTTTTAGCATTTGCGGCTTCTCTTGCCGCAGCAACCTCCTGTTGCAACTGGGCTTTGATGGCATCGCCGCGCTCTTTTTCCGCTTTAATATCTGCGCGGATTTTTTCCTTGGTTTTTTCCAGTTCAGAACGCAGGGCTGCTACTTCTGGATCACCCCCGGCTGTAGCAGGTGTAGTGCCGGCAGCTGGTTTAACGCCAGGCTTTGCGGGACCTCCGGCGGTATTGGCTCCGGCAGCTGGTGTGGCGGCAGGTTCTGGCTTTGAAACTGAAGCGCCCGGCGTATCTACCACCGACATCCGGTCAAGGATGGAGTTGAAGCAGGTAACCAGATTTTTGAATTCTCCCTGACGCTCAGCGTTGATGGTGAATTTGTATTTCTGACGGTCAACGAAATTGATGAAGTTAATCCCGGTGATGTTAGATTCTGCCAGCCATTGAATAGCGGCCAAATCCAGTCGGAGATTATTTCGGTGGGTAGGTACGGCGCCGGCAATGAGTTCATCCATGCCGGTGAATTTGTAGGCTTTTTCCTTGCCGTTAGCATCCACGAAAACAACCTGATCGTCCTGATTGAATTCAATGCCACCCTGAGAGGTAAAACGGGCGAAAACGCCTTTTTCGTTGGTGAAGAACTCTACGAAGTAGGTGTAACCGCCACGGATTACAACGCTGAGGTTAACGGTATTCGCAATTTGAATACCCGAGATTTTTTTGTTTTCCTTAATGATCTTTGAGCAGTCCTGGGCCTGGATTCCCTGAGAAAATGAGAAGGCGAGCAGGGTTAGCAGTAAAAGGATTCGGGAGAAAGGCTGCATGACAGAAGGAAGAAAAATAAAGTGAAGTTCCTGAAAGTACGTTAAGATCAAGTGTAATCATTTGACAATCAGGGAACTAAAGTTTCAAATTGCCCAAATATCCGGCAATCTGAACAATCATTTGATTAAAAGTGGGGCAAAATAGATATTTTTTTAGGCCTCAAACGAAAGATGCATTAAACAAAGGTTGTGTTGCCCGAATTTTAAGATTTGTCTAACGAGTTTTGCCAAATTTTTTCCCGTCTCAAAACCGCAAATTCAGCGAATCCCGCAATGACCCGTTTTCATTGTGGTTCTTTTGCCAGTAGGCTTCTTTTCTAAGGCTTTTTAGCTTGCCTTCAGAAATTTTTTTGCCAGCATGCGTTTCTTCCCATCCCAGTATTTTATGGGGGAAATTTGTTTCAAATCGGATTGACAGGCTGCGCGGAATACCGGTGTATTGTACTTGTAACACCGAAACATCTCCCTGCTTTATAGTTTGCAAGGTAGCAGGCTGGGCGCTTTCCCTTACATGTTGAAACCTGTGGTAAATGGCAGAGGGAATCAGTTTTTGCTCTCCTGAAGGGAGTGCAGCAGGATGGAGACGAACCATTGTCCAAAGGGCATCTTCCAGTATGGCTTCGGGAAGGGATACTTGCTGGTCGCCTTCAGATTCAAAATAAGAATGTGATTGAAGGTTGTATCCATCTTGTCGCCGGTCGAACTGCTGAAAAACATGTCCACACCAATCTTGAATGCTGGTAGTTGTTTTCAGTGTTGAAGTACCATCTATTGGACTAAACACCGATTGCATAATGGAATAATCGTAGATTCCGGTATGGAACCGCCGAATCCAGTTGAGTTTCAACACAGGAACTCTGTCTGCCCCGGCTGACATGGGGTCGTCCAGTTTTACGTGCTTTTTAGCAGAAAAATCTTCTGTGACAAAAACGCTGACTTGTTCAGCTTTGCGCGTTTCGCCGTACCGATCCTGTACTACATCATAAGTAGCGAGTTCGGCTGTGCCGGCGTACCAATAGGCTGCGAACCCGGGATCAGGTGGAGCCATTGTTTTTTGCGGTGCTTGTGTAGTCGCCGAAGCTGCCTGTTTGGGGCTTTCAGTACAATTATGTACGGAAAGGCTCGCAAAAAGAAAGAGAAAGCCAACTGATTGGAACTTCATGGTAATCGGTTGAGGCAAGCCTGGGGCAAATCAGGTGCAATAATAATAGGATGCTCAGTGAAGTTTGCTACCAATCAGGCGCAAAAATTCACTTCGTGTCTCATTCTTCAAAAATTGTCCGGTGAATGCAGATGTGGTAGTGAGAGAATTCTGCTTCTGAACACCGCGCATCATCATACACATGTGGTGAGCCTCGATAACCACAGCAACGCCGAGGGGCTTAAGGGTATCCTGAATAACATCGCGTACTTCCAGGGTTAGTCTTTCCTGGACCTGCAATCTCCGGGCAAAAACATCCACTACTCGCGGAATTTTGCTCAAACCAACAATATGTCCGTTGGGTATATAAGCCACGTGCGCTTTTCCAAAAAAGGGCAAAATATGGTGTTCACACAGTGAATATACTTCAATGTCTTTAACCAGAACCATCTCACTGTAATCCTCGCGGAACATAGCCGATTGCAGAATAGCCGCCGCATCTTGTCCGTAACCCTGTGTGAGATACTGCATGGCTTTGGCTGCCCTTTCCGGCGTTTTGTGCAAACCCTCGCGGCTGGGATCTTCTCCCAAACCACTCAGAATATCCAGGTAGTCCTTACCCAAACGTTCTGTGAGCACAGGGTTGTCGTAGTGATCGTTCTTTTTATATGCCATAGGATGGAGGGACTTACTCCCCGTAATATTCAGCGTAAATGGTGTCGGTTTCCCAGAGTTTAATGCAATGCAATTTGCAGGGGTAATTGGCCAGCGCACTTTCCAATTGCTGCCAAATGAGTATAACCAGGTTTTCAGTGGTTGGCTGTAAACCCCTGGGAATAAACGGAACATCCAGATTCAAATTGCTATGATCCAGATGGTCTACCACATGTTCCCGAATAATAATGCTGAGTTTTTTGACATCCATTACAAATCCGGTGACAGGATCTGGCACCCCCTTGATGGTTACGTGCAGGTTATAGTTATGCCCGTGCCAGTTCTTATTGGAGCATTTGCCAAAAACTTCATGGTTTTTTTCTTCTGTCCACTCTGCAACCCAAAGTTTGTGGGCGGCATTGAATCGTTCAATTCTAGTAATATAAACCATTCTTTTTCAGTGCATTAGGTCGGTTGGTTGTTTGGGTGTGCTTCCATGATCGAGCGTTTTGTCATGGTAATGCATCCTAAAATCAGCGCAAAATTATGGAATGTTTGGGTAGCAGTCTGTGCAAAAGTTACATCGTGCAAAAGTCCTGCTCAACCGGGGTTTATCTGCCACAGTTCTACTTTTATCTAAAAACACGCAGCAGGTGTTTTCAGTTGCAGAATTTTGCGATTGAAAGATTCTTTATTTTTAGCATTTTGAAAACCAGGGGCGCACTTGACAGCATTTATTCTTTCCTGAACCGAAGATTGGTGTATCACTCCATCTTTTGGCTCACACTGTATGGTACCATGATTGGCACCAGCTTGCGGCAGGGGATTCAACCATCTACTACCTTTTACAATGAAACCATACAGGCCTTGTTCTTTGCCGTTCTGGTTTATTTTAATCTGCTGTACCTCATCCCGAATTACCTGGCTAAACACGCGTTCATTTACTTCGGGCTTGTGTTGGCAGCCTGTGCCATTGTCACACCGATTGAAGTATTAGCTTTGTATTTATTTTATGCTGATTCGCCTGATTATCAGGCAAATGTAGTGGATCAGCAGGAGGGAATATACCTGGGAAATGTTTTTGTAACCTTGCTTGCAACCGTGTTGAGGGTCATTATGGACTGGTGGCGGTACCAAAATGAAAAGCAGGTTTTACTCACCCAAACGATACAATCGGAATTACGCTTTCTGAAAAGCCAGATTAACCCGCATTTCCTCTTCAATACTCTGAACAACCTGTATGCGCTCACACTGAAAAAATCAGATAAAGCACCGGAAATCGTACTCAAACTCGCTGAAATCATGCGGTATATGTTGTACGAGTGCAACGAACGCAGGGTGCATCTGTCCAAAGAAATCCATTACCTCTACAATTATCTTGATCTGGAACGCCTGCGTCAGCCCAAAGATGCCAATATCTCTTTTGAGGTAGAAGGGCATGTGAGCGAACAATTGGTGGCGCCGCTTCTGTTTGTTCCTTTTGTAGAAAACAGCTTCAAACATGGTCTGAACCACGCCACGTCTGGCGGATATGTGCGGATGAAATTAATGGTAGAGGGAGAAGACCTTGAGTTCGTGATTGAAAACAGCAAGGTAGAACAAATGCCACGGCCTAGTCACCCACGCAGTGGCGGGATTGGGCTGGCTAACGTCCGGCAGCGACTGCAGATTTTGTATCCGGACCACCATGAAATTATTATACGAGACGAGCCTAACCGTTATGAGGTAACGTTGCGGTTGACTATGATTAATTAGGGAAATAAAGTCATTTAAGGTCATTTAAGGTCATTTAAGGTCATTTAAGGTCATTTAAGGTCATTTTAGGTCATTTTAGGTCATTTTAGGTCATTTTAGGTCATTTTAGGTCATTTGGGGGTCATTTGAGCACTCACTCCGTTGTGGTGTTACGGACAGTAGACAGCAGAAAAAGAACGTTAGTTACGCTTCCGCTGTTTGGCGTCCCCGCCAACAGCCCGGCGGAGTGAGTGCCCAAATGTCTCCCCAATGACCCTTAAATGACCTAAATGACCTAAATGACCTAAATGACCCTTAAATGACCCTTAAATGACCCCCAAATGACCTCAAAACTACAAGTGAATCACCTCTCCGTAAGCTGCTGCTGCGGCTTCCATGATGGCTTCGCTCATGGTAGGGTGGGGGTGAACTGCTTTGATCATCTCATGGCCGGTTGTTTCAAGTTTCCTGGCCACTACGATTTCGGCAATCATTTCAGTAACATTGGCGCCGATCATGTGCGCGCCAAGCAATTCACCATATTTTTTGTCAAAAACCAGTTTAACAAAGCCTTCTGAATGGCCGGAGGCTTTGGCTTTGCCGCTGGCTGTGAATGGGAACTTACCCACCAGAACCTCATATCCGGCTTCCTTGGCGCCTTGTTCTGTGTACCCAACAGAGGCAATTTCCGGTATGCAATAGGTACAGCCAGGAATGTTATTGTAGTCGATGGTTTCCGGATGGTGACCGGCAATTTTTTCTACGCAGGTGATACCTTCCGCGCTGGCTACGTGCGCAAGCGCCTGCGTAGGCAATACGTCGCCAATGGCGTAGACACCTGGTACATTGGTTTGGTAGTATTCGTCTACCTTAATATAACCGCGGTCGGTAACAATACCCAGGTCTTCCAAACCGATGTTTTCAATGTTTGGAGTAACGCCGGCAGCGCTGAGTACCACATCGCAAACGATGGTTTCTGTTTTGCCATCCTTGCGGTTTTTCATGTTCACCTTGATTTCCTTACCGCTGGTGTCAACATTTTCAACAGCCCAGCCGCCATATACTTTCAGGCCTTTTTTGTTGTAAATCCGGGTTAGTTCCTTGGATACATCAGCGTCTTCGCGGGGAACGAGTCCCTGTTCCATGAACTCAACGATGCTTACTTCTGTGCCAATGCTGTGGTAGAAATAGCCAAATTCAACGCCGATTGCGCCGGCGCCCACCACCACCATTCGTTTAGGCTGGGTTTCCAGGCTCATGGCCTTGCGGTATTCAATGATCTTTTTACCGTCGATTTTTAGGTTAGGAAGCTCCTTGGCTCGTCCGCCCGTGGCAATAATGATGCTTTTGGCAGTGTATTCGGTTACTTTACCCTCTGCGTCTGTCACGGC
>DATGWL010000096.1:0-34187 GCA_035299505.1 Saprospiraceae bacterium | reverse complement strand
GCTACCATGGGCACGTGGATTCCCTGCTGGTAAAAGCAGGCTCGGGGCTGGTTACCTTTGGCATCAGTTCTTCGGCGGGAATACCGGAATCATTCGCAGCAGAAACCATTGTGGTGCCTCTGGCAGACCCGGAAGCGCTTGAGTCGGCCCTGAAACAATATGCCGGAGATGTGGCGTGTGTGATCATCGAACCTGTTCCGGCCAACAATGGCTTGTTGCTCCAATCTGCTGATTTTTTGCGATTCCTGCGCGAAAAAACCCGTGAATACGGCGTTTTGCTGATTTTTGATGAGGTGATTTCCGGTTTTCGGGTTGGCTTTGAAGGCGCGGCCGGATTGTATGATATCCAACCGGATATCCTGACATTCGGTAAAATTATTGGCGGTGGAATGCCGGTGGGGGCTTATGCTGCCAGCAAAGAAATCATGCAGCATGTAGCGCCGGTGGGTCCGGTGTACCAGGCTGGAACGCTCAGCGCTAATCCGGTGGCTATGGCTGCAGGTTTTGCTACCCTGACGGAGCTGCTGAAGCCCGGTTTTTATGAAACACTTGAAGCCAAAACAGCAGGATTCACAGCCAGATTACAGGCATATTGCGATCAAAAAGGGTATGAAGTGACCTTCCCACACCAGGGATCCATTTTCTGGCCAACCTTTACCCGCGAGACAATACACAGAAGCGACGAAATTGATGATTCACGCATGCGATTCTTCAAGGTAATGCACCTGGAGTGTTTGAAACGCGGCGTGTATTTTGGCCCTTCCGGTTACGAAGTTGGGTTCATCTCCTCGGCGCACACCGATGCAGATCTTGATTTTGCAGCAAGCCAGATTGAAGCCAGTCTGGATGTTGTTTTCAGCTGATATTCGGGCAGGGTGGATGCCCTGCCCGACTTTTGTTTACCGGCAAATCCTTACTTTGTCTTCGCTTGTCTTTTCCTCCTGACTGAAATGTCGGGAGAGCAAATATCTTTGCGGCGATTTTGTGCGTAAGCGGTCTGTATTGGATTAAAAAACGCCGGAAATCAAGTACTTATCTACTACTTACATGAGAAATTTCTCCATTTTCATTCTTGCTTTTTGCTTTCCCGTTCTTCTTTTTGCTCAAAAAGGAACTGTACGTGGCAATGTTTTTGACAAAGGTGATGCAGCCCCGATTGGATTTGCTACTGTGGCCATTGAAGGCACAGGTTTGGGCGCTACTACAGATTTGAACGGTTTTTTTACCGTGAGCAATGTGCCTGCAGGCAAACAAAAAATTAGAATCTCCTTTTTGGGTTATGTAGACTACACTGCCGAGATTGAGATAAAAAAAGGCGAGATTCTTTACCAAAACATCTTTTTGGAAGAAAGCGGCACCGAACTGAAAGAAGTAGTGGTGAGCGGTAAAAAAACGCAGGCCAAATCGGAGGTGCAGATTTCCAAAATTGCAGTTACGCCGAAACAAATCCGGGCGCTGCCATCAGCCGGCGGCCAGGCCGACGTGGCCCAATACCTGACCGTTTTGCCAGGGGTGGTGTTCACCGGCGACCAGGGCGGTCAGCTGTATATCCGCGGTGGCTCTCCGGTGCAAAACCGTATTTTGCTTGATGGTATGACCATTTACAACCCGTTCCACAGCATTGGTTTTTTCTCTGTTTTTGAAACAGAATTGATCCGTAATGTGGATGTATTGACGGGCGGTTTCAACGCAGATTATGGCGGTCGTATCTCCGCTGTGGTGGATGTAAAAACCCGCGAGGGTAACCGCAAACGCCTGGCAGGTATTGTTTCTGCCAGTCCGTTCCAGGCAAAAGCCGTAGTAGAAGGTCCGCTGCTTAAACTCAAAGAAGAGGGCGGCGCGAGCATTTCCTTCGTTGTTACCGGAAAAAAATCCCTGATTGATGAAACGTCCAGAGCGCTGTATGGCTATGTGGGCGATACCACCGATATCCTTGGCCTGTTCCCGCAATCCGAGCTCTGGAAAGCCCCAAACCGCGATACCAACGTGGTACGTGGCATTCCGTTCCAGCACGAAGATATTTATGGAAAAGTAACCTTGCTGACCGGAAACGGCAGTAAGCTGAACCTCTTTGGTTTCAAATACAAGGACGCGGTAGATTACGGCATTACTGATTATGGTTGGAACAGTTCCGGTGGCGGTATGGACTTTACGGTTATCCCGGCCAACTCCAATACCATTATCAATGGTGTGATCACGGTTTCAGGCTATGACACCTATATTGAGGAAGCCGACCGCCTGCCACGTAACAGTAGCATCAATGGTTACAATGCCAGCCTGAATTTCACCAATTTTGGACGCAACAGTGAGTTTAAATACGGTATTGATTTGACAGGGTTTAAAACCGAATTCAAATTCATCAACTTCAAAGGTTTCCCGATTGAACAGGTGGAAAACACCTCTGAAATTAGCGCCTATGCCAAATTCCGCAAAAAAATTGGTCCTTTGGTAATCGAGCCGGGTGTTCGTTTACAGTATTATCAGTCGCTCAACGACTTCAACCCGGAGCCTCGTTTGGGTTTGAAATACAATATTACCGATCGTTTGCGCTTCAAAGCAGCGGGTGGTTATTATTCCCAGAACCTGTTGTCGACAGTGAATGAGCGTGATATCGTTAACCTGTTCGTAGGTTTTTTGTCTGGTCCTGAAGAGGCCCTGTACAAACCGGGCACTACACCGGGTGTAGATGCAAACCGCACGGATCACCGTTTGCAAAAATCCATCCATGGTGTGGGTGGTTTTGAGATTGACGTAACCGACAATTTTGACCTGAACGTAGAGGGTTATTACAAGCGTTTCACCCAATTGATCGCCGTAAACCGTTATAAATTAGTAGGAACTGACCCGAATTTCATCACAGAAACCGGTGATGCATACGGTATGGATGTTTCCGTTAAGATTGAAGCCAAACGGGCCTATCTGTGGGGTGCGTATTCCTATGGTTTTGTTACCCGTAACGACGGCGTGCAGGAATACCCACCGGTGTTTGACCGTCGCCACAACCTCAACCTCGTAGGTACCTATCAGTTGGGTAAAAAGAAAGAATGGGAGGCAGGTGTGCGCTGGAACTTTGGTTCCGGTTTCCCGTTCACCCAAACTCAGGGATTCTACAACAATGTAGATTTTTCAAACGGGGTGAATACAGATATTTTGGGCGGCAACTCCAGCGCGGAGCAATTGGGCATCATCTATGCTGCCCAGCGCAATGGCGGTCGCTTGCCATACTACCACCGTTTGGACATTTCCATGAAGCGCATTTTCAAGTTCAGCAAACACAGCATGCTTGAAGTGATTGTTTCTGCTACCAACACCTACAATCGTCCGAACATTTTCTACTTCGACCGGGTGCGCTATACCCGTGTAAACCAGTTGCCGATCCTGCCGAGCTTGAGCGCAACTTATCAGTTTTAGGGGGCGTTTGGGTCATTTAGAGGCCATTTGGAGGTCATTTAGGAGTCATTTGGGGCATTACTCTGATACTTCCCCCTGCCAGACTTTGTCACCCTGAGCGTAGCGAAGGGTCTGATTGCGCGCTTAACATCAGACCCTTCGCTGCGCTCAGGGTGACAAAGTCTGGCATTCCATCAACTCCTCCTTCCCCCCCCCAAAAAAATGACCCCCAAATGACCCCTAAATGACCAATAAATGACCAATAAATGACCCCCAAATGACCCCCAAATGACCCCTAAATGCCCCCCCAATGACCTCTAAAATGACCCCTAAATGACCCCTAAATGACTTCAATTATGGAATACCGTCTCACACAATATTCCCATGGCGCTGGATGCGGCTGCAAAATATCTCCAAAGTTGCTGGATAATATCCTGAAAACCGGGTTGGACAAGCAACACTTTCCTGCGCTGCTGGTGGGCAATGAAGAGCGTGACGATGCTGCCGTATTTGATCTGGGGGATGGCACGGCCATTGTGAGCACCACAGATTTTTTCATGCCTATTGTGGATGATCCGGAGGATTTTGGTCGCATTGCTTCTGTGAATGCCATTAGTGATGTGTATGCCATGGGAGGTAAGCCCATGGTGGCCATTGCCATTTTGGGCTGGCCCATCAACACACTTCCTCCTGAAGTGGCTAACGCCGTGATTGAAGGCAGTCGAAAAGCCTGCGCGGAGGCAGGAATTCCGCTGGCTGGCGGACACAGCATTGACAGTCCGGAGCCGATTTTTGGATTGGCAGTAACGGGAAGAGTCAGCATCAAACACCTGAAAAAAAACGGAGGCGCTACACCCGGCGCCAAGCTGTACCTCACCAAACCACTTGGTGTAGGTATTCTGACCACGGCCCAGAAAAAGGCAGTTTTACAGCCAGAGCACGTGCATATAGCTCCTGACAGCATGAAAAAGCTGAACAGCATCGGCGCTGTTTTTGGCGAATTGCCGTATGTGCAGGCGATGACCGATGTAACCGGATTTGGGCTTTTAGGGCACTTGTCTGAAATGTGCGAGGCCAGTCATGCAAGCGCGGAAGTGCAATTTAGCGAGGTACCAACCATCGACCGGGCCATCCTGGATCATTACCTTGCCTTAAAATGTGTGCCCGGCGGAACGGTCCGCAACTGGGACAGCTACGGGCACAAGATAGACGGCGCCACCGAGGCGCAGCGCAATCTCCTCGCCGACCCACAAACCAGCGGCGGCCTGCTGGTAGCCATCGATCCTGGATTTGAAGCGGAATTTGAAACTGTTGCTGCAGCGCATGGCTTTTCTTTAAAGCCATTTGGAGCATTTACAGAAAGAAAATCGGCGCTGGTAACGGTTATGTGAGGAGCATATGATTGACGATTGAAGATTACATGAGTACATGATTGAAGAGGGGAAGGAATTACATGATTGACGATTACATGAGTACATGATTGAAGAGGGAGGGCGCTGGGTCTGGCATTCGTACGAATCCCAAGCCCAGCGCCCTCCCTCTTCAATCATGTACTCATGTAATCGTCAATCGTCAATCATTTGCTCCCTAATTTCTTTTCCCAAGCTCCGCATTAAGGATCTTGATCTCTACACGCTGGTTGGTTTTACGGCCTTCAGGCGTGGTATTAGGTACCAACGGCTGCTTTTTACCATATCCTTTGTATTGTACTCGCTGCGTGTCGATGCCTTTGTCTGTGAGGTAATTGGCCACTGCTTTGGCACGCGCGGTACTGAGGTAATCCGCAAATTCGTCGGTTGGCTGGTTGTTGGTGTGGCCGCCCACTTCGATGGTTACCTTCGGGTTTTCTACCAGGAAGTCGTACAACTCATCCAGGTAGGTGTATACTGCCGGGCGCAAGCTGGCGCTGTCGGTAGCAAACGTGAGCAAACGCATCGGGATGGTTTGACCTTGCTGGATGGCTCGGGTGAGTTCCGGCATGGCGCGTTTGCCGGTTTCAAATTCCAGGGTTTGCGTGCAGCCCTGGGCATCCGTAGCGGTTACCATGTGTTTGCCGGAAGTGAGTTTATTGGCTACTGATCCGGATTGTTTGTTGTCCCAACTGATTTTATACGGTCCGGTACCGCCCTTTATGGATACCTGTGCCTTGCCATCAGTGCTGGTAGCGGTGCTGGCGCCAATGTTTTGTGTAAGTTCAATTACAAGTGGCTCAGGCGCTTTTACCGTGATTTTGGCAGTTCGAGTGGTGCCTTTGGTATCGGTTACGGTTACGGCATAATCGCCGGCTACCAGTCCGTCGGGTGTTTCACCACTCAATCCGGGGGTATTCCATTTAATGTCGTACGGGCGTTTGCCTCCGGCAATACTCAACTGAAGTGATGCTTTATCGAGTCCGCCGCACTTAATCGGATTTTTCTCCTGTAAGGAAACTGTGAGTTCGGTAATGTTTTCCGTGATGGTAACGCTGCCTACTGCTGCGCATCCATTGCCATCGGTAACCGTTACTTTACTTACGCCTGGGCCGAGTTTAAGGGCTGTATTGCTGCTTTCGCCGCTTTCCCACTGGAAAATGTAATTGCCGCTACCGCCACTCACTTTAGCCAGGGCTTTGCCGTCGGCATTGCCTGCGCTGGCTGGGTTTTGCATTTCTACTGCCACCGCCAGTGGAGCAGGAGATGAAACAGCGATGGAAGCCGTTTTGGTGGCGCCATTGGCATCTGTTACGGTCAGGGTATAGGCGCCAGCCGGAGCTGCCGGGTTGGCATCCTGTAAGGCCGGGTTACTCCAGTTGTATTTGTAGCCCGCTTTACCGCCGGTTACCTGCACTTCCAGGGTAGCTTTTTCTCCGGAACATTTGATGGCCGTTTTCTCCGTGATGCTCAGCGCGAGCGGCAGGAAGGTTTCCGACATGGTGATGGAAGCCTTGGCAGTGCATCCGTTGGCATCTGTGATGGCAATTTCGGTTACACCAGGCGCAAGGGCTATGGCGTTGGCGGCAGATTCTCCGTTTGCCCAGGCATAGCGGTAGGGTGGGGTGCCACCGGTTACTACAGCCTGCGCTTTGCCATCGGATTTGCCGGGACTGAGTGGCGCCTGCATTTCGGTTTTAACGCTCAATGGGGCAGGGGCTGATACAGCAATGGATGCCGTTTTAGTGGCGCCATTGGCATCTGTTACCGTTAACACATAAGTGCCTGCAGGGGCAGATGGGGAGGCATCCTGCAGGGCCGGGTTATTCCAGTTGTATTTGTAGCCCGCTTTACCGCCAGATACTTGGGCTTCCAGGGTGGCTTTTTCACCAGCACATTTGATGCTGGTCTTTTCCGTGATGCTCAGCGCGAGCGGCATAAAGGTTTCCGACATGCTAATGGATGACTTTGCTGTGCATCCGTTGGCATCTGTGATGGCAATTTCGGTTACACCAGGCGCAAGGGCTATGGCGTTGGCGGCAGATTCTCCGTTTGCCCAGGCATAGCGGTAGGGTGGGGTGCCACCGGTTACAACAGCCTGCGCTTTGCCGTCGGATTTGCCGGGACTCAATGGCGCCTGCATTTCGGTTTTAACCGCCAGGGCAGCTGGCGCCGTCAGGGCTACTGCGGCAGTTTGGGTTTTGCCGTTGGCATCTGTTACCGTTACGGTATAATTGCCGGCTCCTGCCGTTGGGGCATTTCCGGATAAGGCCGGATTGCTCCAGGCATATTTGTACCCGGCTTTGCCACCGGAAACCTGTACTTCCAGGGTTGCTTTATCGCTGGCGCACTTAATGGAGGTTTTTTCCACGATGTTAACCAACAGCGCCTCAAAGGTTTCTGCAAGAGTTGCAGATCCCGTTGCCGTGCAACCATTGGCATCGGTGATGGTTACCTTGCTTACACCGGCAGGCAGCGCAGCCGCAGTGCTGGTGTTTTCTCCGTTAGACCAGATCATGGTATAAGGTCCTGTTCCTCCGATGGGTTTAACCACCGCTTTGCCGTCGGCTTTACCGGGGCTCAATGCGGAAAGAACTTCAACCGTACAAGCCAGCGGCGCAGGGGCAGATACCACCAAAGACGCTGTTTTGGTAGCGCCGGCAGCATCGGTTACTGTTAGTTGGTAATTGCCCGGGCCAGCGGTTGGTTTGTCGCCTGTGAGGGCAGCGTTGTTCCATTTATAGGTGTAATTTGCTTTTCCACCTTTCACCAACACTTCCAGTGCGGCTTTGTCGCCAGTACATTTGATGGGTGTTTTTTCTGAAATACTTACTTCGAGGGGCACCACTTCTTCGGTCATCATAACGCTGGCCGTTGCGGTACATCCGTTTTCATCCGTAACGGTTACTTTGTGCAAGCCGGCTGTGAGTTTAAGCGTTGCAGCGGTTATTTCACCATTATCCCACAGGAAACTGTGTCCAACAGCTCCTCCGGCAGTGCTGCAAAGGGCCTTGCCATCAGCTCCGCCCGGACTTACCACGCCCTGAGCAAACGCAGAGGCGGTAAGAGGTTGTGGCGATTTCACGCGGATAGAGGCTGTTTGAGTGCTTCCGGCGCCATCGGTAACCGTTACCGTATAATCGCCGGCAGGAACCTCAGCTGGTTCTTTGCCACTGAGCGCCGGGTTGCTCCAGGCGTACTTGAAGGTGCCTTTACCGCCTTTCGCTTCTACTTTCAGGGCCGATTTTTGGCCATGACAGAGGATTTTTCCGGTTTCGGTGATGCTTACGGTGAGGGTCAGGACATTTTCCGGAATGACAAAATTGGCGGTTCCGGAGCATCCATTGGCATCAGTTACGGTTAGTACGTGGTTGCCGGGCGGCAGTTTGGTGGCCGCAAATACAGTTTCACCATTATCCCATTTAAAGAAAAACGCACCCGTCCCGCCTTTGGCCTGAGCCAGGGCTTTACCGTCGGAGCCGCCCGTGCTGGCGGGCGCCTGTACGAGGGCTGAAACCACTAGGGCATCAGGCTGCTTTAGGTTGATAACGGCAGTGCAGGTAGCTTTGGTGGCATCTGTTACGGTTACTGTGTAATCGCCGGCAGGAACATTTACCGGATTTTCGCCGGTAATGGCTGGATTGCTCCAAACAACGCTGTAGGGCTTTTTGCCTCCTTTGATATCCACAGTTACCGCGCCTTCTCCGCCAAAACACTTGATTTTAGTTTTTTCAACCAGCGCGGCAGATACCGGCTGGGCTACTTCAGAGATGGTAACTTTTAGCACAACCGTGCAACCTTTGGCGTCGGCTACAGTAACGGTGTGTTCGCCTCCGGTTAATTTGGTTGCAGTGGCCAGATTTTCGCCATTATCCCATTGGACAGTAATACCTGCGGCATTGGTAGGCAGGTCCACATCGGCAGCACCATCAGCCATACCGGGTGCGCTGATTGGTTTTTTCTGACGAGCCTTTACTTTCAGGCGGGAATCCGGCACACCAATTTCTGCCGTCCGAACCTTACCCTTGCTATCCGACACCGTCACCGAATAGGTGCCGGCGCCAACGTCTTTTGGGCTTTCGCCAGAGAGTCCGCCAGTCCAGGTCCAGGTGTACGGTTCTACTCCGCCGGTAACCTTAGCCATCAGAATAGCATCTTTGCCATTGCCTTCACAACTGATTGGTTTTTCTACAAAAGCGTTCAGCACCATGTTGTAGGCTTTGTCTACCATGAAAAGCCCCTTATCTTCTGTGCCTACCCAAACGGTACCGCCGGGTTCAACAGCAATGTTGTTTCCATATTGGGAAGTGTAATATTCCGGACCGCTGAACACATCATAGGTGCCTGCAATCATATCGAAGCGGGTCAGATTGCCGCTTACCAGCCACATTTTGCCGGAAGGATCAATATCGAAGTCGTTGATATCTCCCTCCAGGTATTTTTCCTCGAGTGCAAGGTCGGTCCAGCGCTCACCCCCCGGGGCTTTGGTGATAAATCCTTCCGCCAGCACGTAAATCACGGTGTTGTATTCGCGGATGCGTTGCACGTTATTATCAGACAGGTCTGCTTTCCAGCGGCCTGGTGTTCCAGACATTACGCCCTTATCGGTACCGATCCACAGGCGGCCGGTAGCATCCTGAAAGATATTGGTAATGTTGTTGGATTTCAGTTTAGAGTTAACAGTTTTCCATTGTACCAGCATTTTTAATTCCGGTTCAATGGAAAATTGAAACAGGCCAGCTTCATCAGTTCCCAGATAGAGTAATTTGTTTTTGGCATCAAGCCAGGCGGCTGTGATGGAGCATGGCTCCGTTACAAATTTGCGGAAAGTGGCTTCAGAAAAAGTAAAATCGGCATTACCTCCCCTGAATTGCAGCACATTTTTTTCACCAGGCGCCAGTTTCACCGGGCTGGAAAGGTCGGCTGCTTTGATCTGGAAAACACCGCTGGCATTGGCGGCCCATTTACGGCCGGATGCATCTACTGTTACGTTTTTAACCGTCAACGCACGGTCAATCGCAGTACAACGGGTAACTTCTAGGTCTGCTTTCTGGCCGAAGAGGGTTTGTTGCAGAAGCAGCAAAATAACCGGTATAACAAGTTTGGAAAACCTAAACATCAATTGAATCATCGTAAAAACAATTTTGCCTGTCGCTTTTGTAAGGTCAGCTGGCGTCAGGGTCAGCGTTTTGGGCCGCAAAAGTAGGGAGGATTATGGGTCCAGGACATTAACGTTTATCAAATGAGGTAAATTACTCAAAAAGAGGTCATAAAATCGCAAAATTTTTACCTTTCGGCACGGGAGCGGACAGTTCAATAGGAGGAAATGCTCCGGAAATCCCCAAACATTTACCCTACAACATGTATTTACTTGGATACGATATCGGGTCATCTTCCGTGAAGGTAGCTTTGGTTGATGCGCAAACCGGACAAACAGTGGCCATTACACAACATCCGGAGCAGGAAATGTTGATTCGGGCTGAACATCCTGACTGGGCAGAACAGGATCCGGAAGATTGGTGGGAAGCAGCCTGTCTGGCCACGCAAGCTGTACTGAAACAAAGCGGGGTGTCCCCTGCGCAGATTGCAGCCCTGGGCATAGCCTATCAAATGCACGGACTGGTTTGTTTGGATCAGGAAGGAAAGGTGCTTCGTCCGGCCATTATTTGGTGCGACAGCAGGGCAGTGAGCATTGGACAGACTGCTTTTCAGTCGCTGGGCGCCGAATACTGCCTGGAGCACTACTTGAACTCGCCAGGCAATTTTACTGCCTCCAAGCTGCGCTGGATTCAGGAAAATGAACCTGATTTATGCTCCAGCATTCACAAGATTATGCTTCCGGGCGATTACATCGCTTACCGAATGAGCGGTCAGATGACCACAACGGCCACAGGGTTGTCGGAAGGTATATTGTGGGACTTCACAGAGAACAGCCCTGCCCGGGCTTTGCTGGAGCACTGGAGTTTGTCGGAAAACCTGCTGCCAGACCTCGTACCCATTTATGGTAACCAGGGAGTGCTTTCGGCTGCGGCAGCGGCGGTATTGGGGTTGCGGCCGGGCATTGTGATTGGGTATCGGGCCGGCGACCAACCGAATAATGCCATGGCCCTGAATGTATTGCAGCCGGGGGAACTGGCAGCCACAGGCGGAACCTCGGGTGTTGTTTATGCGGTGTCGGAAAAGCCGGTGTTCGATGCAGATCAGCGGATCAATAGTTTCGCCCACGTGAATTACACAGCCAATCAGCCCAATACCGGCTTGCTATTATGCATCAATGGCGCTGGTAGTTTGTATCGCTGGCTTCGGGAGCTCATTTCTGAAGAAAATACCCGTATTTCATATACTGACATGGAACAAATGGCCGCCCGCGTAGCGCCTGGCGCTGAGGGGCTAACCATCATGCCGTTTGGAAATGGCGCAGAACGTATGTTGCAGAACCAGAATCCGGGCGCATCGGTATGCTTCCTGAACGTTAACCGACATGGCAAAGCGCACCTGGTCAGAGCAGGGCTTGAGGGTATTGCTTTTGCTTTTTTATATGGTATGCAGGTGTTTAAACAACTAGGTGTGCAGGCAAGGGTGATACGTGTCGGGAATGATAATATGTTCCAATCGCAGGTTTTTGCCCAAACCATAGCCAACCTGAGTGGCTTGCAGATTGATGTGTATCAAACAACCGGAGCGGTAGGTGCTGCCAAAGCTTCAGGAGTGTCGGCAGGTTTTTACCCTGATTTGACTGCGGCTATGTCGTTTCATTTGGAGCCGGTTCAGCAGATTATGCCTGAGCGGCCAGATCCAAGGCTTGAAGAAGCGTACGATCGCTGGCTGGGATTGCTGCCAAAGGTTGGATAATCCTATCTGATTTGCATCCGGCTTCATGGTCCAACGATGCATGTTCGTCGTTATTTGGCCACAAAAATGTCGGTGGGCTGCACCTTTGGGTATTCGCTGGCGCGAATTCACTCACTCATTCACTCACTCACTCATTCACTCATGAACCAAGACGAAAAGAATAGTAAAGCTTCAGAAATCATCAAGAACCACGTGGGTTTTTCTCTCGGGGCCGGATTGATTCCGTTGCCAGCCGCTGATTTGGTGGCTGTTAGTGCTGTACAGTTTAATATGATCCGTCAACTGGCTGGTGTTTATCAGGTGCCTTTTTTTGAATCGTTGGGGAAGAATATTCTTTCAGCCGTAGCAGGTGGAAGTGTTGCCCGTTTGGGCGCAAGTCTGGTAAAGATTATACCCGGCGTTGGTACGCTGGTAGGTGAATTGAGTATGCCTGTGCTTTCCGGCGCTTCTACCTGGGCGTTGGGCCGAACCATTGCACGTCATTTGCATCAGGGTGGCACACTGGAGAACCTGGATTTGACCCAAGCTAAATCCGCCTATGATAAGGATATTGAAGAGGGCAAGAAGGTAGTGCAGGAAATGGCTCAGGAAAAATTATCCACTAAAAGTCCGTCTGAAGAGGCTATGGATAAAATCAAAAAACTAGCCGAAATGAAAGACGCGGGTATCCTGACAGAAGAAGAATTCAAACAATTGAAAGAGAAATTGATGGCGCAGATTTGATGTAGGTTGCTGTGTTTTTTTTACCACATAGAGACGCGGAGGTGCGGAGAAGTACCCCCGCCCCCTCCGCGCCTCCGCAGTAAAAAAACTACCCCTCAACCGTATAACCTGAAACAGCTATATTATATTTTCGTCCGGTAGCTGACTAAATCTTGAGGTCGGAGATACTACAAGTTTTCTTTGTTGTAATTTTACCTATCCTTTTCCGGTTACTTAATACTGATTCCCAGAACATATTTTGCTGATTAATTGGTGAATGCCTTCATACACCTGTGCCTGAGGCATGGGCATTCCCATTCTGTTTTACTTACAAGCATCTAATTCACCTAACATTGTTTTTCGCGTAATGAAAAATCTCCTTCTTCTTTGTTTAACCTTTTTGTGTGGCAATGCCATGCTGTTTGGGCAGCAGGCGCAGCGTTTCCCGGAGTTTATTTACCCTGATATGCAGGCCAAAACTGATCGCCTGGATCAACAGGAGGTACTCAGGCAATATTACCTGTTGGGTACCGGAAATGAATTACGATTGAAAGAATCCTTTACCGATAAACTGGGCATGACCCACGATAAATATGAACAGTTTTACAAAGGGTTGCCAGTGGATGGCGCCACTGTAACCCTGCACGCCAAAAATGAACAGGTGACACTGCTCTCCGGTAATTATCAAAACATCATTGACCTGGATGTTATTCCTTCTATCAGTGCTTCAGAAGCATTCCAGGCGGCTGTACAACACATCAATGCCAAAGCATACATGTGGGAGGAGCCGCTTTCAGAACACAACGATTATCAAAAGCCAAAAGGCGAATTGGTAGTTATTCTGGACTTTTTTACCAAAAACCCTCCCAAACTGGCCTATAAGTTTGATATGTATGCCAAAGAACCGCTGTATAGGGGGAACGTATATATTGATGCCCAAACGGGTCAATACCTCGAAGATCGGTTGATCCTGATCCATGCCAATGTTCCGGCCACCGGCGAAGCACTCTACGATGGAACCGTATCATTTACCGCAGAAAATGTGGGCCCTTACCGACTGCGCCAAACCAGCAGCGGCGGTGGTGTGCAAACTTTTAACCTGAACAATGGCACCAACTATGGCGCAGCCACAGATTTTAATAATGCCACCACCCACTTTACTGCCGATGAAACTGGTGTAGAAGCACACTGGGCTTCTGAACAAACCTATGATTACTTCCTTTCAGAACACGGCCGGAATTCTTACAATAATGCAGGTGCAATACTAAAATCTTATGTACACTTTAGCACCAACTACGTCAATGCATTCTGGGATGGCAGTCGCATGACCTATGGCGATGGCAATGGCGGAAGCATCACACCTTTGGTAACGCTGGATATTTGCGGACACGAAATTACCCATGCTGTGACCCAATTTACTGCTGGTTTGATCTACCAAAACGAGCCTGGTGCATTAAATGAGTCATTTTCTGATATTTTTGGTGAAATGGTGGAAGCCCACGGCAAAGGTGGCAACGACTGGGATCTTGGTGATGAAATCGGATTGCTGATCCGCGATATGGCCAATCCTAACGTTACCGGTTGTCCGGACACTTATCTTGGTAATTTCTGGTATTACGGCTCAGGTGATAATGGGGGAGTGCACTTTAACTCAGGAGTTCAAAACAAATGGTTCTACCTGATCTCCGTAGGCGAGAACGGTACCAATGACAATGGAGATGTGTATTGTGTGGAAGGTCTGGGTATTGATGCTGCCGCAGATATTGCTTACAGAAACTTATCGGTGTACCTTAATGGAGGCTCTAATTATGCCGCTGCAAGAACGGGAGCCATCCAGGCTGCCCGTGATTTGTTTGGTATCGGATCTAAAGAAGAAATTGCGGTGACGAATGCCTGGTATGCAGTAGGCGTAGGAAATCCTTATCCGGTAGGTATTTCCTGTCCGGGCAGCGTAACCGTGAATACCAACCTGAATGTTTGCCAGGCTACCTATAACTATACCACTCCGGTTGGTGTGGGTAATTGCCCTACTACCATTCGTACTACAGGACTTGCCAGCGGCTCAAACTTTCCTGTAGGCAGTACGATCAATACTTTCCGTGTGACTGATGCTGATGGTCTTACATCTACATGCTCTTTCACGGTTACGGTAGTGGATGGCCAAAATCCAAGCATTTCCTGCCCTTCCAACATCAATCAGAATGCACTGGCTAACCAATGCTACGCACCTGTAAGTTATACCACGCCTTCGGCCTCTGATAACTGCGGTATTCAAACGGTAGGGTTACTCAGTGGTCTGGCCAGCGGCTCTAATTTCCCGGTAGGTACCACCACGAATACCTGGAGAGCCCAGGATGTAAATGGCAGAACCAGCACCTGCACCTTTACAGTGACGGTAACAGACGCAACCAATCCAACCATCAACTGTCCGGCTAATATTAGTGTAAATACCGCAACCAACCAGTGTGGAGCAACGGTTAACTATGCTACTCCCACCGGATCTGACAACTGTGGCCTGGCTTCCATAATCCTGCAAAGTGGTCTGTCCAGCGGCTCATTTTTCCCGGTTGGTGTAACCAATAACGTTTGGCGCGCTACCGACCTCGGCGGCCGCACCTCTACCTGTGCATTTTCTGTTACCGTAAATGATGGAACGCCTCCGGTGATCACTTGTCCGGCCAATATCGTTGGCGCGAATGATCCCAAAACCTGCGGCGCCTATAAAAACTACAACACACCTACTGCCACAGATAACTGCTCCAATCCTACGGTTACACTGGTAAGTGGCCTTCCAAGTGGTTCCTACTTCCAGGTGGGTTCAACGCCTATTGTATGGCGTGCAACTGACGCCGGAGGCAACTCAGCCACTTGTTCCTTTACGGTGACGATTGTGGATACAGAGGCGCCCACCATCGTATGTCCGGCCGACAGAAACCTGCTTACCGATCCGGGTGAATGCACCTCAGCATATGTACCTCTGGGAGGCGTACAGGTGTCAGATAACTGCAGCCTGAGCAGCCTTTCTAACAATGCATCCTCTCCACTGCCAGTGGGTGAAAATCAGGTATTGTATAGCGCAGTTGACCAATCTGGCAATGTAGCCACCTGTGTACAGGTGATCACGGTTCGGGATCTGGAACCGCCAGCTATTTCTTGCCCGGCTAATCTGGTTACTCTGACCGACGAAGGAAGTTGCGAGGCAGTGGTAGACTATCAGGGTATTGCCACAGATAACTGTGCAGTGTTGCAGACTTCATGGAATATTGATCCGCAATCTTCTTTCCCTGTTGGCTATACGGATGTGTATTTCTCAGTGGAAGACATTCATGGCAACACAAGTTCCTGTCATTTCCAGGTACGTGTTAGCACCAGAAAGGAAATCTGCAACGGCGAAGACGATGATTGTGACGGGCTCACGGATGAAGCAGACGATTGGAAAAAGGTGCTAAAACAGCTTGAAACTGGTGGTAACAGTCAGGATCGTTACGGTTACTGTGTGGATATTCAGGGCGATTGGGCTATTGTTGGCACAGATAAACACACAGCACACATCCTTTCCCGCAACCAAAACGGCCCGGATCAGTGGGGTGAAGTTGCCGAGTTGACACCAGCCAACAGCAATACCGGAGATCAGTATGGCGCAAGGGTTGCCATCGGCAACGGTATTGCCGCCGTAAGTGCTCCCGGCGATGATAGTCAGGGTGCAGCAGCCGGCGCTGTATATGTCTATTATCAAAATGGACAACAGTGGAATTTGCATACTACCCTCTATGCGCAGGACGCGGATGCCGGCGACCGCTTTGGTTCCGGCCTTGCCCTGAGTGGCGATGTTTTACTGGTGGGCGCCATGAGCGATGATGAAATGGGGGCAGATGCTGGAGCAGCCTATGTTTTTGCCCGTAACCAGGGCGGCGCAGATGCCTGGGGACAAGTGAAAAAATTGCTGGCAAACAACGGTTCTGATCAGGACAATCTGGGTATCAGTGTATCTCTGGATGGCGACTATGCTATCGCTGGTGCTCCCGGCGCCGATGCGCTGTTCCAAAACACCGGTGCGGCCTACATTTTTGGAAAAAATGAGGGTGGAGCCAATAACTGGGGGCAGGTAACACGCATTCGTGCCGCTCAATCCGGTCAGGACGACCAATTTGGCGCCAGTGTGGGTATCAGCGGATCATGGGCTGTTGTGGGGGCTGCCGGCAATGATGTCAAAGGACAGGACGCCGGTGCAGCTTATCTATTTGCTAAAAACCATCTGGGTATCCAGAACCTATGGGGCCAAAGCCAAACGCTTTACAACTACAATGGAAAAGCTGGCGACCGCTTTGGCCATTCTGTAGCCATAGATCAGGATTATCTGGTAGTAGGTACACCTGGCGATGACCCATTTGGCGAAAATTCCGGTGGCGGCTTTGTGTACCTGCTGGAGGCTGCACAATGGATTGAAGCTGGATACCTCACGGATGGAAGTGGTCAGGCCGGCGATCAGCTTGGTCAAAGTGTAGCTGTTTCCGGTCGCAGAATTATGATGGGAGCACCTGAGGACGAACAAGCTCAGGGATCCGTGCAAATTTTTGAAGGTCTTTGTGTGGAAGACAATAACGCAACCGACCCGAATGCGGATCGCAACCAGGCCGGATCGGACCGTGTGGGCCAGCAGGTAAGCTGCTATCCTGTTCCATTCTCCAGTCAACTGAATATTGCCCTGTCAGGTATCAATAGTCCGGATGCTCAGATATTGGTTACCAATATGCTTGGCCAGGAAATTGCCACTATTTACCGCGGAGCGATAGAGGGGGATATGACCCTGCAATGGTATCCAAACGATACCAAAGCGGGCTGGTATTTCATTCGGGTGTTGGCAGGAGATACAGTGGTAACTCAACCTGTTGTATTGGTGAAATAGAGAGTTGAAGAGTTGATAGAAGTGTTTTTTACCGCGGAGGCGGAGAGGGTGTCAAACTGAGAGTCTCACTCAGAGTGAGACTCTCAGTTTGACACCCTCTCCGCCTCCGCGGTAAAAACACTCAAATTGATAATTTCCTGGCTACCAATATCAAATCAGTAACGGGTTCTCCTTTCCCGTTTTGGTATTGCTTTCGGTCTTCCAACATAACCTGGAAGCCCTGTTCTGTCAACATATTCAGCAAATCCGGGCCTTCATAGTAATGCATATAGACGGCGGGTCCTATTCCTGTGCTGGGCAATGTGTACGCGGATTTTTCATAAGCGCCTTCCATGGTACTTAGGTATAAAACGCCCTCAGGCAGCAGGTTTTTAGCACATTTTTGTATCAGCAAAGCCGTTTCCTCTCTTGATAAATAAGGCAGGATAAAGCCCAGTATGATGCCGTGAAAAGATAATCCCAGCTGGTCAATATCCCTGGCATCCAGCGCTTCAAAACGCGAATTAGGATTGTTTAAACGGGCCAGTTCAAGCATTTTTTCCGCCAAATCAATGCCTACTGCCTGAATGTCAGGGCGTTGGCCGCATATATAACGTGTGATATTTCCGGGACCACAGGCCACATCCAGTACCAGCGGCTTGGGGCCAGGCAGATGCCTAACAAAAAAGGTCAGCGCGTCTGCATACATGCCCTGGTCCATGTAGCGTTCCTGATAATCCTCAGCATGCCGGTTAAATACTTCGATGGCTGCCTGTGTCTTGTCCATGGTTATCAGGGTTTGAAACAATTAATCGAATAGAGCCTGTCATCTCAGGCATGGATCGGTAATGACCATACTTTTTATCCCATTCTCCAGACTCAAGCGCCTTTCTTAATCGGTCAACCAGCACTTCTTCCAGTCCTTCTGGTAAAAAACTCCAGGCTGATTGAGATTGCCGCACTTTTTGTTCTAAAAACGCCTCTGGTCTGCCAAAATAGGCTTCCTGGAACCCGTCAACACAATCTACGGGCACGATCACCGGAATAACTTGTGTTTGACCGCCCAAACTTTCGCAAATAAGGTTAATAGCTGGTGTGCGGCGGCCTTCAACGGCGAGCAATTCCGGGAAATACTCGGCAGTCCAGTAAACATTATAGGCATCCGGATCAAAACTCATAACAATCACCGGGCCTTTGGTTACCCGTCTCATTTCGGCTAAACCGCGTGCTACATCCGGCCAATGATGCACGGTGGCAATAGCCATGGAAGCATCAAACGCTCCATCGTCAAAAGGCAAAACATCAGCTGTGCCTTGTACCGCTGGCGCCCTGCCCAGGGCTATACGTTGCGCACGCATTACGCGTGATGGCTCTACCGCCACCACATACCTATCATCAGGTTCGTAAGAACCCGATCCGGCGCCTACATTCAATACCGTTTTAGCATTGCCCAGTAAATGGTGTATCTGAGCGGCAATGCGTGGGTCCGTTTTTCGCTGGCCAGAGTATTGCTGGCCTTTTTCATTGTAATTGAAAGATGGGTTGGGGAGGCGATTCATCGGATGGCGGGTTTGAAGGGTTTGAGGGGTTTGAAGGGTTTGATGGGGTTTGATGGGGTTTGAGGGGTTTGATGATGCCCGAGGTGGCAATTTACCATTGCCTTAATCATTATCCGTCATCAAAAACAAAACCAATAAAACACATGGAAGCCCAACAGGATATTCCATTGAGCCTCCATGCTTTAGTGCCTTAGCGTCTTCGTGCCTTAGCGTCTTCGTGCCTTTGTGCCTTCGTGCTCTTCCGGCCTTTTAATCAACTTTGACTCTTACCCCTTTTGAATGGCTGGTGAACTCCGGTGCGTACATGCATTGCATGGTGGTAATACCATTGCTCATATCGCCGCGAAGAGATACTACCAATGGGTATTCAAATACGTAGGTACCGGTTGGCAGATAGTCAATGAAAAAGTGGGTGGCCAGATCGCGGGTGCTTTCATAGTAACCCAGACCTCCCTGCCAACGATAACCGCTTAAAACGTTCACAGGTTCCAGGCCAGCTGCACGCATGTCTTTCAAGTGTACAAACTCCATCGGGCGGTCTACCCTGATTTCAATGCGGACTTTCACTTTATCCCCGCGCTTGAGGCTTTGTCCTTCTGAAATAGCTTTTAGAACTGGTCCTGTAGCTGAATTTTCTTCCAAATACAGTTGTTTGACAATGGTCAGCGGCGTTTTTTTGAAATCCTTGATTTTATCCAGGTCTTCAAAATACTGCCAGTATGCCGCGCCCCAAACAATATTGCTGTTCGGGTTATCCACTTTTATGTCTGCCCAGGAGCGTTTCACTTCACTGCCATTCCAGGCTTGTTTGAAATAACCTGAACCGGGCTCTACCTCATCCACTTTCATTGGTTTTCCTCCTATGGAGACTTTCACGGTTTGGGTATTGGAAAGCCAGCTGTTGGCCTGGCCATTGTTCAACAACAAGGCATAAACAGCTTCTGCCGTGGCTTTGGTGCTTTCCCAACGGTTGGTTTGCTTGTTTTTAAGCAGCCAAATGCGCAGTTCTTCCACCGATTTTTGATCGTTGGCAACCTCACTGAAAACTTCCACCATCAATGCCTGGGTTTCTACGGGCATTTGATACCAGTAAAAGCCCCAGTCAACCGGCCAGTACATGCCCAGTTCGTCTTTCATGGTAGCACGTTCGCGCAAACTGGCTACAATCCGCTGAGCCGCTTCTTTTCTGCCAAAACGATGCAGGGCCAAAGCAAGCATTCCCTCCTGATACAACCCTTTGCCCAACCAGTATTTCTCTGCCTGGCCCAGGTAATAACCAATCTGCTTGCTTGGCCGATCCATTGGAACGAAGGATTGCAGATACAAAAACTGAATCGCCATACCGTCCAGGTGGTCGTTTTCCCATTTGGTATTACCTTTTTGTACCTCTTTTTCCAGCCGCTCATACTGATCGTTGAGCTTGCGCTGACAGTAATTCATGGCTTTATCCAACATCTGATCGGTTTGTGGGTCGCTGTTTAAATCTATTGCGCCCAGTTTCCTCAAGTGCATAAATCCGGTTGCGATATACTGTGTAATGTACCAGTTATCAGGGCCGCCGGTAAACCAAGGCCAGCCACCGGTGCCCAATTGACGTTCTTTCAGGGTGCGCAGGGCTTTTTCCTGTTCGGAAGCCATTTTGTTCAAATCAAACAACAGGGCAATGTTCTGCTTTTGTTGCTCCTCATTTTGCGCGTCCAGTACCCAGGGCGTTTCTTCCAGCAAAGCATACTTGAGTTCCTGATTTTTACTCAGGTTCGATTTCATGGCATCGGTGCCCTTCCAACGCTCATACACGCGTTTGATCTGCGGCATTTTTTCCACTACACTGGAGGCAAGGGTATTGGCATACATCCTGCTGAAAATCTGTTCTGAACACTCATGCGGGTATTCCATCAGATAAGGCAGCGATTGAACGGCATACCAAACCGGATTGCTGGTGAACTCCAGGGTATATTTGTGAGAACTCAGGCTGCCATTTTCCGGTTGCGCCTTGAGGTTGTCGAACGTGAACGTACGACTTTGGTTGCCACGGAGCGCAATAGGCATGGTTTCGGTTACCAGCATGCGATTGGAAACTACCGGAATGGTACTTTCCTCTCCATCCTGGAAATTGCCAGCCGCTGCGGTGATCTGCCAGGTAATGGCGCCGGCATAATCATCCGGCACTTTAATCCGCCAGGATACGGCGCCCGACTGACCCGGAAGGATGGAAAAGCGCGCAATGCGGTTGTTTTTAGCCAACCCAAAGGCCGCATCCGCATTGCTTGCATCCAGGGCATTCAGCAGCGTAAGGGTTGCATTGCCTTCCAGTTTATTGGCCGAGAGGTTGCTGACCTTGGCCGAGATCTCAATATCGTCGCCTTGCCGCAGGAAACGAGGCGGATTGGCAATGATCATAAGCTCCTTCTGGGTAACCACTTCTTTCACGCTCCTCACCTGCTGTAAATCTTTGGTGTGGGTATACGTGAGTAGTTTCCAGCGTGTGAGGGCCTCGTTCATCTTGAATTTCAGGATGATGTTGCCATCTGCATCCGTACGCAAATCAGGGAAGAAGAACACCGTTTCATTCAGGTTTTTTCGGATACCCGGCTCTGGTTTGGGTGCATCCGGCTTGATCGGTTCCGGCGCCTGTGGCATAGGTGGGCCACCTGGTTTGCCGGCAGCCATATTGCCCGCAACGGCATCTGCAACTTCTTCTTCGTCCATTTTTTTCATCGCACGACCTTCACCTGCCGGGGCAGCCATCATCATGCGCTCCGACATCATGTATTCCCGTCTGCGCCCCCAAATCGGGAAGTCAAAGAGGTTGAGTTCCTGGTAGCTGCGGTAGGGGTTGTTGGTCGGTTGTGAATAATCCAGGTGGTTAATACCTGTCTGTATCCCGAAACAATGGCCTGTTTCAAAATGAATATAGTTGTTTGCAACCGGGAACGGAATTTCCGACCAGGAGTGTGGTGAAAATTGATCCAGAGAGGCATCATACATGGCCGCTACCATCTCTGCTGCTACCTTTTCTTTTTTAGGGCCACTGATCTTGATGCGCCACTCTTCCTGTTGCCCCGGAGCCAGTTTATCGCGGAATGTTTCGTAGCTGATATTCAGGTCTTTGTTGCTCCAGGGAACCGTCAGGAAAATGTTGTTGATGCCATAAATCCGGTTGTTTTTGACGCAAAAACTGTAGGTTGGAATGCCACCTCTGTCAGATTCCATAATGGGGATTTCCACCGAAGCCAGGTTTTTCACCCTGCCGCTTACCCAATCCGGTTTCAACAGGTTTCCATTCTGCATTTGCGTGAAGAAAAAGTGCAGGCCTTCGTCTTTGCCCCCAAATACAAAACGGGCGGTTTCGCCGGGTTCCAGGGTGGTTTTCTCTGCCGCTATACCGGGATATTCAAATCGGTTGCCCGGGCCCCATGCCCGTACAAATTTTTCTATTTCTATGGCTTCTCCATTGGAGTCGGTAGTGCGCAGGGTTATCACATACCAGCCTTCCTGCATCCTTCCTTCATGCAGGTCAACGTTTTGCGCCGAACCGGTGTTGAACTTAACCGTACGGGTAAAATCTTCACGCCCCCAGGTTGCCGGATTATCTTCGTCTTTCCAGGCCAGGTCCGGGAACATACTCTCAAAGGTTGCTTTTGGGATAACCGGCAGATCTGGTTGTTCCCAAAATCTTTTACGGTACAGTATTTTCGGCGCTACCAGTTTTTGAATAGAAATAGTACCCGCAGCAGCCTGTGGCTGACCAGCCATATTCGTAGTGCTCAGGCCAATTTTTTTCAAACTATCGAGGGCAATAGCATCAGGCAAATTCCAAATTACCTGCAGCGCAACGTAACCCACGCTAACAAATGCCTGGCTGCTATGGGTTTCGCCGGTGATATCGGTTACATCCACATATACCTGATAATCAAACACCGGTTTGTCCTTTTTTGGAATAGTAGCATCCGGAATGGCTTTGAAATTAATGGCAAAACTGCCATCTGCTCCACTAACGGTAGTGCCATTGGCAATTTCCATGGAAGGCGAATCTGAATAAGCTACCTTACGCCAGTAATTCATATAATCCCAATAAGGGAACCGCGCTACCCGTACTACCCGGTATTTTACCTGGGCGCCATCCAGCACACTTCCGGCATAGTTCTTCGCTTCTCCTTTAACCGTAACTGTTTCATTAAGGCGTATGGCGCCTTCCACAGGTTTCATGGTCACTTCAAAACGAGGTCGCTTGTATTCTTCAACGAAGAAAAAACTGGATCCCTGGGCGCCATCTGAAGCCTGTATGCTCATGCTGCCCATTAATCCGGTAGTAGGAGCCGTGAAAGTGCCATTAAAAGTGCCAAATTCGTTGGATTTCAGCTTCAGGGTGCTTTTTACCTGTCGGTTGGCGTCGTGAAAACGAACCGTTATGCTACGGTTGGGGATAATGGTTGGGATTTTGCCGGATTTATAACCCGGGCTAAACAGGATGCCTTTGAAATACACGGTTTGCCCCGGACGGTACATAGACCTGTCGGTAAAAAACATTACCTGAGGCTGGATGGTTGGCTCGCCGCCCTGCCGGTAAGCATATGCCTGACCAATCCAAAGGCTGTCGGCGCCCTGGCGGGCCAGCACCTGTAAGCCCTGACCAACCGGTATGTTTTTACCTGAAACAAAGCCGTCGCGGTCGCTGGTAGCAGTAGTGACCAGTTTTAAGCGTTGAACGCCGGTTTCCCAATCTGTGCGGAAAAAACTCAACTGTACGTCGGCCAGCGGTACACCGGTATTCCGGTGAGCCACCACATATTGCGTTTGACCATCCTCCTGATATTGTACGGCTGCCAGGTTGGATACTGCAAAATTGGCATAACTGGAAATGGTGGTAATGGGTTCCAGATCGTTGCTGCTGGATACAATCACCCAATAATTGCCCACGGGAAGTTTATCCAGATATATTTCCGTTTGATGTTGCTGATAATCTGATGGATCCTGAATGTCCCAGCTTTTGGTTTGAACCGGCTTTTGTTTTTTCAGGAAGTCGTACTGCTCGTTGTACGGAATAGCTTTCCAACGCTCCCTGTCAAAATCCAGTTTAACCACTCTTACCCAAACCTTTTTCAGGTTGCGATAAGAAAGCTGAACCAGCACGGCCTGATCCGGCAGAATTACACTTTCTACAGTGGTGCTTACCTCTGGGCGTTCAATGTCTTTCAACAGGTTTTGACTGATTTGAGCGCCATAGCTGCCAGGGTAGCGTTGTATGGCCTCTTTTAGTTCAGCCACCGCCCGTTTGGCATTTTCTGCCTGCCGTGCTTTGTCTGCAGCATTTTCATATTGCATGCCGTAAAGATGAGCTGCAATCTGGTAGGAGATTTCTGCCTGGGAAGCATAACCTTCGGCAGATTTTTTGAGGTTTTCCAGGGCTTTGAGGTACAAAGCAGATTTGTTTTCCAGCACAGAGTTGCCGTACACAAATTGCAGGCGCAACAAATCGGCATCAATCAGGGCAGGTTTTCTGGAAGCCTGGTCCAGGCCCGGAGCGGTGCTATGAGCCCCGAGTACCTTTTGGAACAGCCGGATAGCGCGCCATTTTTCAGAGTCGGTATCCTTTGTCTCGTATGTGTTTTGTACAAACTGGGAATACGGAGCAAAATCATTTTCCTGGTCTAACTGGAAAGCATAAGCAGGCTCCGTGAGGTAGCTGCGTTCATTGCTGAAATGTGCCAGCGCCCGGTGTGCCAGCAAATCGAAAAGGGTAGGGCGGAGCGGCTGCTTGCCAATGGAATCGTTGGCGCCGGGAGTCAGTACATCCCGGAATTGAGTAATCTGAATGCCGCGCAGGAGGGCATCCTGACTCACGGAAGCATCGTACAAAGCCAACGCGTGTTTTTCCAATTGTGAGGCGCTCCAGGTCAGGATATCGCCTCCTTCTCCTTCGGGAATTGGGGTACGTTGTTTGATTGTCCAGGATTGGTTTTGCAGGTATGTGGCATACAGCTGCCCCAGAATGCTTTGCAGAACCGATTTTTCCGGTTGAGCAGCAGTCAGACTCTCTTTTTCCATCAGGTTGATGGCATTGGTGAGGCCGTCTTCATCCAGCATGGTGATGAATTTTCCTCTGTAGAGCAGAGCCTTGACGATTTGTTGCCCGTTTTTGTCTTTTTGGGCACGAGCGTAGATGGCCTCTGTTTTTTCCAGAGCACTTTTGTAAAGCCCTTCAGCCTGTAGACTATCTACGATTTTCCAGTCTTCGGGATAATCGCCGGGTGCTGATGGCAGGGCAGAAATGGGCATGTTGGTGTCGGGTTTGTTTTTGATGTTGGTGGTGGGTTGTTCCTTTTTACCAAATGATTTGCAGGCTACAATGGCCGACAGTGTCAGGGTAGTAAGCAGGGCTAAAACGGTTAAGCGGGATGCTTGGAATGGGAAATTCATATGATTGGATCAAAAGTTATGGTCTTGATTAGGAAAGGGGTGTTTGGCAAATATACAGAAAGAGAGATGCGCTTTTCGGTAAAATTACATTCCTGGTATCAAATTTCTTTTTGTGTAAATCGACGAATGACTATTTCTGTTCTCTGATTCCCTATTTCTTTGCTGGAACCGAAATCAAAATGGTATGGAATATACAGACGGGCCTCAGAGCGAAAAGCCACCTAAACGCCGATGTAAAAATTGCGATGGTAAACTATCCCGTTCCGGGGAGTTTTGTCCACACTGTGGGCAGAAGGATTTTGATGGCCGGGTAAGAATGCGGGATCTGTTGACCAAGTTTTTTACCAATCTGACGCATTTAGATGGCAAATTTGTCAAAATGTGCTGGCACCTGCTCATTCCAGCCAAAGTGACCATTGAGTATTTTCAGGGTCGAATCAAGCGGTATCCGCACCCGGTGCAATTCTTCTTTATTGTCATGTTCTTTTTCCTGCTTTCGTTCAGCGGGAAGTTTAATGGCGCCAGACTGGATTCAACCAATGGCAATTTCAGTTTAAGGGTAGGCGGTGAAGATACCACCATGAACAAGGAGCTTGTCAGGATTTTATCCAGTAAGGGCTTAATGGAATTGCTCGGCGAATATGAGTTAACCAAAAAATATCGGACCAATGTTGATTCCCTGCCTAAATCCTGGCAAACGCCAGAAGTGAGGTTAGCGGTTGATTCTTTGGTAAACAAAGTTGATGGGCCCTTAATTGAAGCGGCTCAATACCTGATCTCCGGAGGCAATGGCATTAAACGGGATAGTGTTACCGGAGATTCTATATACCTGTCGATGTTATTTACCGGACTAGACGTGGCAACCAAAGACCTGGTTGAATTATCGCCGGATTCCATCCTAAAGCTGTATAATGTGACCAGTTGGGGAGATAAAATTATGTTGCGACAAGGCATAAAATCCCTGCATGACCCCAAAACGCTGGTAAAAACTTACGTGGGCAGTTTTGCCTGGACGATTTTGGTATTGATAGCGCTCATGTCGCTGCTGTTGTACCTGATGTACTGGAAAAGTGGCAAGTACTACGTGGAGCATTTTATATTTACCATGCACCAGCAATCGGGCGCCTTTATGCTGCTGACCATTCTTTTTGTGTTTAATGACTACATTGTGGAACTGGATTGGCTGGGTATGCCTGTTATCGGCTGGATTGGACTTTCGTTATTGCTGGCTATGAAACGTTTTTACCGGCAGTCGTGGCTCTGGACAGTATTGAAGTGGATGGTTTTTTGTGCCTTATACCTGTTATTGATGGTTCTGGTTTTTGTTGCCACCTTATTGCTGGTGATTGTGTTGTTCTGAGTTTACGCAGGAGGCCGGAGTTTGTGGCATTTTAATTTTGTTCCTTTTGCTTTTACAGGCCCCAAACTTTGCAGATGTTTGCCTTTTATACGGTGGACGGTGGACGGTGGACGGTGGACGGTTGACGGTGGACGGTGGACGGTTTTGGGTATTTATAGCAAGGTGAGTTGTCATCCCCGGCAGGGGACCTACACAAGCCTGGCTGCGGGCAATCCTTTTTGCCAGGGGATAATCTCGCAGCCAGGCTTGTGTAGGTTCCGAGTACTCGGAATGACAACTCACATTAATCTAGCTACCCATCTACCGTCCACCGTCCACCGTCCACCGTCTACCGTCTCCGTCCATGAATACATTTTTTCCCGGCATAGCCAAAATTGCCTTCGAAGGCCCAAAATCTGATAACCCACTAGCTTTTCGTTGGTATGATGCTAACCGAAAGGTGGGCGGCAAAACCATGCGCGAACATTTCAAGTTTGCCATGGCCTATTGGCATACCCTCTGCGGCACCGGAGGTGATCCGTTTGGCCCGGGTACCAAAAATTTCCCCTGGCTGGAGCGGAAAAAGCCACTGGACCAGGCGCGCGACAAAATGGACGCAGCGTTTGAGTTCGCCACCAAACTGGGGCTGGAATACTATTGTTTCCACGATTTTGACCTCGTTCAGGAGGGCGATACCCTTCGGGAAAGTGAACGGCGTCTGAATCAGATCACAGATTATGCCCTGGAAAAACAAAAAGCCACCGGCCTCAAGGTGCTTTGGGGTACTGCCAACCTGTTTTCTCACCCCAGGTATATGAACGGAGCAGCCACTAATCCGGATTTTCAGGTGGTGGCTTGGGCCGGGGCGCAGGTGAAAAATGCCCTTGATGCCACCATTAAGCTCGGCGGCGAAAACTATGTGTTCTGGGGTGGTAGAGAAGGCTACATGAGTCTGCTGAATACCAATATGAAACGCGAACTGGATCATCTGGCGCGTTTTCTGCATATGGCCAAGGACTATGCGCGAAAGGCGGGTTTTAAGGGTGTCTTTTTCATTGAGCCCAAGCCTATGGAGCCCATGAAACACCAGTACGATTTCGATGCGGCTACCAGTATCGGTTTCCTGCGGGAATACGGACTGGATAAAGACTTCAAACTCAATGTGGAAGTGAACCATGCCACGCTGGCGCATCATACTTTCCAGCATGAGCTGCAGGTGGCAGCCAATGCCGGCATGCTGGGTTCTATCGACGCCAACCGCGGAGATTACCAGAATGGCTGGGATACGGATCAGTTTCCAAACAATGTATACGAACTTACAGAAGCCTTTCTGGTGATCCTGCAAGCCGGCGGTTTTGCCGGCGGGGGTATCAATTTCGACGCTAAAACACGCCGAAATTCCACAGATCTGGCCGATTTGTTCTACGCGCACATAGGCGGCATGGATGCCTTCGCGCGGGCGCTCCTGGCCGCGCACGAGATCCTGGAAAACTCCGAATATCGCAAGCTGCTCCAGGAACGATATGCTTCTTTCGATACTGAAGAAGGTCGTGCATTTGCAGCAGGAAAGCTGAAAATCAAGGACTTGCGCACTATCGCCCTTCGTGAAGGCGAGCCCCGGCAACGCAGCGGAAAGCAGGAATTGCTGGAGAATTTGTTGTCGCGGTACGTGTAGGTTTAAGACTTCGTAGGTTTTTAAAACCTACGAGGCTCCATTCCCATACCCCGTCCATTTACATTTTGAGCACCTTGCCTGTCAGAATACCCTGTTTGCTTTGGTATTTTATCAGATAAAGGCCGTCAGGCAAATCACTTAAATCCAGGTTGATGCGGTCTGTTCGGTCCACTTTTTGCCTTCTTTCCAGGCTGCCGGATAAATGGTATACCCATACTTCACCATCGTTCCAGCCTTCAGGCAGCGGGATGGATGTGGTGTTTGTGGTTGGATTAGGTTGCGGCTGTAGTGTGACATTATTGGAGGGAGCATTAGTTTGGGTATATACCCAGTCGGGCTTAATGGTTCCAAATATAGTATCACCTTGAATAATAGCTCCGGTTAGGGTCTCTCCACCAGAATTGTCAATGTAACTGTAGCTGAAATTAGTCCTTCCCAACTGCTTTCGAAACACTTCGTAGTAACGTTCTTCAGACTTACATTCAATTCCGCCATCAATGAATGTCAGCCAGTTATCCAGATCAACTGACACCTGGTACACGGCACAGGTATCATTGTCCGGCGCTCCAAAGAGCTGTTTTTTTCCCAATATTATTCCCTGATTGAAAAAAGTGGCGTAGGAATAACCTTCCCATGGTACTGATAACAACTGGCCATGATGGTTGGTCATTCGAAGCCAATCCTGTTTAAAGTACTTAAGGGCAATGGTATCTATTTTGAATTCGGTGTAGTTAAACATACCAAAAACCTTTTTCACGGATCTTTTTTCTACGGTATAAATAAAAGAATCTGCGGCATTGTTAACCTGTTTCTCCAGGAAAGTAAGTTTACAGGATTCAGTTGTTCCACCGGATAATGCATTGGAATAAGAACCAAACTGCAACACATCCCCCACCTGATAATCAAAAAAATCTGACATCCGGTACAGTCTGTCGCCCAGCCCCGCCGTTTCCAGGCCGGTAAGTATAACCGGGGCATGTTGGTTCAGGTAATCTGGCGCCTCCACCAAACCATGGTGCTTGGATAGCCTCCAAACGGCGCCGTTGCTGAAAGTGATGGTTTTTACAGAATCCGTTACCCCTAAAATTTGCGTTTCTTCCAGATTGCTTACAGTAGCCTGGGTATTACTTTGCTGAACTGCCAGCCAGGATTGTCCCATACCGGCAAAAGGCTGCAGAACGATGGTGGTGTCCAGGAAAAAACTCTGATGCTCAAGGATCAATTGTCCGTTCGCCGTCAGGGTCATGGTTTGCCCCAAGAACTGCCCCTGGTCTTTGAGCGCTACCAGTTCGCCAATGTTTTTCCAGCGAATGATCCGGTTGAGGTAAAAGATGGTGTTATTGCCGAACTGCCTTGTGGAATCAATGCGCAAACTGTGTGTGATATGATTGGAGTCTGGCAGCCGGTAATGCTGGATTTCGCCAGGTACAACTGGCAACCAATTTTGTGCAAAAGCCCCCAAAGGCAGGCAGAAAAGTAGTAGCAAGGAAAGTTTCATAAGTAGGTGTGTTTAGCCTAAAAATACAATAAAAAAACACATGAATTGACATAAATTGATGGTTTTGACTAATTTAGGCATAAAATCAGTTGTAATGCAGCGTCTGTCATCAGACAGCAAAATGTCGGGAAGGCGGCAAAAGCGCAATTAGCCTCGTCCATTATTGGTATTAAAAATATTTTTAGTGCCCTAAATCAAGCGAAATTATCCTGTGGGTTGCAAAATCCACGCCGTTTAACCAACACCGATTATGAGAAAACCGATACACCTGCCTTTGGGGAGAGGCTTATGCGTATTGTGGTACCTGAGCTTTGTCTTGCCGACAAGCCCACTATCAGCGCAAGCCTGTTTCACTATCACCAATTGTCCGCAAGGGGCGCCAGTCTATTGCGATTCCACTTCCAACGACATCAATTTCTGGAATGCACCGCCCTTCACCTTTGCACCCAGCATTGGCACCTCTGATATGCCTGAAACGGCCATTCCAGGTATGAGCGTGCGCGCTAAAGGTTGCAATGGCGGATCATTGACTGCTGTGTCTTTTTTGCTGTTTCTGGATCTGGATAACGATGATTTTCTGGAAACAGTGATCAACAGCGAAAACCCGCCGCCGCCCGGGCGTATAATGGTCAATAACTCTTTCAACCCGGGCTTTTCCGGTGGAGATACCGTTTGGTTTGATAACCGTGCGCTTCCAGATTCTTTATTGTACCGATTTGCACTTGAGGTAAATTATTCTGGTGATACCACCATCGGGTGGGTACGTTTCAATACTGATGCAGATCCATATGTCTATCTACCTGTGGTGTTGCCAGAGGGCAAACACCGGGTGGAATGGACCGCAGAACAAGATGGTATAGAGCGATATTGCGACCGGAATTTTACCGTTAAAGACTGTGCCGCCCCGGTGGTGAATTGCAAACCCGGATTGGCGGTTTACCTGGATATATCTCAATCTGCCACCCTACATCTGGCGGATGCATTACTGAATTTCAGCGACAACCTCACGCCCGATACACAAATGGTTATTGGGTTGCGCAGGGCAGGCACAGGACAGGGTATGCCATATGGCGCTAACGGTTTGCCACAGGATACTGCGGTGTTTAATTGTACCATGAACGAAAACCAGTTTATTGAACTCTGGGCTCAGGATAAAAGTGGTAATCTGAGCCATTGTATTCAGGAGGTATTGGTTTATGATACCGCCGGTTTTTGTCCGCTTGGACTGGCATCCACTGTTTGCGCCACTACTTACTGGAACAACGAAGTGGTGCAGGATGTAGATTTCCGGTTTAGCTGGCTTGGGCCCAATCAGCAACCGATTTCCAGCACCCTGCAAAACCTGGGAGGCGGGTGCACTATTCTGAATGATTTTCCGGCGGCCAACCAATTTTCCTTGTCTGCTCATAAAAATACGGAAGTAACAAATGGAATCACCACCTACGATCTGGTGCTGATTTCCAAACACATTCTGGCCCTGGATCCCTTCACCGATGGCTGGAAACTGATGGCTGCCGATGTGAACCAAAGTCACTCGGTAACCACCTTCGATATCCTGGAAATTCGCAAACTCATTCTGGGCTTAACCGATAAGTTGCCAGGCAGTACCCCTTCCTGGCGATTCTTTGTTGATACCTGCCATGTTTGGGGAAGCCCGTTTTTTGGCACCTGCCCCTCTGCCTACGATCTACCCAAGTTGCCTGTAACCAATTATCCACCGGATCTTTCCTTCAGAGCGGTTAAAATGGGTGATGTGAACGGCTCTGCTTCTTCTGTTGACACCCTGCAATCCGGTCTGAACTCCAGAGCCGAGCCAATGTATTGGACTACCCCGGAAAAAGCCCTGGCTCCGGGCGAAGTGTACGATATTCCTTTTTACAGCAGCGAAACTGGACTGATTGACGGCTTCCAATGTTCCTTCCCCTTCGCCTCGTCGGTACAGGTTCTGGAAGTATTGCCCTCTGCTCATTTACCCATAGAAACAGAGCATTGGTCCATTGGGAAGGAGGGTAAGCTGCACCTGAGCTGGTCGGGTCAGGAGCCGGCCTGGGTGGTGAAGGGTAAACCTGTTTTCTACGTACGCGTACGCGCTCAGGGTCAGGCGCTTGTGTCGGAGAGTCTTGCCGATCTGGCTGCTGCAGGATTAACTCCTGAAGTTTATCCGCAGGACCAGGGCATACGCCCGCTCGCCGTAGCGGTGAGAAACACAGCGCCGGATGCCAATCTTTCTCCCTGGCCTAATCCAACCGGCGGGGGCGTCATTTGGCCCCTGGAATTGCCGGCAGCTATGCCTGTCGAACTGGAACTGTTGGATGGTAATGGTCGCATCCAGTGGAACATTACGCAGCAGTTCTCAGCAGGAATGCATCAATTGGCGTTGCCAGCAGAGGCATTGCCCGGACCGGGCGTATACTGGTGGCGCATGCGTATGGGAGATGAACTTGTTCACGGCAAGCTGGTTCGGATTTAACCGAATTGTTTGTTTGATGTAAAAAGCCGACACATTTACGGAGGTTTTAGTTTGTTTTTTCGCAAAAAAACCGTATAACTTGCAGCGCTTTCAGGTTGCAGGGTATCCTGCTATTTGAGGAAAACACCAACTATTCACCGTACACCATAATCTCTCATGCAAAAGCTACTACTAACCTTGCTTGCCTGTCTTTTCGGGCTTCAATCTGCACATGCGCAATGTGCCCCCACGATATTAAACACCCAGGCAGCTATCGATGGCTGCGACCTTACTCCCAATGATGCCCAGTTCTGGAATGAAATTTATTGGTGGGACCCCAATCTTCAGCTTCATGACCTGGTTGAAAAAGGGGTTGAACTGGAACTGACGCTCCGCGACACCTGCCCCGGTAGTATCCAGGTTCGTTGCTTGTTGTTCCTAGATCTGGACGGCAATGGAACCCTGGAAACCGTGGTTGACAGTGACAATTTACCTGATCCGAATACAGTAAATTACAATAACGCTTTCAATCCAAACTACTCAGGCGGTACTGCGCGTAGTTTTGATGAACGTCCGGTGCCGGCCAATCAAAAATACCGCTTTGCCCTGCAATCAAGTGCGACAGGAGATTCAAGCTATTTCAGGTTGGTATGGTCGCCGGCTGATAATCCAGCCAGTATCGTGTCGCCGGAACTTCCTTATGGTCAGCATAAAATCCGTTGGGAAATAACTTATGGTGGCGGCCAGTTGTTGACAAACGAAAAGAGTTTCCAGGTAAAAGACTGTAAAAAACCTACTGTTGTTTGCCTCAATGGTCTGAGTGTCAACCTTATGCCAACGCAGCTGATTACCCTCTGGGCAACTGATTTCCTGCAATACATGGAAGACAATGCCACTCCGGGTAATCTGCTCAAAATTGGAATCCGCAAGTCGGGAACAGGTACTGGCTTCCCGCTCGATAACCAGGGCAACCCGATCACCAGTGTAACCTATGATTGTGATGAGCAGGGTGAGCAATTCGTGGAAGTCTGGAGCCAGGATGTGGCCGGCAATGCAGATTTCTGCGAAACCTATGTGTTGGTGCAGGATAATTTGAATGCCTGCGATCCAGAGCCGATTATCCCGATTGTATGCTCTGCTTCCGCTTGTGGAGATGTGCCAGATGAGATTACTTATAATTTTGACTTTCCTCCTACTCCATTTTTGCCGCCCTTTTCAGTTTTTGATTTGGGTGATGGCAATGGTTGTAGCGGGTTCGACCCAAATCTTCCCATTCCTCAGGACATTGATATTACCATTTCACCAAATAAAGATGACAATCAACTTGAGGGAGTAAGCACCTTCGACATGGTCATCCTCCAAAAACATATTGATGGTATTGACTTGCTAGACAACCCTTATCAATGGATAGCAGCAGATGCCAACAAGGACAATGTGTTGGATACCCTGGATATTTTGGAGTGCAGAAAGCTCATGCTGGGTATTTACACGGAGCTGCCCAACAATACATCCTGGCGTTTTGTGGACAAAAGCTACGTATTTCCTGCACCAGATCCGCTTTCTGCACCTATCCCGGAAAGTGTTGTGGTAAATTCCAGCAATCCACCTTCTACTCCGTTGGAATTTGTAGCGGTTAAAATTTGTGATTTGACCTGCGGAAATTTGGTTGGCTTTTACGAGCAGACACCTGAAAACCAGCACCTTATCGGAGATGCTCAGCCTAACCCAACGCAACATGGCTCAGTGATTCCATTGCAGTTGATTGCTCAGGACCAGGTGGTATTGGACCTGCTGGATGTTTCCGGCCGACTGCTTTTCCATCAGGAAGTTAACCTGCCGCAGGGGCCTGCAGCGCTGGAGATTCCTGCGTCTGCTATGGCTCAAGCAGGCATGTACCTTTGGCGTGTACGGGCAGGAGATACGGTTAAAACAGGGAAAATTGTGGCGGAGTAGGTTATTTACCGCTGAGGGTCGGCGTTTTTTAGTGACGGGGTGACTGCCAGTCACCC
>DATGWL010000095.1:0-7238 GCA_035299505.1 Saprospiraceae bacterium | reverse complement strand
AATGTGCTTCCACCAGCCGGCGGAGGGTTTCGAGGCTGCCGGCTTCGTAGTGGATGTTGCGGAAACGACTCTGTTCTTTTTGCAGCTGGCAGAGGTTGATCACCTGTTTGCGCAGGCAATGACCTTCTTCCAGCAGTACGAGTCGGTTGGGGTCTATGTCTTTGGCCAGCAGGTAACGTTTTGCCAATACAGCAGGCTCATGGGGCGCATAAGCCGCAAATTCCTCCTGAAAAATGGGCATTTCCGTCATTCCGGTCTCGCCGGTGGGCGTGGCCAGCAGGGCTGCATCGAGCTGGTTTTGTTGCAACATGCGCAGCAAGCCCTCCGTGGTGCGTTCGCTTACGGAAAGGTTAACCAGCGGGTGTTTTTCGGCAAATTTTTTCAAAAACAAGGGCAAGAGGTAAGGCGCCAGGGTGGGA
Organism: Saprospiraceae bacterium; assembly: GCA_035299505.1. Taxonomy (GTDB): domain Bacteria; phylum Bacteroidota; class Bacteroidia; order Chitinophagales; family Saprospiraceae; genus M3007. Next base: position 6,819 of record DATGWL010000095.1, on the reverse strand, counting down.
ATAATGCCCAGCCGGAAATCGCCGGTAATGTTCTCCCGGTGATCGCTTACCAGTTCGCGCAGGTGATTGGCCTCCTGCAGCACTAATCGGGCCTGCGCAATGATTTCCTGCCCGATTTCCGTGGGCGCCACGGGCTGCCGACTGCGGTCGAAAATTTTGACGCCAAGCTCGTCCTCCAGCTTCTGCACCAACGCACTGAGCGATGGTTGGGATACGTGACAAGCCGCTGCGGCCGCCGAAAATTGTCGGTGGGTGTCCAGGGCAATGATATATTCGAGTTGTTGTAGGGTCATACAAAAATGTCGTCACTACACGACTTAATTGACTGGGCAAAGTTATAGTTTTTACCTATAGAATAATAGATAAAATCAGCTTTGCTTATGATTCGAATCATCGTTTCTTTGTGGGGTGGATCTGAAATTTGTCGGGTTCGCGTTTTAGTGACGGGGTGACTGGCAGTCACCCCGTCACTAAAAAAATCACTACTTTAACCATCCTAACTATACAAAACATGGAAAATAATGGCACTGCCAAATGTCCCTTCTCCAGCGGTATGCTGAAATACGTGGCCGGAGGAGGCACCTCTAACCGCGACTGGTGGCCCAATCAGTTGAATCTGAGTATTCTGCGTCAGAACTCTTCGCTTTCCAACCCTATGGACGAAGACTTTGATTATGCCGAAGCTTTCAAATCGCTTGATTTGAAGGCGGTAAAGGCTGATATCATTGAAGTGATGACCAACTCTCAGGACTGGTGGCCGGCTGATTATGGTCACTATGGTCCATTTTTTATCCGTATGGCCTGGCACAGCGCAGGCACCTACCGTATTCACGACGGTCGTGGCGGCGGCGGCTCCGGTACCCAGCGTTTTGCACCACTGAACTCCTGGCCGGATAATGCCAACCTCGACAAGGCGCGTTTGCTGCTTTGGCCGGTGAAACAGAAATACGGCAGAAACCTCTCCTGGGCCGACCTCATGATCCTGGCAGGCAACTGCGCCCTGGAATCCATGGGCTTCAAAACCTTTGGTTTTGGCGGCGGCCGCGCCGACGTGTGGGAGCCGGAAGAAGACATCTACTGGGGCTCTGAAACCGAGTGGCTGGGCGACAAGCGTTACTCCGGCGACCGCCAGTTGGAAAATCCGCTGGGCGCTGTGCAGATGGGCTTGATTTATGTGAATCCGGAAGGCCCCAACGGCAACCCTGATCCACTGGCTGCTGCGCGCGATATCAGGGAAACGTTCGGAAGGATGGCCATGAACGATGAGGAAACCGTGGCCTTGATTGCCGGCGGACACACCTTTGGTAAAACCCACGGCGCTGCCGATCCGGGCAAATACGTGGGCCGCGAACCAGCTGCTGCCGGCATTGAAGAGATGAGCACCGGCTGGAGAAACACCTACGGCAAAGGAAATGCCGGCGACACCATCACTTCCGGTCTGGAAGGCGCCTGGACCACCACGCCAACCAAATGGAGCAACAACTTCTTCGAAAACCTGTTCGGATTTGAATGGGAGCTCACCAAGAGCCCGGCAGGCGCTCATCAGTGGGTGCCTAAAAACGGCGCCGGCGCAGGAACAGTACCCGATGCCCACGACCCGGCCAAACGCCACACGCCGGTGATGCTTACCACCGACCTGGCCTTGCGTATGGACCCGGCGTATGAGAAAGTCTCCCGTCGTTTCTTTGAAAATCCTGACGAGTTTGCCGACGCCTTTGCCCGCGCCTGGTTCAAACTGACCCACCGCGACATGGGTCCGCGCGCCCGCTACCTGGGTCCGGAAGTACCGGCTGAGGAACTGATCTGGCAGGATCCGGTACCAGCCGTAAACCACCCGCTGGTGGATGCGCAGGACGTGGAAGCCCTCAAAGGTAAAATCCTGTCTTCCGGCCTCACCGTATCTCAATTGATATCTACCGCATGGGCCTCAGCCTCTACCTTCCGTGGTTCCGACAAGCGCGGCGGCGCCAATGGCGCACGCATTCGTTTGGCTCCGCAAAAAGACTGGGCCGTGAACAACCCGGCGCAACTGGCAGCAGTATTGCAAAAACTGGAAGCCATTCAGGCTGATTTTAATGCTGCCAACAAAGGCGGCAAACAGATCTCGCTGGCCGATATGATCGTGCTGGGCGGCTGCGCTGCGGTGGAAAAAGCCGCTAAAGATGCCGGTCATCCGGTGACGGTGCCTTTCACCCCTGGCCGCACGGATGCCACCCAGGAGCAAACCGATGTGGAATCCTTCCAGGTACTGCACCCGCTGGCCGATGGCTTCCGCAACTATGCCAAGCCACACATGCCGGTAAAAGCAGAAAATCTGCTGGTGGACAAGGCGCAGCTTCTCACCCTCACCGCGCCGGAAATGACGGTGCTGGTAGGCGGTATGCGCGTACTGGGCGCCAACTACGACGGCTCCCAGACGGGCGTGTTCACCAAGCGTCCGGGCGTGTTGAGCAATGATTTCTTTTTGAATTTGCTCGACATGGGCATTACCTGGAAAGCCTTGTCAGACACCCAGGATCTGTTTGAAGGCCGAGACCGCAAAACGGGCGATCTGAAATGGATTGGCTCCCGGGTGGACCTGATTTTTGGTTCCAACACCGAGTTGCGCGCCATTGCCGAAGTGTACGGCTGCGCTGATGGCCAGGCGAAGCTGGTGAAAGACTTTGCCGCAGCCTGGGCCAAAGTGATGGATCTGGATCGTTTTGATGTGAAGTAATTACGTTTAGCTCAATGTTCGACAGGTCTTCCCGGCAGCGGTTGGGGAGGCCTGTTTTTTTGCTGCGTCTTATTTTCAAGAGCATGTCAAAGAAAAAAAATTGCCCTATTATTGCCCTGCAAACCATTTCGAATCCATGAAACTCCTCGCCCAGACCATATCTAAAACACTTCAGCCAGCCTACCGCGCTCAAAATGTCGAACGCGGCAAACTCGAACGGTTTAGATCAGAACTATCAATACTGCTCGAACACCTGGACCATTCTGCAGCAGAAAGTGAAGAACACCTCAAAAATATCGTTTCTGATTTCCTCAAAGCTGCTTTCTACCGCGAAGAACATTTTGTCAATACCAAAGATCGTCAGGATCTGGTGATCCATAATGGCCGCACAGCCAAAGACTCGGTCGGGGTCATTATTGAAACAAAAAAGCCGGGCAATAAATCGGAAATGATCTCGCCTGACAAACCAAATGGCAAGGCGCTTCACGAATTGCTTCGTTATTACCTGAATGAACGAAGCGGTGGCGAAAACAAAGAGATTCGACACCTGGTCATCAACAATATCCATACCTGGTACATTTTTGATGCTGCTGATTTTGAGCGACATATCTACGCTAACCAAAAATTGCTGAAGCAATATGCTGATTGGAAAGAGGGCCGGATGGGCACCGGTATCACCGATTGGTTCTACAGAGAAATTGCCGCGCCGTTTTTTGAAAAGGAACTGCCGGAACTGCGCTGCTGCACCTTCGACCTGCGCGATTACGCCACAGCTGCTACTAACCAGGACCCCAACGACGACGAATTACTGCTCGATTTATACAAAATTCTGTCGCCTCAGCATTTGCTCAAAAAAGCGTTTGCCAACGACAGCAATGCCCTGAATAAACAGTTCTACGACGAACTGCTGTATATCCTGGGCCTTGAGGAAGTGAAAGAAGGGGGGAAAAAGATCATAGACCGGGCTTCCAAACGCCGCTGCGAAGGTAGTTTGCTTGAAAATACCCTTTCCGAACTGGAAGTCAGCGGCGTATGGAGAGATGCAACCGGCCTGGATCAGTTTGGCGACACACCTGAATATCAGCGCTTTAGCATTGCCCTGGAGCTCTGTATCACCTGGCTCAACCGCATTTTGTTCCTGAAATTGCTTGAAGGTCAACTGCTCCGCTGGAGAGGCGGTTCAGAGCGCTTGCTTACGGTGGAAAGGGTTAAGGACTACGATGAACTCAACGAACTGTTCTTCCACGTACTGGCCGTTCCGGAAGGTGAACGCCGCGAATCGGTGCAGAAAAAGTTCCACAACATTCCCTACCTGAATAGTTCGCTGTTTGAACAAACGGAGCTGGAACGCCGTACCCTGCGCGTCTCTTCTTTATCAGACCGGCTTACCATGCCGGTACTGCCTAATTCTGTATTACAGCAAAACGCCAATGCGCCCAAAGAGATGACCACCTTGGCTTATCTCTTTGCGTTTCTCGACGCCTACGACTTCAGCAGCGACGCCAAAGCCCGGATACAGGCCGAAAACCGGGCCGTTATCAATGCCTCCGTACTGGGCCTCATCTTTGAAAAAATAAACGGATACCGCGACGGCTCGTTCTTTACACCCGGCTTTATAACCATGTACATGTGCCGGGAAACCCTGCGCCGTGCCGTTCTGCAAAAATTCAACGAACGCTTTGGCTGGGATTGCGCCAATGTAGAAACCGACCTGCACAACGAACTGATACGCCATAAAACGCCGATTAAGGAAGCTAATGCCATCATCAACCACCTGCGCATTTGCGACCCGGCGGTGGGCAGCGGACACTTCCTTGTAAGTGCCCTCAATGAACTCATTGCCATCAAAAGCGACCTTGGCATACTCTGCGACGCAGATGGCAAACTGCTGACCATCAATGCCGTAGTTGGCAATGATGAATTGATCCTCACGGACGCCAATACCGACCAGCCCATTGAATACCAACCTGGCAACACTTCGTCCCAGCGCATTCAGGAAGCCCTGTTTACAGAAAAACAAACACTGATTGAAAACTGCCTGTTCGGGGTGGATATAAACCCCAAATCGGTGATGATCTGCCGGTTGCGCTTGTGGATAGAACTCCTGAAACACGCCTATTTTACCTCCGAAAGCAAATACCAGCGCCTTGAAACGCTGCCGAATATTGACATCAATATTAAATCCGGAAACTCGCTGGTGAGCCGGTTTGCGCTGGATGAGGATTTGTCGGACGTGTTTAAGAAGCAAAAATTCAGTCATGCCGACTACCTGCTGGCGGTGCAAGCCTATAAAAATGTACGCACCAAAGACGGCAAAGAAGAACTCCGCACTTTTATCCAAAAGATCAAAGACGAGTTCCGGCAAGCAGTGTTCAACCGCAACCCGTTCAATAAGGCGCTATCACCCAAAAGAGGTCAGTTGGTGTTGCTCGACAATAACCTGGACCTTTTTGGCGAAGCCAAAAAAGACCCCGAAACCATCAAAAAGGAAAAGGCCAAACTGAATGCCGAAATTGCGGAATTGGAACGCAAGCTCGAGGAATACAAAAGTGGCCCGCTGTACCGCAATTCGTTTGAGTGGCGGTTTGAATTTCCGGAAGTATTGGATGATAAGGGCGAATATGTGGGGTTTGATGTGGTGCTGGGGAATCCGCCGTATATCCGTCAGGAAGAGCTGGCAGCTTTCAAGCCTCATTTCCAGACTGTTTTTGAAACTTTTGCCGGCACCGCCGATCTCTACGTGTATTTCGTGGAGCGCGGCATGAACATCCTCCGCCCAGGCGGCCAATTCAGCTACATCCTGCCGAACAAATGGATGCGGGCCGGCTACGGCGACAAACTACGACAGTTTGTAAAACGCCAGCGCATAGAAGGTATCAGCGATTTTGGCGATTTGCCTGTATTTGAGGAGGCTACTACCTACCCCTGCATTTTCGAGATGAGCCGGGCGGAAGCGCGGCCTGTTTTCCCGGCAGTCACCGTGAACACCCTGACGTACGAGCGCTCTTTGAGCGAATACATCCGCAGCAATGCATTTTCCGTGAGCCTCGAAAGCCTGAGTAATTCCGGCTGGACGCTGAGCAATCAGGGCGTGCAGCAACTGCTCGACAAACTGCGTGCAGCGGGTACTCCGCTGGGGGAATATGTGCAGGGAAAAATCTACTATGGGATCAAAACCGGCTTGAACGAAGCTTTTGTGATTGACGCTGCCACCAGGGATCGGTTGATCGCAGAGGATGCGAGAAGTGCGGAGGTGATAAAGCCGTTTTTATCAGGAAAAGAAATAAAAAAGTTCCAGAACTTGCATAAAACCGAACAGTTTATATTATTTATCCCTTGGCATTTCCCTTTGCATCAAGATGTGAATATTTCAGGATCTTCTGAAATTGCAGAAAGCGAGTTTCAAAAAAGATATTCAAGTGTATATCAATATTTATTGAAATTTAGAACTCAATTAGAGAAGAGAAATGTTGCTGAAACGGGAATCAGATATGAATGGTACGCACTTCAACGTTGTGCAGCAAGTTACTTTACTGAATTTGAAGAAATGAAAATCGTTTGGCCAGAGACATCCAATGAGAATCAATTTTGCTATGTCGACAAAGGAATTTATTTAAACAAAACGACCTTTTTTTGTCCAATAAAGGATCATAGCCTCCTTGGAATATTAAATTCCAAGGTAATAAAATTTTGCTTAAGCGCCATAGTCTCCAAAATGAGGGGAGGCTATTTTTCAATGTCAAAAGCCTATGTTGAAACTGTGCCAATACCAAAAATTTCAAACGGCAAATTGCAATTGGATAATTTGGTATCCCGCATCCTCGCCGCCAAGCAATCCGACCCTCAGGCAGACACTACGGCTTTGGAGGCGGAGATTGATGCGCTGGTGTATGGGTTGTATGGGCTAACGGAGGAGGAGATTGCGATAGTGGAGGGTGGCTAAATTTGAAAAGTTGAATATGTGACTTGTCCTAAAATAGGTTTACACGAAAAGTAAACATAAAACAGGACAAAGATGAAAAAAGTAAACCACTACTCGGACGAGTTTAAAAAGCGAGTTGTTGAGGAGGTTCTGAACGGATCGAAAAGCCTTGAGCACTACA
>DATGWL010000094.1:0-34300 GCA_035299505.1 Saprospiraceae bacterium | reverse complement strand
CATTGGGGGGCATTGGGGGGGCATTGGGGGGGCAAAAATAAAACATTTTGTATTTTAACAAACAAATTATTTTATTTTACCCAATTAATACCTGCCTGATCCATAGCCAGATTCAATTGTTGCATAGCATTAGGGCCCATTCCATGCAAGGCTGCTACTGCCTTTTGTGAAAAACCGGCCAGATCCCCGAGCACGTGGATACCCGCACCTGCCAGCGCACGACGCGCGGGCGCGGCGAGTTTTTCCGGCAACGGCCTTTGCGCATGCCCGGCCCAGTACAACTGCCAGGCAATACCGAAACGATCTGTGAGCAGTCCGCTGAGTGCACCCCAATGATTGGTTTGCAATGACTGCGTGATGGTTCCGCCTGCCGACAAGGCCTGAAAATATTGCCGGAGCTCTGCCTCATTACTGCACTGCAACATCAGGGAAATCCGGGCTCCCGTGCCTTGTACTGTACTTTCCACCAGATCAGAACCCATCAACACCAGTTGCCCCTTGCTCAGTGTAGCCTGCAGTACCGTATCTGCCATGTTTTTGGGCATTTCCAGATCCGTTTCTATCTCACCCACCGTTTGCATCCGAAGCTCGCCACCCAGGCAATCCCGGTAAAAACTCATGGCTTCCCGGCAATTCCCGTTAAAGCTTAAATACGAAACGATCTGTGTCATTTTCCTGCTGATTTTGATAACACAAAGGTGCAGGAGTTGCCCAACAAGCTGTAAGTGGCAAAAACGACAAGTTGCAGGGTTGTTTGCGACAAAACTTTCTGTTTATATTTGCCACATGAAAAAGATAGCTATCCTGGCCCCGGAAACTGCTGTTCCTGCCGCCATTGTAGATCCACGGTATATGTTTACCGCAGTGAATCAATTCCTGACTTCGGCCGGGAAACCCGTCCTGTTCGAGGTATCGCTGGTAGGAGCCACACCCGCTGTTCATCTGAACGACGGCCTGTTTACCATACATCCGGACCAGACCCTGGACGCCGGTACGCAGTTCGATCTGGTGTTTATTCCTGCCATCAGCGGAGATATTCCTACCGCTGTACAACGCAATCAGGCAATTATTCCATGGGTAAAAAAGCAATACGAGGGCGGCGCAGAGGTGGCATCCTTGTGTATTGGGGCTTTTTTGCTGGCCTCCACCGGTCTCCTCAATGGCAGACAATGCTCCACCCACTGGCTTTTCGCCCGGGAGTTCCGCCAGATGTTTCCGGAGGTAGAACTGGTGGATGGTAGCATCATCACCGAAGGCCCGCGCCTGTACTCCAGCGGCGGCGCCAGCTCTTACTGGAACCTGTTGCTGTATCTGGTGGAAAAGTATACCAGTCGCGATCTGGCTATCCTGGCCTCAAAATTTTTTGCCATCGATATAGACCGAAACAGCCAATCTGCGTTTATGATGTTTCAGGGACAAAAAGACCACAATGACCCCGAAATCCGGCATGCCCAGGAGTTTATTGAACAGCATGTCAATGAAAAAATTACGGTGGAGCAACTGGCCGAACACGCAGCCATCGGTAAACGCAGCTTTGAACGCCGTTTCAAAAACGCCACCAACAATACCGTATTGGAATACATCCAGCGTGTGAAAATAGAAGCAGCTAAACGCAAATTCGAAAACAGCAGGTTGAACGTACAGGAAGTCATGATGGACGTTGGCTATACCGATACCAAGGCATTCCGCGATGTATTCAAAAAAATTACAGGCCTAACCCCGATGGAATACCGGAATAAGTATCAGAAGGTGTAGACGGTGGACGGTGGACGGCTTACGGTGGACGGCTTACGGTGGACGGTGGACGGCTTACGGTAGACGGTGGACGGCCTACGGTGGACGGTGGACGGTGGACGGTGGACGGCTTACGGTGTGCTTAAGCCCAAATCTCAAAAGCAACGCCACCGTAAGCCGTCCACCGTCTACCGTCTACCGTCTACCGTAAGCCGTAGGCCGTCCACCGTCTACCGTCAACCGTAGGGCCGTCCAATAATCCAGGAACTTTCGTACCTTCGCCCACTTTTTGGGAACATACCATGATCGATTTTATCCTGTCTATGCTGGCGTTTGCCATGGCTTTGGGGGTGACCTGGTTGATTGACTGGCTTTTGTGGGGTGGTGTTTACCACCAGGCATTGCCATTTCTCAACCGGATGAAGGACTACCGCCAGAAGCTTTCGGATGCCGTGCAACCCCGCCTCGCTCCAATAAGCTCCCGCTGGGCGCAAATAACTGCACCTGTTACCACGCGCTGGGCTGCCTTCAAAACAGCTAATCCACGCCTGGCCACCGCCGTTCAGTGGATGAAAAATGGCCTGCGCGCAGGCTTTGCACTGCTGATGTTCCTCATCTTCGGCGTTTGGTTCGGACTCTTTGGCCGACTCCCATCCACCGATGAGCTGCGCGAAATTGAAACCGCCAACTCTACAGAGATCTATACCGCCGACAGTGTGCTGATCGGCAAATATTTCATTGAAAACCGTACGGCTGTAACGCTCGACAAGGTTTCTCCTTACATCATCAACGCGCTGATTGCTACGGAAGACAAGCGTTTTCTGGAACACAGCGGTATTGATATCATGAGTTATTTCCGCGTGTTTTACGGCATTGCAGCCGGTCAAAAACAACGCGGCGGCGGCTCCACCCTGAGTCAGCAGCTGGCTAAAAATCTCTACCCGCGCAAAGATTACCTGGCCATAAAAACCGAAAAAAGAACCTACAAAATTCCCGTTGTAAGCAATGTTATTAGCCTGCTTATCAACAAAATACGGGAAAACTTCATTTCCATTAAACTGGAAAAAGTTTACACCAAACAACAACTGCTCGGCCTTTACCTGAACACCGTCCCCTTTGGGGAAAACGCCTTTGGGATCAATGTAGCTTCCCGACAGTTTTTTGGTAAAAAACCCAACGACCTCACCGTAGATCAGGCTTCCACTCTGGTGGGCATGCTGAAAGGCACCACGCTCTACAACCCGCTCCGAAACCCGGAAAATGCCAAAAAACGCCGCAACGTGGTGATGCTTCAGATGGTGAAAAACAACCACCTGAGCCAGGCAGAATACGATGAACTGAGCAAAAAACCAGTGGGTGCTAAACGTTACGACGTAGACAACAACAACGAAGGTACCGGCACTTATTTCCGGGAATACCTACGCACGGATGTGATGCCCAAACTGCTCAAAGACCTGAAAAACGAAGACGGAAAACCTTACAATCTGTACACCGACGGACTTAAGATCTATACCACGCTAAACGCCAAAATGCAGCAATTCGCCGAAGAGTCGGTACTGACTCAAATGGAAAAACTGCAAAAGCAATTTGACCAGCACTGGAAAAACGTAAAAGGCGAAAAACCCTGGGGCGACGATAAATGGATTGACAAACAGGTAGAGGGCAGTCAGCGCTGGCAATCCCTGAAAGAGGCCGGCATGAGCGATGAAGATGCGCGCAAAGCGTTTGAGCAACCCGTGAAAATGAACATCTACGTGTGGAAAAACGGCGGCTCTGAACGCGATACCATGCTTTCTCCACTGGATTCTGTGCGCTATTACTTCTGCATGCTCAATTGCGGATTTATGGCCATGGACCACCACAACGGCTACATTAAGGCCTGGGTAGGCGGTATCAACTTTAAAAATTTTAAGCTGGACCACAACCTCACCAAGCGCCAGGTTGGTTCTACATTCAAACCCATCGTATACGCAGCAGCCCTGCAGGATACCATCAAGCCTTGCTCTTATTTCCCCAATGAAATCCGTAAAATTGTGGACTGGGAACCGCACAATGCCGACGAAACCTATGGCGGCTGGTACTCCATGACCGGAGCGCTCACCCGTTCTGTAAATGTGGTAACGGCACAGCTCATTGAAAAGGTAGGTATTCAAAAAACCATCGATCTGGCCCAAAAAATGGGCATTACTGCCACACTTCCCAGGGAATACGGTATCAGCCTGGGCGCCGCCGACATCTCTCTGTACGATATGATGAAAGTGTACGGCACGATGGCCAATGCCGGAAAACGTCCGGATCCGGTAGCCGTACTTACGGTGGTTGACCGCCGGGGTAAAGTGATTTACGACCGTCAGAAATCGCTCACTGAAAACCCGGCCCTGCAAACGCCTGTTGAGGCACTGACAGAAGATCAGGCAGCCACTATGACCAAAATGCTGCAAAATGTGGTGGACTACGGTACCGGCGCGCGTCTGCGCTCCTACGTGCGCGGCGATTTTGCCGGCAAAACAGGTACCACCCAAAACCACTCCGACGGCTGGTTTATCTGCTACAATCCGCAGCTCGTAACCGGCGCCTGGGTGGGCGGTGAAAGCCCCGCCGTGCGTTTCCGCATCATGGCACTCGGACAAGGTTCGGCTATGGCCCTGCCAATTGTGGGCGGATTCTGGAACCGCATTGCGAGCGATAAAAAGCTCAATAAAATGTTGCTGGAAAAATTCCCTACACCAAAACCGGAAGTGCTCAATCTACTTGGGTGCCAGTCGTGGATCAGTGTAGCGCCAGATTCTTTCCAACTCATTATGCAACAAGCCGGGCAGGATTCCCTCCTGCGTGATTCCTTGATGGAACTCTATACCAACCGAAAAAACCTTCCACCTCCCGGCGGTGAAGCACCCGCCGATCCGGATGATAAAAAAGAAGACGAAGAGAAGGGAGAAAAGAAAAAAGAAGGCATCATTGAGCGCCTCTTGTTCCGGAAAAAGAAAAAGGACGAATAGACATTGGGTAACTGGACGTTAGAGTGTGTGTGAAAAACATTCATCAGGCACAAGTGCTAACGTCCAGCAACCCAACGGTTGAACTCCTCCAGCTTGTCTGTATTAATCAGATCCACACCCTGACTGAGTAAAAAAGCCCATACCCGGGGCTTGTCGGGGATGCCCCAAAGGCGCACTTTTTTGCCTTCTGCATGCGCATCCTGCACCAGATAATGCAGGCATTGGAGGTCTCTTTCATCAGGTTTTCCCCGACCGTTCCAGCGCAATACTTCTTTATAGGGCGCACTCACTACAGGCATCAGGGCCAGCGGTATCGCTTTGCCCAGATCGTCCATTCTACCATCCAATGCGGCAGGTTGCGGTGTTTGAGTCAGCAGCAGCTCCAGCCTGGGCCTGTTTCCCGACAAAAACACCTTCACTGGTTTGTGGGGTTCATCCAGACTGTCGCGCACTAAACTGATCATAGCAGCATAATCCATCAGTTGCTGCCGAATAACCTTATAGGTGGTATCCGGTTCGGTTTTGATATCGATCATGAGGTAAAAAAAGCCTGTATCGGCAGGAAATACGCGGCCGCCGTTGGCCTCAATACGCCGTTTCAAAGGTTCCAGGTAAAGACTTTTCAGGGTACGGGTACTGTCTTTCCACAGCGGCATTACATGAGATACGTATAAATCGCCGTCGATCAGAAAAACATCGGCTTCCACTTCAGCAAATCCCTGATCCAGCGCATCCAGCAGCGGACGCTCGTGTGCATAATCGTTGTGCGCGTGGGCCTGGCTCAGCGGTTTTGCCTGAGCCTGTAACAATACCGGGAAAAGCAGCAATAGCAGGCGCATGGGTATGAGGAAGTGTTTTTGAGAGGTTTTCCCGGGTGACATTAGCGGGCTTCTGTTTTGTTCTCCCCGAAAATGAAACGGGGCTTATGGCGTGAATGCCATAAGCCCCGTTCAAGGCTATCAAAAAAAGAAATCATTACAATTTAAAACGCATTTCCACGGTTCTTCCACCGCGTTTGAAGCTACACTCATCACTGAGGTGGCGCATCAGGTACAAACCGCGTCCGCCACAACATTCGATGTGTTCCGGGCTGGTTGGATCCGGCACTGCGGAAGGATCGAAACCCGGACCTTCATCGCTCACGCTGATAGCGAGGGCATCCTGTTTGCGGCTGAGTGAAATGGAAACGTTTTTGGTACAATCGCCCCGGTTGCCGTGCAGCACAGCATTGGTTACAGCTTCTGTAAGACTTACCAGGATGTCTCCGTGTTTATCCGGAGGGAGATTGTAGCGGGTAGCTACATCATGGACGAAGGGTTCGACTTTGGATACATTTTTCGGGTCTGATGGAAATGTTAGATTCGTGTGCAAGTCGTTCATTCGCAAATTTTTGTTACAGAATCAGGTTGACAAAACACCGTTTTCATAAGTGTCGGGGGCCTCAAATGTGTCGTCAAACCGGATTACACAGTAAATGGAATGTGATTAAACAACGACGGCATGCTGGATTAGAAAGGACCGTCTGCGAATGTTCATGGTGGATTAAACCGCCTCAAAACGTGCCACAAAATTAAGGTAGTTTTAACATGCAATGCAAGGGGTAAGTCCAAAAATTTCCCATTCCCCTTAAAAACAATCCCGTTTTGAGCCATTTTCCCGCCTTTTCGTCATGGTTTTTTCATTTTTTCTGGAAAAAAATCGACGAATGACTGGTTATTGATGAATATGGCACGGGATTCGAATGTTAAAGTGTTGAAGTGTTTGGGTGTGGGAGTTTTTGAGTTGGCGTTACGTCTATGTGCGCCATCGTATTCTTGTCAAAAACATTCCGCGACACACCCAGACCCAACGCCAACCCAAAAACTCCCATACTCAAACACTTGAAAACTAACATCCTGTGCAGCGAATCATCTTATATAAACAACTAGATCACCGGTGGCACTACGTGCGCATCTCTGCCCCAACAGAGACGCAATTGCGCGTGGAAACCGGCTGCTGCGGACGAAAACCAGAGGAAGATCATTATTTGGATATACCAGACCAAACCACGCAGGCGGTTGCTTTGCGACAGGAAGGTGAAAAATGGCTGTCAAACGGCTACGGAAAACCGCATCCGCACAGCCTGCAGGTAATGACCCTGCACTTCCAAATGAGGCGCTGGACCGGCTATCCGGCCGGAGCCCCCTGGTATGACGACTGGACTTCCGGCTATCTGGATCCCATACATCAGGCGCTCGACGAAACCTGCAACGGCATTCCGCGCGGTTCTGAGCGTTTTTCCGGCAATTACCTGCATTATTTCACGGTTTTCAATACCGATCTGGCCCAGGAGGCTATGGAAAAAATAGCCGCCGCCGCGCCGGTTAAATTTCTGCTGGATATCCATATCGCCAACCGCGAAAAACAGGTGCATATTCCCATCGACCCCAACGTGCCGGAATACCTGCGCTCTTTGTTCCGTGTGGTAGAAAAATCTGCACGCACCATTGCACACGAACTTCCGGTGCTTTTTCCCTCAGATCCACTGCAATCTGAATACGTACCCAACGGCAGCGCCCCCAAACGCATTACCGGCGAACAAGCCCGCTATTTGCGCCAAACCCTGAAGGAAAAATGGAATTTTGATTCCAATTTCTGGGATCCACTCACCCAATCCTCTCCTTCGGAAGTGGTATTCCTCAACGGCATGGCCGAAGAAAAAAAACAGGAAATAGCCGACATCATCCGGGAGCGGGTACACCAACCGCTTTACCTGCTCGACTGCGAAGCCGGCCTGTTTGAGATTAATACAGACCAGATTTTTGGCGGCGCCCACGAAGGCATGGTGTTCGATGCCAGTTTTGAGTGGGTAATCTACTTTTCCCACCATTACACCATTTCCTTCAGCGGTTCATGGCTGGTGGACGCCGTCAAAGCTCTGTACTCCGAACATCCGGAATTGCTCAATGCCTGGTAACTACCTTTTTACCAGCATCCTGCCAACCTTAGTTTTTCCGTTTTCCAGCACTAATGCGTAGTTGCCCGCAGGCATACCCTGCAGTGGAATGTTGCGCGATTGTACGCCAGCCGGGTAAAAACCTTTTTGTTCCCAAACCATTTTGCCCTGCATATCCAGCACCCGGATACTTACGTTGGCCGCCGATTTAAGACTGAATTCCACCACGGTTTGGTCTGAAGCCGGGTTTGGACTCAATTTTTCCACAGCAATAGCCGCCACCGGATCCTTGGCGCTGCTGGCCGTGGCCAGATCCGTTTGCCAAACACCCAGGCCATAGGTGGCTACGCGGAGTTTGTTGCCCGGCGCAATACTCAGGTGCATGGCCAGCATGGCGTTGGGCGCCTCGGCAGAATAGAGTTCCCAGGATGCGCCTTCATCTGCAGAATGCCATACGCCCAGGTCGTTGCCCACGTAAAAATGCCCGGTAGCCGGGTCAATCACCATGGAATTGGTGGGTACATCCGGCAAACCATTGTCAATAGCTTCCCAGCCCAGTCCGGCATCGGTGCTGCGCCAAACGTGGTTGGCGTTGAAGCCTGCCAAAACCGCATACACCACCTCCGGCATATCCGGATGCAATACCAAATCCATACAAACCCGGTTGGGCAGTCCGGTTAATGGAGTTACAGAACCATCGGAGGCATCTACTTTGTACACCCGGGCCTGGTTGGTGGTGCTTGGCGCAGTACTCAGGTATACCAAATCCGGATTTTCGGGATGAATCACAATGGTCAGGATGACATCTCCATCAGCAATAATATCCGTAACGGGGTTCCAGCTATCGCCGCCATCGTTGGAGCGCCAGAGCGCCTGCGCGCCCGCGTACATGATGTCCGGGTTGGACGTTGCTATTTCAAAAGGACCATTAAAAGCAGCATTTCCTGAAATTTCATTGCCAATACCAAACCAGCTTTGCCCGCCGTCATTGCTCTTGTACATGTTCAGATACTGGGAAGAACCGTACATAATCTGGTCGTTTTGCGGGTGAATGGCCGCACATTCGCCATCACCACCCAACACACGTACCCAGGAAGGATCCCCGAAATAAATGGCCGTACTGTTGTCTTGCATCCCCCCGATGGCAGACTCCGGATTGGTGGTGGAACTGCCCAGATTGGCATAAAACTGCTGGGTTTGGTAGCCACCATTGCGTCCGGCCCAGGTTTCGCCATCATCGTACGATACAAACAAGCCGCCATCGGTAACAGCATATACCTTGTTCGGATCGCTGGTAGGGTAGTACACGCCGTGTATATCGGCGTGTACGTAATCCGGCGGACCCTCGGAGCCACCTGCCGGCACGTAGCCGAAATTCCATTTGTACCAATAGGTTTTTTGCGCCGTAACAGAACCTCCGTTCACTGATTTCCAGGCATCAATACCTACCCAGATGAAGGTGTTTGGATTGATCGGGTTTACGGCAATATCGTGAGAATACCAGCCCTGGTATTTGCATACATCTTCGGAATTGATCTTGCTCCAGGAATTTCCGCCGTTTACGGATTTATACAAACCGGCCTGTGCAAAAGCTTCACCTACGGAGGCAAAAATGATGGATGGATCGGAAGGGGCTATAGCAAGAAGTGTTTTGCCGGAATAGGTAGCCGGCAACCCGGCGCCAAGTTTGGCAAAACTTGCCCCGCTGTTTGTGGAACGATACACGCCGCTCACATCCTGATCGTCGAGCGAGCCGTGGGTTACAAAAATGCGGGTGGTATCGGAGGGATCGTAGTGCAGGTCTACGGCCATCCGTTTGTTGTGGATGGTATGCCAGGTAGCGCCGGAGTCCCAGCTGCGGAGCAGGCCTTCAGTGGTGGCAGCCAGCACGGTGGCCGGCCGGAGTGGGTTGATCCGGATTTCCTGTACGCCCCGCAGCTGACCATAGCTCCAGTCCAGGCATTTAGTCCAGGTTTGGCCGCCATTGGTGGTTTTTAGAATACCGATGCCGTAAGTGCCGCGGGTTACGCGGATGGCAACGTTGGGCGCAGAGTTTTCCACATTATACACTTCTCCGGTACCCACGTACATCTCGTTCGGATTGGAAGGGTTCATGGCAATGGCGCCCACACCGAGCACCGGGAATCCGGTTTCTACGTGTTGCCAGGCATTGGCGCCCAGGCCGGCCGTGGTAGACTTCCAAAGGCCCCCGGAGGCGCTGCCCAGCCAGATTTCATTAGTATCCAGTGGATTTACGGCCATACAAAGGGTGCGTCCGCCGATGTTTTTAGGACCCAGCGCTTCCCAGGAAGGACTGCGATCGCCGCGAAGCTGGGCTTCCAGGCGCATTTGATCCATGGCTTCGGCGTATTTTGCGGTGTAAAATTGTCCGTCGGGGAACAATCGGGCCATACCCCATTGCAGGAAAGCCATGCCTGCTTCGGAAGGCCGGTGTTTTTCTTTTTCCGATTGCCAGAGGCGTGGAGCGAAATAGAGGCCCAGAGCGGCGGTAATGCCAAGGGCGAGCAGGAGGGCGGAGCGTTTTGTCATGTGTAGTATTTAATACAGGCAAAAATGAGAAAAGTACCAGGATAACAGGAAATCAGAGCGGAGTTTTGGCGTGGGGTGGCAAAACGGGCACCGCAAAGTACGCGAAGGGCGCGAAGAGTTTTCACCACTAAGGCACTTAAGTGCACTAAGAGGGATTCACCGCGAAGTACGCAAAGGGCGCGAAGAGTTTTCACCACTAAGGCACTTAAGGGCACTAAGAGGGTGGATGCTAAGAGCGCGAAGCGGACGGCCCCTTAGTGTCCTTAAGTGCCTTAGTGGTAAATCCCCTTAGCGTACTTTGTGGTGAATCCCCTTCGCGCTCTTAGCGTACTTTGCGGTGCCCCCCACTCTGGAACTTTACCCATTACATTCGCGTTTTACCCACGTTATGAACACCGAACAACTTAAAAACGAAATCACCTTCCGTACCTCGCGTTCCAGCGGGGCCGGCGGACAAAACGTGAACAAGGTGGAAACCAAGGCCGAGGCCCTGCTCGATGTGCAGGCTTCCATGGCATTATCCGAATCGGAAAAAGCACAGGTTATGGAAAAACTGGCCGCTCATATTTCCTCCGAAGGCATTTTGGCCGTAAGTAACCAAACCGAGCGCTCCCAGCTCATGAACAAACACCTGGCCGAAGAAAAGCTGCTTCGACTGGTAGAAAAAGCCTTTCACAAGCCCAAAAAACGCAAAATCACCCGCGTTCCACAAGCCGTTATTGCCCAAAGACTGAAAAACAAACGGCTCCACAGCGAGAAAAAAGCCTTAAGAAAGTGGACTGATAGTGAAAGTCTTAGTTAGTACATGATTGACGATTACATGAGTACATGTTTGAAGAGGGGGACCTGCAGCTTGGCTTTCGTACAAATCTTAAGCCGAACGCCTCCCTCTTCAATCATGTACTCATATAATCGTCAATCATGTACTTTCTACTGCTTTACTTTCTCCGGAGCCTTCAGATGCTGATCCAAAAAGCTTAGCACCCCGCTGTATCCTTTCATCTCGTTTTCTTTTTTCACAAAGCCGTGGCCTTCGTCGGGGAAAACCAGGTATTCTACCGGGATGTTGTTTTGTTTCACCGCAGCCACAATTTCATCAGATTCAATTTGTAGTACACGCGGGTCGTTGGCGCCTTGCAGTACCATGATGGGGTTTTTCACATTTTTGGCGTGAAAAAGCGGTGAAATACGGTGCAAACGCACAGAATCGGCGGTATTAGGGTCGCCCAGTTCGGCATAGAGCGCCTTGCGGAAAGACTCCCAGTAAGGCGGGATGGATTTCAGGGTGCGCAGCCAGTTCGTTACCCCAAAAATATTGACACCCACCTTGAACTCATCCGGTGTAAACGTCATGGCCGCCATGGTCATGTACCCGCCGTAAGAACCACCGATGATACCAATCCGGTCTTTATCAATATAATCCAGCGATTGCAGGTATTTTTTGCCGTAAATGCAGTCCTGCAGGTCTTTTTCGCCGTGGTTTTGATCGTCCATTTTGAAAAACGACTTACCGTAGCCGCTGCTGCCGCGGTTGTTCACCATGAGTACCGCGTATCCGTGGTTCACCAGATACTGAATAAAAGAACTGTACCCCACGCGCGATTGCCCGCCCGGGCCTCCGTGCACCCACACAAGCGCAGGCACTTTGTTTGTCGCCGAAGCATTCAGCGGCTTGTAATAAATGGCCGGAATATCGAGCCCGTCGAACGATTTGTAGCGCACTACCTCGGCCGTTGCCAGATCCTCCGGATTGATTTCCGGAGAGGCATTGTTGGTGAGGCGTTTGAGCGATTTGCCGGCAAATTCATACACATACAAGTCGTTGGGCGATTTGGAGGTGCCTACCGATAAACGCATCCAGTTTTCGCTCGGTGAAATGCTCACTGCCGTTACGTCGCCGTCGGGGATGGCCGGAAATGCCACTTCCTGACCGGCTGCATCGCGCACCACCAGCTTGTTTTTGCCGTCGGCATTGATGCCAATCACCTGGTATTTGCCATTTTCCGACTGATAGGCGTACATCACGTCCCAGTTGGTTTCGTAGGCTGTTTTGCGTTGGCCGGTGGCCAGATCGTATTGCACGAGGTAGGCGAATTCCTTGCCCACATCGGTGGTATAGAAAAACGTTTTGCCGTCGGCGCTGAATCCGGAAGTACCGTAGGAACCGGGTTCGGCAGGATTGGAAACTTCCTTGAGCTGTTTGTTTTTCAGGTCGTACAAAAACAGCTGGTTTTCGCTGGTGGTCACCGATTTACTGAGTGCCAGCCAGTCGCCGTAGCGGGAAACGGCGTCGATGCCATAACCATCGTTGTTTTGGTACACCATTTTCGGTTTCCACACGCCCACTTCCATTTGGTACAGGTCGAAAAAGCGTTCATCACGCAAATTGGAGCTGTAGTACATGGATTTTTTATCCTTCGACCAGTCGGAAAAGTTACTCACAGCTTTGTCGCCAGGTGTCAGGTCCTGGCTTGTTCCATCGGCTTTCAGCAGGTAAATGTGGCTGATTTCGTTGCCTCCTTTATCAGCGGAATACAGCACTTCGCCGGTGCCGGGCACATAATCAATGGCAAAGAACGACTCGACGGTAGATTGCGTGAGGGCTTTTTTGGAGCCGTCGGCAATATTGATTTCCTGTAGGTTAAAAATGCCGGATTCGTTGGAGTGTACGAGCAGTTTTTGTTCATCGGGCGAAAAAATGCCGGCTCCGGTGCCGTTGGTTTTGTAAAACTGTTCGATGGTGTACTGTTTTACTTCCCGGGTTGGAGCAGGTTTGTCCTGTTTGCAGGCAGCGAATGCCAGGACGCTGAGCAGGATTGTTGTTTGTTTTAGCATAACTTATTAATGATTGGTTTGAATTTTATGTTCACCGCGAAGTGCGCGAAGTGCGGGGTACACCGCGAAGTGCGCAAAGAGCGCTAAAGTGTGGGGTTTAACGTATTTTGCGTTCTTTGCGGTACATTTAACAGACCAAGTGGCCAAAACCGATGCAGTACGACGTAATCCTGTTCACTTTGTTCCGAACGGACAATGCTTATTCCTCCATATCCTTATCCATGGCGAAGGAGTTGGCTAAAACCGTGCGTGTGCTGTACGTCAATCATCCATACTCCTGGAAAGATTTGTTGCGGGGGATCCTTCGCCGCGATCCTGCCTTGCTGAAACGTTTGCCCGGGCTGTTGTTTTTTCAGAATACATACGAGACGCTTAACACCATTCCAGAGCGTTTTACAGCCATAACGCCGCCGCCAACCCTGCCCATCAACTGGCTGCCACCGGGCCGGGTATATCGTTTTTTTCAATACCTCAACAACCGGATTGTACTTAGCGCGATACGCCGCGCGGCCCGGAAACATGGTATTGGACGGTTTGTGTACCTCAATTGTTACGACCCGTTTTTTGCCGGTTATTTACCCCCCGAAACCGGCGCCGTTTGCAGTATTTACCATTGTATTGACGACATCAGTCAGGATCCCTACACCGCCCGGCACGGTTTGCAACTGGAAAGCGAAGCCTGTGCGCAGGCCGATATTACCCTGGTGACCTCCACCAATCTGTACCAACTGAAAATACCAGTGGCGCGCAGAGTAGAGCACTTTTTTAATGCTGCCGATGTGTCGGTGTTTCAACGTGTGCTTACCGAAACCTTTCCACGGCCGCCGGAACTGGTGGATCGGCCGGGGCAGGTAATCGGGTTTATTGGCAACCTCGATGCGCTGCGGATAGATTATGCGTTGCTGCACAAAATTGCCCTCGCTTTTCCGGATAAAACCCTGCTTCTGGTGGGGCCGCTCAACAGCAAAGAGCCCGAACAAACCGGTTTAATCCGTCTGCCCAATGTAGTGATGACCGGAGCCCGACGGCTGGAAGAGCTGCCCGCTTTGTTGCAGCACATGGATTGTGTATTGATCCCGTTTTTGTGTAATACCCTTACGTACAGCATTTATCCACTCAAAATTAACGAATACCTGGCCGCCGGAAAGCCTGTGGTGAGCACCACCTTTTCGGAGGATATACGTACATTCGCCAACTGTTGTTACCTGGCCGAAAATCACGATCTGTTTCTGCAAGGTATCCAACAGGCGCTTGCAGAAACAGATCCCGCACTGTCAGCCCTCCGAACCGCTACCGCTGCTGCCAATACCTGGGAAGCACGGATCAAGAGCCTGCAGAAACTGGTGGAAGAGGTAACGATGAATGATGAACGATGATATGAAAAATAACCCGACGCCACTGACGCCTTATCAAAAGTTTATTGAAACGCTTATGCACCTGTTCATCATACTGGTGCTGCTGGGGATATGCCTGAAGGTGTTGGTGTTTTAGTTAGGGGAGGTTTACCACTAAGTCACTAAGGGCACTAAGAAGGATTACTCTTAGTGCCCTTAGTGACTTAGTGGTAAACCTTAGCCCCCACAACAACTCAAATACTCAACTCCTGCAGGGCCAGCCAGGCCATCATGCCCATGCCGGTTTCCAGGGCCGCTTCGTCAACATCGAAGGTGTCGGTGTGTATAGGCGATGTGATGCCGCGCTCGGGATTACCGGTGCCGAGCCGGTAAAAACAGGCCGGCATTACCTGGGAATAATAGGCGAAATCTTCGGCAGTCATGCGCAATGGCAGGTCTACCACCTTGTCTTTGCCCAAAAATTCAATGGCCCATTTTTTGGTGCGCAGCGTGAGCTCTTCGTGGTTGAACAGCACCGGATACCCTTTCATGATATGGAAATCGCAAGCGGCGCCATAGCCCTTGGCAATGCTTTCTGCCATTTTTTTCATGCACTTATGGGCTTCCATGCGCCATTTTTCATTCATGGTGCGGAAGGTGCCCAGTAGCTTTACTTCGTTGGGAATGATGTTGGTGGCGCCGCCGGTGGAATTGATTTTCCCAAACGTCAATACCGACGGAATGGCCGGATCGGCGTAGCGACTCACTACCTGCTGCAAGGCCACAATGATTTGTGCCGTAACCACCACCGGATCCACACATTCCTGGGGCATAGCGCCGTGTCCGCCCCTGCCCTTTACCGTTACGTACAATTCATCAGCGGAGGCCATGTAGATACCTGGTTTGAGTCCAATCATGCCTGCGCGCAGGGGCGGGTGTACGTGCTGCCCGAAAATGCTGGCTGGCCGCGGATTTTCCAGGGCGCCCGCCTGAATCATCAAACTGGCGCCGCCGGGCAGACGCTCCTCACCGGGCTGGAACAGGCATTTTACCGTGCCCTCAAACTGATCGCACAGGGCATGCAATATGCGCACCGTGCCCAGTAGCGACGACGTATGCACATCGTGCCCGCAGGCGTGCATAACGCCTTCATTTTGTGATTTATAGGGCACATTGTTGGCCTCCAGAATAGGCAGGGCGTCCATGTCGGCGCGAAGGGCTACCACGCGTTTGCGCGGATTTTTACCTTTTATAAGGGCCACCACCCCGTTGTCGGCCACACCGTGCTGATGCTCGATGCCCATGGCGGAGAGTTGCGCCGAAACGAATTTTCCGGTATTCACTTCCTCGAAAGACAGCTCCGGGTGCATGTGCAAATGCCTGCGGAGACCGATGGTGTCGGCGTGGTATTGATGCGCGAGTTCCTGGATTTTTTCTTTCATGGGTACGGTTGACGGTTGACGGTGGACGGCTTACGGTGGACGGTTGACGACTTACGGTGGACGGTGGACGGTTATGGTTCGAAGTGTTTTTTGAGGAAGGGGTGACTGAACACGGCCAGCAGGATGATGCCTACGCCGAGGTAAAAATATGGGTTGAGATCCTCGTGTTCCTGAAAAAATACGGCGGCCAGGAGTACGCCATACACGGGTTCGAGGTTGATGGTCAGGTTGGCGGCAAAGGCCGAAATATGGCGCAGGGCCAGCAACGTAAGGTAATACGGCAGCAGGGTACAAACTCCGGCCAGCACGAGCAGCCAGCCCCAATCTGCCCCTATGGGCATAAACCGCGTTTCGGGTTGTTGCCAGAGCAAAAAAGGCAATACCAATGAACAAACAGCTACACCGCCAAACAGTTCGGTAAAACTCATTACCAGCGGTGGCGGCGGTTGTTTATCAATCAGTTTTTTATTCAAAGAAGAAAAAACGGCCGCCAGAAAAGCCCCGAAAATGCCCACGGCAAACCCGATTTTCATGTTCCAGTCAATATTGCCTACAATCAAAGCCATACCCGGTAAAATGAGCAAACCCAACGCCAGTTCATACCATTTTACCCTGGTTTTCATCAGCACCGGCTCCACCAGTGCCGCAAAAAAAGAGGTAGTCGCCATAGTAGCCACCGCCACCGATGCATTAGACAATTTGATGGCTCCGTAAAAACACAGCCAGTGCAGCCCCACCAACACCCCAATGCCAAACATTTGCGCATACACCCGATCCCCTAATCCCCGAAATTGCGCCCTGGGAATGAGTACAATCAGCGCCACACAACACAGCACCACCCGCCACCACACCAGCGGTACCGCCTGCAGGGTAATTAACTTGCCCAAAATGGCCGTAAATCCCCAAATCAGCACACAAAAATGGAGATATAAATAAGACCTAAGTTTATCCGTCATGCCGCGAAGGTAGATAATTGGGAATTGCCGTTTCTTTGCTGTGTGAAGTGTTTGAGTTTTCAAGTGCTCGAGTGTCTGAGTTGGCGTTCGGCTGGGTTTTACCACGAAGTCACTAAGAACACTAAGAGTATTTCACCTTAGTGCCCTCTGTGACTTAGTGGTGAAAAAGATCTGTGGCCTAAAGGTGAAACCCAGCCGAACGCAAACTCAAACACTCGCAAACTCCAACACTCAAACACTCGAAAAATGTCTTCTCTTCTTCTTCGCAATACCCGATTGGTCAACCGCGGCGTAATCCGCGATGCGGATGTATTGATCCGCAATGGCCGGATTGAAAAAATTGCACCCGGCATTACTGCTGCTGCAGATATTGAAATCGATGCCAAGGGCAAATACCTTATTCCCGGCATCATCGACGATCAGGTGCATTTCCGCGAACCTGGCCTGACGCACAAGGCCAATATTGCCACCGAAAGCCGGGCGGCCGTGGCAGGTGGTACTACCTCCTTCATGGAAATGCCCAACGTGAATCCGCCCAGCGTGACGCAGGAATTGCTGGAAGAAAAATACCAGATTGCGGCGCGCACCTCGCTGGCAAACTATTCCTTCTTCATGGGTACCACCAACGACAACCTGGAAGAAGTGCTGCGCACCGATCCTAAACGGGTGTGTGGCGTGAAGATCTTCATGGGCAGCAGTACCGGGAACATGCTGGTGGACGAGCCTGGCACCCTCGAGCGCATCTTCGCCGAGTCGCCCATGCTGATCGCTACGCACTGCGAAGACGAGGCCACGGTGCGCAACAACCTGGCCAAATACAAGGAACTGCACGGCGATGCCATCACGGCGGAATTTCATCCCATCATCCGTGATGCACGGGCCTGCTACTTGTCGTCGTCTATGGCCATTGAGCTGGCTAAACGCCACAACACCCGGCTCCATATCCTGCACATCAGCACCAAAGACGAGCTGGCGCTGTTCCGCAACGATATCCCGCTGAAAGACAAACGTATCACCTCCGAGGTATGCGTACACCACCTGTGGTTCTCCGCCAATGATTATGCCCCCCTGGGCAACCAGATCAAGTGCAACCCCGCCATCAAAAGCGCCGAACACCGCGATGCCCTGTTCCCGGCATTGCTAGACGACCGTCTTGACATCATTGCTACGGACCACGCGCCGCATACCTGGGAGGAAAAATCGCAGCCTTATCTGCAGGCCCCGGCCGGTTTGCCGCTGGTGCAACACTCGCTGAATGTTATGCTCGAGTTTTACCATCAGGGACGCATTTCGCTGGAGCGTATTGTGGAAAAAATGTGCCATGCCCCGGCTATCACCTTCCAGATTGCCGAACGCGGCTTCCTCGACGAAGGCTATTGGGCGGATATGGCCCTGGTGGATCTGGATCACGAATGGACCGTTCAGCCCGACAACGTGCTGTACAAATGCGGCTGGTCGCCGTTCATGGGCAAAACCTTCCGTGGCAAAGTGGTGAGCACCATTGTAAGCGGTCACCTCGCCTGGCACGAAGGGCAATTGCGCGAAGGGAAGTCGGGGGAAAGATTGGAGTTTGAGCGATGAGTCAGCGTTATGGAATCTCATTGGGGTACCCATTGCTCCGGTGCAGGAGCGCTGGCAAGAAGCCTGCTTTACCAAAATGGCCGCCGTTTGTATGCCGATTGTAACGGTACAGAAGAGCGCGATACTCCCGGTGGAAAAATACGTAAATCTGCCAATGAAGAGCACAGTAACCAGATAACTATTTCTCCCAATCCGGCTAACCAAACCGTGCAAATTACCAGAATTACTGGAGTTATAGGCGCTCAATTGCGGATTATTGGCCTGACTGGTACTTTAGAGGAATTCACGATCCAGCAAGGACAAAACAGTACAACAATTTCTGTTTCGCATTTGCCAAATGGCATGTATATGGTTTCGCTGGTGGAAGAGGGTAAAATAGCTGCCCGGCAGAAGTTGATCATTCTCCGCTAACATTCACTTGACAGGAACAAAGGCTATTCCCTATGGGATTTAGCCTTTGTTCCTGTTATTTTTTTGCAACTGATGAAACCTTTTTTCTTAATAGACTTCCTGCGAAAGTGGTTTGGGAGCGGGAAAAGCTGCCCGTTTTTTGTCTGTAAAGGCGAATTTTGCAGTCGAAATCGGATATATTCGGCGAAAAATTCAACGAAGACAGGCGAAAAAGGGGCGGTTTTACGGCCCCAAACTCCTTTCGCAGGGAGCCTATTAATCGCATTCGCATTATTCCAATTGAGTAGTTTGAAAGCTCAATCAGGATTTAACAAGATTTATCAGCAATATCCGGGGGTGGATTATTTTGAAAGATTAATAATTCATCAAGACACTATCTATGCCATTGGTGTAGGGTACGACACAATAAATCTACCCTCACCACTCCAGGTCTTAATGACTAAAACAGATACTTTTGGAAATATCATCAAAACCAAACTTCACCGGGATTCCTTAGACGAATTCTTAACGATGAGTTTTCTATATGGAAATATCATTCATACTACTAGAGACCTTTTTGCTTTTTCTGTATTTGTTTTTGGCAGAAATGCAAATCAAATCATACAGATCAACAAAGATTTGGAGGTTCAGTCCATTTTTGAATATCCAATTGGGGACAATAAAAATGAATTTTATGAACAATTGCTGGAGATGCCAGATGGTGGTTTTATGATTGCAGGGTCGGCGCAGCGTTCCAACTTAAAACAAGATGGCTTTGTGAGAAGGGTTGACGAACATGGTAATTTGTTGTGGGAAAAATATTATGGTGAATATACGAAAGATGAAGAGATTAACGGCATAGTGAGGGTTTCAGACAACAAGTTTGTTTTAAGTGGTGCTCTATCTCCCAATTTCAATATTTTTAATTCTTTCAAAGCCGTAATATGGGTTATTGACAGTAACGGGGTAATTCAAAACACCTGGACTAGCGCTCCCGGCGCTCAGAATATCTCCGTACTAACCAGAATGCTTCCTGCCCCGGATGGCGGTTTTATCGCTCATGGGCGTACCTATATGGGCGAGGGCCCCTGGGGGAGTAAGGTGCAGGTATGTTTGATGAAATTTAATGCGGCTTTTCAGTTCGAGTGGTTTCAATACATTGGCCCCAATACCACCTACTTTAACGGTGTATTTGATATGACCGCCACCCCTGACGGCCATTACCTCTTAGCCGGTCAGCGTACCTCTTACGGAGACTTTAGTATGCCTTCTGACGACTGGGGAGGCTGGCTGTACAAGTTTTCGGAACAGGGCGACAGTCTGTGGTCGAGGGCAGACAATGCGCCGCCGGGTATGAATGCCACCGGTGAGTATGCGTATGGCGGAGTAGGGTTGCTCTCCAGTGGTAGTGTGGTAGCCGGAGGCAAAGGGGATATTGACGACAAATTTGTGGGCTGGATTGTCAAGGTTTCTGCCAATGGCTGTATGGACAGCTTGGATTGTTTGATTTCGGCAGTGGAGTCGGTAGAAGAAGTGGGAGGAATGGAGGTGTTTCCCAATCCAGCATCAGATTGGATAGAGGTTAGGGTTGCAGATCAGGCGACGGGAATGACAACACTACAGATATTTGATCTGGCAGGGAGGCTATTGCTTCAACACTTTCCGCCTGCTGGTACAAACAGGCTTACTCTGGATATTGCCGGGCTACCTGCCGGGGTTTATTGGATAGCCATTCAGCAAGAAGCTAATTGGATGAAGCAAAAAATGTTGGTGGTGCATAAATAGCCCATGTAAAGCTTCCGGTTGAAGCGGTGGGAGTTCTTCTTACCTTTGTGCTTTAAACACAACCATGCGCCAAATCATATTATTCCTCTCCATTACCCTCCTGCTTAGCTTCTGCCAAAAGGAGAAATTCACCACTGACCCGGCCGACAAGCTGGAGTTCAGCACCGATACCCTTCGGTTTGATACGGTATTCACGCAGGTGGGATCGGCTACCCGGTTTTTCAAAATCTACAACCGGCACAAGGAGAGCATTCGAATTGGCAAAATATACCTCGAAAACGGGGCCAATTCCCGTTTCAACCTGAACATAGACGGCATCAGCGGCGACGCACAGGAAAACCTGGAAATAGCGCCCAACGACAGCATGTATGTGTTTGCCGAGGTAACCATCAACCCCAACGACCAGAATTCTCCGTTTGTGGTTACGGAAAACGTGGTGTTTGAAACCAATGGCAATGTGCAAACAGTGGTACTGGAAGCATTTGGCCAGAACGCCAATTACCTGCCTTCGCGCTTTGGCGCCGGCGCAGTGGTGGGCTACGGCTGCAACGGCGGCGAATGGGTGTGGGACGACCCCAAACCTTACGTCATTTACGGGGTTGTGGTGATAGATTCCTGCACGGTGCGCATACCCAAGGGCACGCGCGTGTATGTGCACGGAGGCTTAGGCAAGTTTGTGGACGACGAAGGTGTAACGCAACGCTACAACGACGGCTTTCTGGCTTTTGTCGGGCAGGGAAAATTGATTGTGGAAGGCACCCCGGAGGAACCCGTTATTTTTGAAAGCGACCGTCTGGAACCGGAATTTGAGGAAGAAGCCGGTCAGTGGACAGGCATTTGGCTGCAAAGTGGCAGCACCGGGCACAACATTGATCACTGCATTATCCGCAACTCCGTCATTGGCCTGCGTGCCGATTCGGCGGTGAGCCTGACCCTGCGCAATACCCAGATTTACAACACCGCCAGCAGTGGCCTGATTGGTATTCATGCCAATATTACCGCAGAAAACTGTTTGTTCCACTCCAATACCGGCTTTGGCATACAACTGGAATACGGAGGCAATTACAGTTTTGATTATTGCACCGTGGGCAGCTATGGCGTAGACGGCGAGGCCCTGCGCATGGGCAACGCGCTGTGCCTGGATGCCGGCTGTGAAACCTTTGTGGCCAATAAACTTTCTGCGCGTTTCCGGAATTGCATCCTCATGGGAAGCAGATCAGACCAGATTACCTTGTTCGATCGCCTGGAAGATCCGTCTCAGTTTGAGTACAAACTCACCAATTGCATCGTGCGGGTGCGCGACCTCATCAAAGACACGGCTTATCCGGACTTTTTTGATCATTGCCAGCCCTGCATTAATGCCACCAGTCAGGACACCATTTTCCTGGATGTGAACAAGCGCGATTTCCACCTGGATACGCTGCATTCCATTGCCAATCGGTATGCGGTACCGATTCCAGGAATAGTGAAGGATCTGGACAACAAAGACCGGGATGCCGTAACGCCGGATGCAGGTTGTTACGAAATTGAATTTTAAAGCATTCAATCAGGCTGAACCCGGGCATTTTTCCCACTTTTGCGCTCGCTTATGAAACGCATCATCGTTGCCATCGACGGGCACTCTTCCTGCGGGAAAAGCACCCTGGCCAAAGCGCTGGCCAAAACCCTGCACTACGCCTACCTGGACACCGGCGCCATGTACCGCGCCGTTACCTTGTATTTTCTGGAACAGCAACTGGATTACAACGATCCGGAACAGGTAGCCAAAGGCTTAGCGGAAATAGAAATCCATTTTGAACGGATTGACGGTCAAAACCGCACTTTTCTGAACGGAAGAGACGTAGAACACGAAATCCGCGAAATGCGCGTGAGCGAGCACGTAAGCCCGGTTTCCACCATTTCGGCAGTGCGCCGGGCCATGGTAGCCCAACAGCAGGCCATGGGCAAACGCCGGGGCATTGTAGCCGACGGCCGCGACATCGGCACCGTGGTATTCCCGGATGCGGAGCTGAAAATCTTCCTCACCGCCGATCCCGATGTGCGCACCAGCCGTCGCCACCTCGAACTGGCCGCCAAAGGCATCGACGCCGAATGGAACGACATTTATAAAAACCTCCTCGAACGCGATCACATCGATTCTACCCGAGCCGACAGTCCCCTGAAAAAAGCCGACGACGCCGTGGTGATCGACAATACCCTGCTTTCGGAGGAGCAGCAATTGGAGAAGGCGCTGGGTTTGGCGAAGGAGAAAATGGTTTGAAATCAATAAGGAGATAAGGGGCACTAAGTTCATGTAAAAACTTAGTGCCCCATGGATTTACTCCTATAGATTGTCTAAAAACAACCCTATCTACACATTTGTGGAGAGAAGATTGGTTAAAGTGATTTTAGCAATACACAGGATAATTAATTTGGAAGGTATTTTACGTCAAATCGACCATCTGTTACCTCTATTGTTTCCGCTCCTGATATTCCTTTAAAGGAAAAAACACCTGAAATCACCTTTGCTTCTGTGTCTAAATGGGTTATAGTTAGTGAATAATCCTGAATTGTATCTAAATCAATACCCATTACATCATTAGGATGGATTTGATTTATAAGATTACCCCAAACTGAAAAGTCTGCTGTACCAGCATTTAATTCTCCAACTCCTTTCACAGGCTTTATATATAGTGTCAAAAATCCAGAAGAAGTACTATCCCATCTACTGGCCGTAACTCTAAGTGCATTATTTGGGTCATCCAAATATCCTGTTACATCATATTCTGCCTCAATGGCGTGTAACGTTGGATCCAGCATATAGGGTGCAATATCTGCCACCCAGGGTTTTCCATTAATGTAACACCCGAAAGTGTTCGCTCCATATTTCGTTGCACAAGGCAAGTCCGGAACACAATTAAGGTTGTCTTTTTTACAATTGTAAATCAGCATGGTGGCTGTTAATGCCACAAGTAGTGTGTGTTTCATGATCAATTAATATTGTTAAAGGGTTAAAAAATCAACCAAACATGTACTAACTTGGTAAACGTAAATTTTAGCGCCCTTCGCGCCCTTCGCGGTGAAAATCACCCCTTCGCGCCTTTAATATCCAGCATTAACGAGAAAATATGCGAATACTGCACCGCCGAAACATTCCCGATATCGGTCAGGGCATAGTCAATGCGCACCCGACCTAATTTCAAACCTATGCCGAAATTGGGTTGAACTGAGAGGTTCTCTTCATTCGGGTTGAAATCATCTTTTACACGCTGGAAATTGCCTACCCCCAAACGCAGTTGCAGCACTTTGCGGTAGGAAGCCTCCACACCGAAGCGCGGATCAATATTGATGGCTTTGGAGCTGATGAGTACATTGCGCTGACCATCGGTGGTCCAGAGCAGATCCAGAGCCGGGGTGAGCTGGAATTCTTTGCCTAACTGGAATTTATAAGCGCCACCCAGCACGAAACTCGGGCGGGTAATCTCGGTATTGCTTTGGGGTAGTTCATTGCCCGTGCTGGCCCATACCTGCCGGATATCGTCGGTGAGGTCGAACGACCAGCTGTTGAACGTAGTGGTAAGGTCGCGCCCCTGAGCGCCAAGCATCAGGTTGCCTTTGCGGTATTGAATACCTGCGTCGGCGCCAAAGCCCCAGGCGCCACCGAAGGAACCGATGGTGCGGCGGATGATTTTCAGGGTTCCGCCCACAGAAAAGGCCGGATTTTTCAGTTTTTGTGCATAACTGCCCATCACGGCATAGTCGGCAGCGCTGAATTCCGTCACATTATCGTAGTTGATGGTGCCATCTGCGTTCACCAGATTAATGGTGTAGGGGATGTTATCGATACCCAGACGAATGACCGATACGGCCAGGTAGGATTGGCGTTCGCGGTTGAGCGATTTGCCCACGCTGAGCCAATCGTACTTTCCAACGCCGCCAAACCACTCGGCGTGCATGGCGCCGGCCTGAATGGGCGCGGTGATTTGGCTCAAACCTGCCGGATTCCAGTAGGCGGCGGAAATATCGTCGGTAAGCGCTACCTGTGCGCCCGACATCCCGTGTGCCCGGCCACCAACACCGATGGCCAGAAATTCGTTGGAATATTTTTGTGCCTGCGCGCCGGAAAGGCCCAGGAAAATCAAAAAGGTGCAGCAGAGAAGTTGTTTTTTCATCATGTGATTGTTGACGCGCGAAGGTTTGGATGGGTTGCCCGGAACGTGGTATTCACCGCGAAGTACGCTAAGAGCGCGAAGTTATCTACGGGGCACTGAGCTTCTCCCGGTATTTTTTTACCATCCATTGCAAGTCGTCTCCATAGCGCTCCAGCTTTACCCGCCCGATACCGGTTATTTTAGCCAATGAAGCCCGATCTGTGGGAAGGTATTGTGCCAGTTCCAGCAAACTGCGGTTGCTGAGTATTTCGTAAGGTTCTATCTCTTGCTCGGCCGCCAGTTTGTCGCGCCAGGCTCTGAGCTGTAGAAAAAAATCTCCATGCGGAACCTGCTGCGGGACAAACGCCGATGCGCCGGGTGAGAACCGGCTTTTCACCCGCGCAAAATCCAGCTCTGCATCTGTGCGACTGCGCAGGTAACGCGCGCCATTGAATCCTTCCTGCACGGATACAAAACAGGCTTTTTTCTGGAAAATTTCCTTTTGAACGACCTCAAACTGCTCTTTCAGCAGGTTTTTCACGCTCTGATTATCGGTCATCACCGACAACCTCGAGCTGGCCTCCAGGAGTCCTTTTTGCAATTCTTCGGCAAAATAAACGCCCGCTTTTCGCAATCGTTCCTGCAAGGCTGGCTGCTCTTCCGGCAACTGTTCCTGCCTGAAATACTGCAACAACTGCCCTTTGAACTGCTCCGCCGGCTGCAATACCTTGCTGTTAAAACGGTGATACAGTTCCTCCATCGGTTTTTGTGCCTCCGGCAACAGCGCCCGGGCATGCTCCTGATATATTTTACTCAATTGCAGCAGCTGCCGGTCCAGTGCGCCAAAATCAAACAATTCCCGCAACAGCGATTGTTGAAAAGCCTCTTTGGAACGGGATAAATGCTGCCGATCCGGGGCATTTTTATCCGCCTCTTCAGTATAGCGCCGCACCACCTGATCGGTTTTTACGCTCGAAAGCACAATTTTGGAACGTAACACAATGCCCTCAAAACTTTTACACCTGCTCAGCGCCACATACACCTGACCGTGCGCAAAGGCCGCCTGAGCATCAATGATGGCCCGCTCGAAGGTGAGTCCCTGACTCTTATGAATGGTAATGGCCCAGGCCAGTTTGAGCGGGAATTGAGAAAAGGTACCCAGCACATCCTCCTTCACCTCCTTGCTTTGTTCGTTGAGGGAATATTTCAGGTTTTGCCATTCCACCCTACCAACAGAAATGGTTTCTGCATCGCCGGGGCAACGCACCAGGATATGCTCCTTGTCGAAACCCGTGATGATGCCGATTTTGCCGTTGTAGTAGCGTTTATCCCGGGAAAGGTCGTTTTTCACAAACATCACCTGGGCGCCCAGTTTGCAGTCCAGGCATTCTTCAGCAGGGTAGGCGGAGGGCGGGAATTCGCCTTTAATTTCGGCTTTGAAGGATTGCATGGGCTCGCGGATGGCCGCCAGATGTTCGATGTTGGTGCTTTGCGCCAGGTGGTTGTGTGCGGTGAGCGTGATGTACGATTCGCCGGGTGGCGGCTGAAAATTGGGCACGAAGCGACTGTTCAGCAGGCGCAGCACCTG
The DNA here is from genome assembly GCA_035299505.1 of Saprospiraceae bacterium. Classification (GTDB taxonomy): domain Bacteria; phylum Bacteroidota; class Bacteroidia; order Chitinophagales; family Saprospiraceae; genus M3007. The sequence goes on along the minus strand of DATGWL010000094.1, from coordinate 8,041 downwards.
ATCGTCGAGCTGGTTGTTGCGCACTTTATTGAGCAGGTGGATAAAGGTTTCGTCGGATTGGCGGTAAATGTGTTTGAGTTCGATGCTCACCGGCTCGGTATCCTGCAGCGCATGGCTCCCGAAAAAATAGGCGGTATCGTAATGTTCGCGCAGCAGGTTCCATTCCTCGTCTTTCACCACCGGCGGCAACTGATGCAAATCGCCGATCATCAGCAACTGTATTCCCCCGAAAGGTTTGCGCCGGTCGCGGTAGCGCCGCAGCACCTCGTCTACGGCATCGAGCAGGTCTGCGCGCACCATACTGATCTCATCAATCACCAGGAGATCGAGACTTTGGATGAGCCGCACTTTTTCCTTGTTGAAATTTCGTTGCCGGGAGGGGTCTTTGGGCGCTCCGGGCAGAAACGGGCTGAAGGGCAGCTGAAAAAAGGAGTGGATGGTCATACCGCCGGCATTGATGGCTGCAACCCCGGTGGGAGCTACAATCACCATGCGTTTGGGCGAGACTTCTTTGATTCGGCGCAGGAAAGTGGTTTTGCCGGTGCCGGCTTTTCCCGTCAGAAAAATGTTTTTGTGCGTATGCAGCACATAGTCGAACGCGAGTTCGAGTTCCGGATTGGTAATAGAGGACATGTGGTTTTCATTTGGGGGTTGAGGGTGGTCATTTAGGTCATTTAGGTCATTTAGGTCATTTGGGTCATTTGGGTCATTTGCATACGAAGTTAAGGGTGTTGCGAGGAAAGATGCAAGAGGGGGGTGAAAATTTGGCTACTATCGGGATGGCGTACAATTGCCCTGTCCTTTAGGGCAGGGCAAAAGGGTTTCAGAAAGCCTATGGGCTTTAGCCCAATTCAATTCTCATGGGCTAAAGAGTCAAGGCCCCTTCCGCCAAAAAATGCTGTTTTATGTGGAAGTCTAATAATAGATGGTGTACTCGTTTATAAGTTTATTGTCAAGAACCATCGAATCAATTGGACTGGAGTACAAGATGTTATTCCCTTGCTGAGCCTTGAATTTCCAGCTGATATAGGCATTTTTCGTCTCCGGTCCGAACATGGTATCAATTGGCGAGTTGGGTGTCAGTGGCTCTGCAAATGAAACGATTTGGGTTGGACCTGAATACCTGAATGTTTCCGTTAAACAGCGCCAGGGTATATTGGCCGGCAGAATATTGATATTCGGGTCATCCTGGAGTTTTAGCACAATAATGGGTCTAATGGCCAGCTTAACGGCCATATTATGTTCTACCAATTCTTTTGCCCAGTCAAAGGTTACCGTTTCCTGAATTGCATAAAAACTCACATTAGACGCTATATTTGGTCCCATTTCTACCCTCAGAATAATGCCTTCATTTTTTGCATCAACCCTTGGGATGCTGAGTTCAAACATTCCGTCTTCATCTGTTTCCGTTGCATGGGTTTCAACCGTGTATTTAACCACTTCATCTGGCCAAAATCCACTACCATTTCTTAACGCCAAACGTTTCACCACGGCATGACTTACGGGATCGCTACTTTGGCTATCGATAAGTCTTCCTTTCACGATAACGAAACCTTCTACCGGTTCTTCTTTTGTGCAACTATAACTTAAAACAGCCACGAGCATTAAGAGAGAAGTGAGCGTTTTCATAAATGAGCGATGTTTAGGTGTTAATGAAATATGCTGTAAAGAACGATGATCTGCTTGCCAGCATTACTCAAAAGTACAAAAAAAAACGAAAATTCGCTAAAGCCATACATTTAATTTTCGTTTTTTGAAACCGATGGAAGGGTTTAGAGCATGTTGGGGATTTTCTTGCCGGGCCAAAAATTGTTCTTTTTCCGCCATTTTTCACCTTTTTTCAGTCACGTAACTCAGGCTATGCTTCTTCAAAAACGCAAAAACTGACGAAAAAAGCTCAAATTTTTGACTCCGACAGAAAATCCCCAACATGCTCTTAAAACACTTCCATCGGCACCTCCAAATTCAAAAAAATTTTCGTGTAAATTCAAAATTTATTTCACGCAAATTCAAAATTTAGGATATTTGACCCATGTTTATAGCGCGTCAAATAGCTGTTCATTTACAAAAACTGAAACAACAGTACCCCATTTTAGCGGTTACCGGACCTCGGCAGTCTGGCAAAACCACCTTGTTGAAGGCAACGTTCCCGGATTTTATATATCTTTCCATGGAGGACACCGATATCCGGAGTTTTGCCGAAACCGACCCTGTAGGTTTTTTACAAAAATACTCCGAAAAGGTCATTTTTGATGAAGCACAGCGGGTACCGATGCTATTTTCCTACCTGCAAACGGCGGTGGATAAAAGCGGTCAAATGGGACAATTCATTTTGTCCGGATCGCAAAATTTCCACTTGATGAACAATATTACCCAAAGCCTGGCCGGGCGGGTAGCATTATTCAAATTATTGCCATTTGATTTTAAAGAACTTGAGCAGGCAGGATTATTACAACAGCAATGGAAAGACCTGATTATTACAGGCCATTATCCAGCCATTTACACCAGAAATATTGATCCGGCTATATTTTATGCCAACTACGTACAAACGTACATCGATCGGGATGTGCGGGAATTATCCAGGGTGCACGATTTACGTTTGTTCCGAAATTTTTTAGCCCTTTGTGCCGCCCGCGCTGGTCAGTTGTTAAACCTCAGCAATCTGGCGAATGAATGTGGTATTTCACAACCTACAGCAAAATCCTGGCTATCTATCCTGGAAAGCAGCTATATTACTTTTCAACTCCAGCCTTATTATCAAAACTTCAACAAGAGGGTGACTAAAAGCCCAAAACTGTATTTTTACGATACTGGCCTGGTTTGTTTTTTACTCAATCTGCGCAGTACCCATGATCTGGACGATTCGGGTTTTGCCGGGAGTTTGTTTGAAAACCTTATTGTAGCGGAATTCCAAAAACAGAATTACCATCAATATCAGCTTAAAGAATACTGGTATTGGCGGGATGCCGCCGGTAATGAAGTGGATATGTTATCCAAAACCGGGCAGTCTTTTGATTTGTTTGAAATCAAATCCACCCAAACCATACTTCCGGCTTTATTCAAAGGCCTGGACTATTTTTCCAAACTTGACAATGTAAAAATCCACACCAAAAACCTGATATATGGAGGTTTGGACACGCAATTCCGGACGGAGTATACGGTGCGGGGGTGGCGGGAGGTGTTTGATTAATGAGCTTTTTATAAGTCAAAATTGAATAATTCTCACACGCTTAGCTTGGGATTCGGGTAGGCATTGCGATTGCGAGGCGGGAGACCTAACAAAGATATCTGGACACAAACCGCCAGCCCGAGTTAAAGAAAGCCGTAGACTTATTTATGATTTGAAGTGATATTTAATGTAAAAACCAAAAGAATTGGGCTGCTTTTTCAGCAAGAACGAATGAATTGGTTTAGTGAAAAATATATTTACCCACATATATAAACTAATTTTGAGCCATCAATCATCCTACATCTGCCATGACAAATGACTGGGAGGTTTTAAAAGAGCATATTCGCAAAGGAAGAACAGACCTTGCCGTTTCCGGTTTGTTGTCGGGAACAAAGACTCTGGCGGATCAGCATTTACATAATCAGGTAACAGCCCTTTCTGCCCGATGGAATACGAATGAAAAACAGTTTCATTTGGGTGTGCTATCCGGAACCGATTACAATTTGGAAAAGAATAAGATCAATCAGGCGCTTATTGTCTTGCTCTCCGAATTGGCCGAAGCTGGAGACATTCCACAAAACAGCATTTCTAACAAGCAGAAATTTGATCTGTGGAAAACACTGGGTTATGTAGCAGTCATCGCAGGTATTTTAGGTGGATTTGCTGAATTTTTCAACTTTATAAATGTTGTACCCGGCAATAATGCTTCGTCTCTGCAACTCACCGTTTACGTACAGGATAAGGATGGTAAACCCATTCAAGAACTTCAAAATAGTGGTAAAGTAATAGTAGATTTTGGAAACGACAGACGGGCTCCACTGATCGGAGAAAATGGTCGAACTAACTTAGGCGAGATACCGGAAAGGTTCAAAGGATCTTATATATCTATCGCTTTAGATGCAACTGGTTATGTAGTAGACAATTCCCCCAAAAAATATTTGCTGGATGGGTCACCAGTTTATTTGGTGGTTAAGCGGAGTCCATTGTATGGTAGTATTCGGGGAATTATTAAAAACAGGGATGGTAGTGAATTGATTTCAGGCGCCATGGTTATGATTGACCACGATATTACCACTTATAGCAATGGCTTAGGGCAGTTTGAAATTGCCATACCAGCCGAAAAGAGTAAAGACTCATATTGGCTTTCGGTGCGCAAGTCCGGATTCAAAGAATCCACTCAGATATATCATCCAGGCTCAACACCTATCGAAATTAGGCTTGAAAAATGATAGACTCCCCTCTGGTTGTCAACCCTACAACCAAGCTCAAAAACGCTTTATTTATTGCTTAATCCTTACATCTGATCATGTTAAACAATCATTATCATGTACACATCTCGCCTTACACTCCTCTTCTTGCTCGTTTCTACTGTAGCGCAGGCTACAGGTATTATTCAGGGAACAGTTTCGTTTCTAAACTCCGGATCTCGACCTGCTGCTGGTGTCAAAATTAGTGCTTTTGGCGCTAATGACTGTTTTACCTCTGATGCAGGCATGTTCAGACTTGAGTTTCCTAATAAAAAGCCTGGGGATAAAGTCAAAATTATTGTAGGAAGTTCTGATAAGACAGGCATAGCTATTGAACTGGTAAACGATAAAGTACTGGATCAAATCAGGGTGCCTTCAAGACCAGATGACGATCTTGTTGAAATTATAGTTTGCAAAGTAGGACAACGAAACGATGCTGCAATTAGATATAATGGTTTGATTGTCAAAACCATTAATGAAACTGTAGATAGAAGATTAAAAGAAATTGATGAAAAGTTAAGCGCTGCAAAAATCGATGCTGAAACTATTGTTTCACTTCAAAACGAGAAAGAACGTCTTGCTGCTGAACGAGACTCCGCACTAGTAAAAGCTGAAGAACAAGCCTTATATATTGCGAGCATCAATCTGGATAAAGCAAGCAATCTGGTTAAAGATGCAGTAACCAAGGTGGATAGTTTGGAGGATATTCCAGGCGCCATTGCTGTTTTAGATAATGAAATGCTATTTCAGGCTTACCTTGATGCTAGTGAGAAAAAAAAGAAAGCTGAAAGCGAAATTCAGCAGGTAATTGCAGGGTTTGAATTCAAAATAAAACTTCTTGAACCTTTGTATAGGTATGCGGAAATTGCTGTATGTTATGAACAAATTGTGAAAATTTATGAGAAAGAAGACCTGGATAAAATTCAAAAAACTGCCTTTGAATCAGAGGTTGCCCGATACTGGGGTTTGAATGGCTCTTACCAAAAACAGCTAGATGTATCTTTAGCTGTGTTAAGTACAAGAGAATTAATTCTACCACCTAATCATCCAGATTTTGTCGAAGCATACAGCAATGTTGCCAGCGCATATCTGAATGTTGGCGACTATAATAATTCTCTGGTTTTTAACCTTAAGGCGCTGGAATGTTACGAAAATTTTGACGTTGGAGAAATTAGTGAACTCTATTCCAGTCTTGCAAATGCTTATGTAAAAGTAGGAGATTTTGACAAAGCTCTTGTTTTTCATAATAATACACTTGCTATTTTAGAACGGTTACTTCCTCCAGACGATCCTAAACTAGCCAATGCATACAATGATATTGCTGTAACTTATGGAAACAAAGGTGAGCATCAAAAACAATTAGAATTTAACCTAAAAGCTGTTGATATTAGAGAAAAAAAGTTGCCGGCAGACCACCCAACCCTGGCACAGTCTTACAACAACCTTGCCTTTACTTATGGTCAGCTCAATAATTTGAATAAATCATTGGAATACAATCTTAAAGCCTTAGCCATTAGGGAAAAAGTATTACCTGCAAAACATCCTAGCCTGGCTCAATCTTATACTAACCTTGCTTTAACTTATGGAAAGTTAGGAGAAAATCAAAAATCTGTAGATGCCAATTTAAAGGCTGTTGAAATTCGTGAGTTGGTACTCTCCCCAAATCATCCGGATCTGGCGTTGTCCTATAATAATTTGGCTTTTTCATATAGCCGGATTTTGGAGTTTCAAAAGGCTTTGGATTATCATAATAAAGCATTAGCCATTCGAGAAAAATCTCTTCCTCCGGGCCATCTTGATATTGCCGGTTCTTACAGCAACTTAGCATTAACCTACAATAGCCTGGGAGACTATCCAAAATCATTGGAATATCATAAAAAAGCGCTGGATATAAGGACTCAAAAGCTACCGCCAAACGACCCAACCATGGCGGTATCTTACAACAACGTAAGCGCTGCTTATCGAGAAGTTGGTGAGTTTGATCAATCGATTGAAGCTGGCCAAAAAGCAATTAAAATCGGTGAAAGTCTGACTCCTCCTCACAGAGATTTAAACATATTTTACATTAATTTAGGCTATGTTTATCTTAAAAAGAAATCTATGGCTGAAGCCGAAGAGGCATTTAAAAAAAGTGAAACCATTAAACAAGATCCAAGAATTTTTCGAGGGTGGACTATGTATTATGCCCTTCAAAATGATACCGCCAAAGCCCTTGACTACTTAAACAAAGCTGTTGATGCCGGGCTCAAGAATGTAAAATGGTTGGAAACAGAACCAAGCCTGGAGAATATCCGCAATGAGCCTGGCTTTAAAACCATATTGGAAAAACTCAAAAAATAGCTCTAATTCTTAACGACGTTCAAAACAGGGCGGCTATAAGACAGAATAAATAAAGGCGCGAAAAGGTCACCCCCTTCGCGCCGTATCTATTACCGTAAGCCGTCGGCCGTTCACCGGAAGGCGTTCTACAACAACGCATTCACCATCTCCACAAACGCCTTGATGCTGAGCGCGCCCTGGTCGCCTTCGCCTTGTTTGCGAACGCTGATGGTGCCGGCTTCCATTTCCTTTTCGCCCACAATGAGCAGGAACGGAATACGCTTGAGTTCGTTGTCGCGGATCTTCCGGCCAATGGTTTCGTTGCGGTCGTCTACCACACCGCGAAGGTCCTGGGCTTCCAGGGCTTGCTTCACCTGGTAGGCGTATTCCACAAACTTGTCAGACACCGGCAGGATGGCAAATTGCTCCGGTGTAAGCCAGAGCGGGAATTTACCGGCGCAGTTTTCAATCAACACACCCATAAAACGCTCCATGGAGCCAAATGGCGCCCGGTGGATCATCACCGGACGGTGCTCGGCATTATCAGCGCCAATGTAGGTGAGGTTGAAACGCTCAGGCAGGTTGTAATCCACCTGAATGGTGCCCAGCTGCCAGGACCGACCCAGCGCGTCTTTTACCATGAAATCGAGCTTGGGGCCGTAGAACGCCGCCTCGCCCAGTTCAGTCACGGTTGGCAGGCCCACCTCCGCAGCCGCGTCGATGATGGCCTGTTCGGCTTTGCGCCAGTTTTCTTCCGTACCGATGTACTTGGTTTTGTTCTCCGGATCGCGCAGACTGATCTGGGCGGTGAAGTTCTCAAAACCAAGCTTGGCCAATACGTAGCGCGTCAGTTCCAACACGCCCAGGAATTCTTCCTTGAGCTGGTCTTCCGTGCAAAACAGGTGCGCATCGTCTTGCGTGAACCCGCGCACACGTGTGAGGCCGTGCAACTCGCCCGACATCTCATAACGATACACGGTACCGAATTCTGCAATACGCACCGGAAGTTCCCGGTAGGAACGTGGACGGTATCCGTAGATTTCGCAGTGGTGCGGGCAGTTCATGGGCTTGAGCAGGAATTCCTCGCCCTCCTGCGGCGTCATGATGGGCTGGAAAGAGTCTTTTCCGTATTTCTCCCAGTGTCCGCTGGTTACATACAGCTTTTTAGAGCCGATGTGCGGCGTGATTACCGGCTGGTAACCGCGCTTGAGTTGTTCTTTTTTCAGGAAATCTTCCAGGCGCTGGCGCACGGCAGTGCCTTTGGGCAGCCAGAGCGGAAGGCCGGAGCCCACTTTGTCGGAGAACA
>DATGWL010000093.1:0-53646 GCA_035299505.1 Saprospiraceae bacterium | reverse complement strand
AAAGCATCTAAGCGCGAAGCCCACCTTGAGATGAATCATCCTTTAAGGGCTGCGAGAGACCATCGCGTTGATAGGAGGCAGGTAAAAGCATAGTAATGTGTGCAGCCGAGCCTTACTAATTGCCCGTTAACTTCCTTTTTTAAATTTTTCTTAGGACTCTTCTTCGTGCTTTACTAAAGCACTCTCCCAACAACCTTGTCTGTGTTAAAAAATAGCCATCATAATTTGGCAACCCTCCTTTGGTGGGTAAAGAATTGTTGGTGCCTTTAGCGATGGGGTTCACCTCTTCCCATTCCGAACAGAGCAGTTAAGACCATCAGCGCCGATGGTACTGGGTCAGATGTCCCGGGAGAGTAGGTCGGTGCCAACTCAAATTACTAAGCCTTGTACAGTCCGCTGTGCAAGGCTTTTTTGTTTCCCCTACCCTACCCTGCCAGAACTATTATATTTGCATCCTCATTCAGATACAACCTTAAATCAACCATCAAAATGGTAGTTAACCTCTCTGATAAAGCATCTATTGCCAATCGGTTCATAGCCGAACTGAGGGATATTGATGTACAACAAGATAGAATGAGGTTTCGTAGAAACCTGGAAAGAATCGGTGAGATACTGGCATACGAAATTTCTCAAAAAATCCATTTCGAACCTATGCTGGTGGAAACACCACTGGGAAGTACAGCTATCCCAATTCCGGCAGATCGTATTGTGCTGGCCACAATTCTTCGGGCAGGACTACCCCTGCACCAGGGTTTACTGAATTATTTTGATCAGGCAGATAATGTTTTTATCGCTGCATTCCGGAAACACCACAAAGACGGATCATTCGAAATTCAACTGGATTACATCAGCACACCCAACCTGGAGGATGCTGTTCTTATCCTGGCAGATCCAATGCTGGCTACCGGAGCCTCCGTCAACCTGGCGCTTAAAGAACTGGAACGATATGGCAAGCCCAAAAGCATCCATATTGCCACCGTAATTGCCAGTACAGCAGGCGTAGAAGCCGTGACCCGTCGCTGGCCAAAGGCCAATATCTGGGCTGGAGCCATTGATGAAGAACTTACTGCAAAATCTTATATCGTGCCCGGACTGGGAGATGCCGGTGATTTGGCTTACGGGGAGAAATTATAACCCTTGCTAACCAGAGTTTTCCTGAACTTTGCCTCTATATGGTACTTACAGCCAACAACATCCATAAATCTTATGGCCCTCTTGAAATACTTAAAGGGGTCAACCTTGAAATCCCTAAAGGTCAGATACTCAGTATAGTAGGAAAATCCGGGGCTGGTAAAAGCACCCTCCTGCATATCCTGGGTACGCTTGACTGGGCTGATCGGGGAGATCTGCATATTTCTGGTCAAAGCATCAAGACCCTTGGATCTAATCAATTGGCGGCTTTCAGGAATCGGCATATTGGCTTTGTTTTCCAGTTCCACCATTTATTGCCTGAATTTACAGCACTGGAAAACGTTTGTATCCCCGGATTTATCCTTCGCAGAAATGATGCAGAGGTTAAGGCGAAAGCCAAAGAATTGCTCGCATACCTGGGACTGGAAAATCGGATGGAACATAAACCTACCCAGCTTTCCGGCGGTGAACAACAACGTGTAGCTGTAGCCAGAGCACTGATTAACCAACCCGATATCATCTTTGCCGATGAACCTACCGGCAACCTTGATTCCGCAGCATCCAGAGATTTGCACCAACTTATCCGACAACTCAGGGATGATTACGGGCAAACATTTGTCATCGTAACCCATAACCAGGAATTGGCAGATTTATCAGACCGCTGCCTGGAAATGAAAGATGGTTTACTGGTTTAACCTTCAATTCCCTGGTATGCTCACCATCCTGACATGTCGCCGTATCTGCTATGTTTGCCTACAGGTTTTGGCTTTGTGGAGCTTCAGCTCCTGTGCCTCTGCCCCCAAGCAGGATTTTTCCTTAAAAAACGTTCCTTTAGCTACCCGCCCAAAGAATATCATTTTCCTGATTGGCGATGGCATGGCAACTGCACAAGTATCCGCTCATATCTACTGGAGTGGCGTTGGGAATACCATCTTCGAACAATTCCCGGTCGTTGGTTTTCATAAAAGCCATGCATCCGATTACCTTGTTACAGATTCGGCAGCAGGCGCAACAGCATTTGCCTGCGGAGAAAAAACCAAGGTTGGCGCTATTGGTGTTTTACCTCCTGACGAACGTCCGTGTAAAACCATTCTGGAAGAACTGGATGCGCAAGGTTTGGCTACCGGCATGGTTACTACCTGCACAGCCACACACGCTACCCCGGCGTCCTTTATTTCACACCTGGAATTAAGAGCCCTAACCGAAGAAATAGCTGCGGAATATCTAAAAACCTCTTTCGATTGTTTGATAGCAGGAGGAGAGCAGTTGTTTAACCAGCGATATGACAAAATCAATCTCCTGGATTCACTACGGGCCAAGGGATACGTGGTTAGGCGAGGCACCAATTTTCGGAAGCTACCTTTGGATGGCTCAAAACCTTTTGTACACTTTACGCATGAAATGGAGCCGCCAACGGCATCGGGTGGCAGAACATATCTTCCACCTGCAACCAAATTAGCCTGCGAATTCCTTCAAAAACGGTCAGATAAAGGTTTTTTCCTCATGGTGGAAGGAAGCCAGATAGACTGGGCCTGTCATACCAACGACAAAAGCTGGTTGAAAGCAGAAATGGCTGATTTTGACCTGACCATCCGGGAAGCGCTTCGTTTTGCCATACAAAATGGAGAAACCCTGGTGGTAGTAACTGGCGATCATGAGTGTGGCGGTTTGGCCCTGGCTAATCAGGGGAACAGCAAGAAGTACTTTACCCCAACCTTTTCTACCCGCGTGCACTCAGCTGCAATGGTTCCAGTGTACGCTTTTGGCCCAGGCTCGTCGTTATTTTCCGGAGTATACGAGAATACCGAAATATACAACAAGATGCGCGAGGCATTGGGCCGGTAAAATAATCTTTGGAAATACGGGCTGAAACCCATCCCATTCAAAACTTTCCATACTTATTTTGGTAGTAATAAAGATTTGCCTTAATTTTGCAGCCGCTAAAACGGGATGGATAGGCAATAACTGCCGTTTGACCCTTTGAAATTCCGATTTTGGTTTCATTCAATTCTTTTTTACAATGGCAGTTTACTACAGCAAAGAAAAAATCGCCGAAATCGTCAAATCTTATGGCGCTGACGGCAACGACACCGGCAACACAGAAGTTCAGGTTGCATTGCTCACCTACCGCATCGAATGTCTCTCTGAGCACCTGCGGAAATTCAAAAAAGACCACTCCACACGCCGCGCACTGCTGACGATGGTTGGTCAACGCAAAAGCTTCCTGTCTTACTACGCTAAAAAAGACATTTACAAATACCGTGCTTTGATCGAAAAACTCGGTCTGCGTAAGTAAAAGAACCGCAAATCCGCCTCGGCTTAAACAGTCGGGGCGGATTTTTGCGCTGTATGAGATTGTCTGAAAAGCTCGCCTTCAAGATATTCGTTCCGATTTTCGGAATGTCCAGATATTATTAACCCGCCCGGGTTCAGGCATGGCCACCCATAATAGCCGTTTTACCCAGGGATTGTGTTAAAACATTAGCCAAAAACGGGGATTTACGTTCCCCCACACAAAGACACAGGTCCTGTGAGTCCTGTATCTTTGTGTGATTTTTTCGGTTTTTGGACCGTTTTTCACCATTCCCACTCAGGTTTACCGGCCTGTTTTGGTCGCTGCACGCTACTGAACTTCCGGGCATAACCTGTTTTATCACATGGGAAAACAAATTCCCTTGCGCGCTACGTTCAATCTCCCTGACGGACGTGAAATTGCGCTCGAAACCGGCAAACTTGCCGCACAAGCAGACGGATCCGTACTGCTCCAAATGGGTAGAACAATGTTGCTTTGCACCATTGTTAGCGCCCACAAAGCCAAAGAAGGTCAGGCTTTCTTTCCGCTTTCTGTAGACTACCAGGAAAAATTTGCCGCAGTAGGCCGTATTCCTGGCAACTTCTTCCGTCGCGAAACCCGTCTTTCTGACTATGAAGTGCTGATCAGCCGTCTGGTTGACCGTGCACTGCGCCCCCTGTTCCCTGATGGTTACATGAACGAAACCCAGGTGATTATCAACCTGATCAGTGCCGACAAGGATGTAATGCCCGATGCACTGGCCGGTCTGGTTTGCTCCGCAGCTGTAGCTGTGAGCGATATCCCCGTTGAGGCCCTCTTCTCTGAAGTACGCGTAGCTCGTATTGATGGTCAGTTTGTGATTAACCCAAACAGAAAAGACCTCGAAAGGGCAGATATGGACTTCATTGTTGCCGCTACCAAGCGTGACATCACGATGGTGGAAGGAGAAGCCAACGAATGCCAGGAAGAAGATCTGGTTGCCGCTATGAAATTCGCCCATGAGGCCATCAAGGTACAAATTGATGCTCAGGAACGTCTGGCTGCACTGGTTGGAGAAAAAGCCTTGAACAAGCGTCCGTTGCCGGAAATTGCAGAAAATGAAGCGCTCAAAATGCGCATTGAAGCACTCGCAAGCGACTCCATTTATGCCCTGGCACGCAGCGCATCCGACAAGGATACGCGCAAAACACGTATTGAGGAGATCAAGGACGAAACCATGGCCAAAGTGCTTGAAGAGTTTGGCGAAGAAACCATGGCAGAATGGAAAGGCGCTGCAGACCGCTACTTTGACAAGCTGAAAAAAGCAGTAATCCGCGATGTGGTTTTGAGCGATGCAAAACGCCTTGACGGTCGTAAATACAACGAAATTCGCCCGATATGGTGCGAAGTTGATTACCTGCCATCAGCCCACGGCTCCTCCATTTTTACCCGCGGCGAAACGCAATCGCTCACCTCTCTCACCCTGGGCACTAAACAGGATACAGCATTGATCGACACGGCATTGGATCCGCACGACGATAAATTCCTGTTGCACTATAACTTCCCGCCATATTCTACCGGTGAGGTTAAACCCATGCGCGGCCCCGGCCGACGCGAAGTTGGCCACGCTAACCTGGCTGGTCGTTCCATCCGGAAGGTTATGCCGGAAAATTTTGCCTATACCGTTCGGGTAGTGTCTGATATTCTGGAATCCAATGGTTCCTCTTCCATGGCTACCGTATGTGCCGGCTCACTTGCCCTGATGGATGGTGGTGTTCCGATTAAATCTCCTGTAGCGGGTATCGCCATGGGCGCTATTGCCGACGACAAAGGTCGTATTGCCATTTTATCTGACATCCTGGGTGATGAAGATGCATTGGGTGATATGGACTTCAAAGTGACCGGAACTGCTCAGGGCATTACCGGCACACAAATGGACATCAAAATTGACGGTATGCCTTATGAAATGCTGACCAAAGCATTGCTTCAGGCTCGTGAAGGACGTTTACACATACTGGGTGAAATGGCTAAGGCCATAGAAGCACCACGTGAAGATATGAAACCTCACGCACCACGTGTGGTTGAGTTCCGCATTGACCGTGAGTACATCGGTGCGGTTATCGGACCTGGCGGTAAAATCATTCAGGAAATGCAGCGCCAGACAGGAACTACTATCAGCATTGAAGAGGACGAAAAAGGCGGCATCGTGGCCATCTTTGGTCCGGACAAAGCATCCCTGGACGCAGCTTATGGCCGTATTCAGCAGATCGTTTTTGTACCTGAGATTGGTTCCATCTTTGAAGGTGAAGTAGAAGAACTGGCAGAGTATGGCGCCTTCATTAAGTTTAAAGGCAAAACCGGTCTGATGCACGTATCAGAATTTGATCACCGCCGGATCGAAAATATCGCAGATGTGCTGAAGGTTGGCGACAGCATCAAGTTCAAAATTCTGGATGTTGATGCCAAAACAGGCAAAATGAAACTTTCCCGCAGAGCTATTACGCCAAAACCAGATGGCACCATGCCAACGGATGAGGAAAATGCAGCTCGCGCCCAGCGTGGCGGCGGCGGTGGTGGCGGTCGCGATGGCGGTCGCGGTGGTCGTGGAGACGACCGTCGTGGCGGCGGTGGCGGCGGCGATCGTCGTGGCGGTGGTGGTGGTGGCCGTGGCCGTTAATGCCAGCCATCTATCATACAAAAGCCCTTGTCCGGATCTCCGGACAAGGGCTTTGTTTTTATGGTGAGAAGATCAAACTCTAATGACATTTAAAATAATCGAACGGTTCGAGGCATTCCAGGCAGCGGAACAAGGCTTTGCAGGAAGTTGAACCGAACTGGGAAACCATTTCTGTATTTACACTGCCACAATGGGGGCATTGAAGCACCCGCCGTTCGCCCAGGAGTGCTTTTTTATCCATACTTGCCTCTGCAGGTGGGGCGATTCCGAAGGCGCGCAGTTTTTCCTTGCCTGATTCTGTGAGCCAGCTGGTGGTCCAGGCTGGCGACAACACGGTAATAATACGTACAGGATCAATGCCTTCTTCCTGAAGGGCGGCGCGAATGTTTACTTCGAGTACCCCCATTGCCGGACACCCGCTGTAGGTAGGCGTAATTACCACTTCCAGCACCCCGTCTACGCCTAAACGAATTTCCCGGACAATACCGAGGTCGAAAACGCTGAGCACAGGGATTTCCGGGTCTGTTACGGATTGAAGTAACAGATGCGCCTTTTGCAAAATTTGCTCCTGAGGGTTCATACCAAATGGGGATCAGGGCTTGGCGCTGCCAAAAGCGTCCTGCCAGGCCAAAACGCCCCCTTTTAGGTTCAGAACGTTTTTGAAGCCATTGGCCAGAAGGAGTCCCTGAGCCATAGCGGAGCGCGAGCCAGATCGGCAATGAACAACAATCAAATCATCTTTGTGTTCATCCAGGTCTGCCATGCTGGTAACCAGGGTGTTAAGAGGAATCAAGCGTGCGCCAAGGTTAAATTCTTCGAATTCCCATGGTTCACGGACATCGATGAAGACGAAGGAGTCGCCGGCATCAATCTTGTTGCGGAGTTCTTGTACTGTCAAATCCATGCGCGAAGATTTGGAAAAATTTTTGAGATCTTGGCAGGAATTTGACGGGCAAAACAGAATTTCCTGCAGCCTTACCTACTTTTGCAGGCTATTGCGGTTTGCAATCACTGGTTATACTGGATTTTTTCATTCTTATGGCAAGAAAGCATTATGTAGTTCCCGGAGTACCCATCCACGGCATAGCGGACAGAGGTAAGGGTGTTGGTCGCAGTGCGGAAGGCATGACCATTTTTGTGGACGGGGCTGTTCCGGGAGATGTGGTGGATGTATTTATTCAAAAAAAGAAGGGAGGATTTGCAGAAGGCAAGGTTGACCGTTTAGTTACGCCATCTCCGGATCGGGTTGAGGCATTTTGCAGTCATTTTAGCATTTGTGGGGGCTGCAAATGGCAAAATCTGGCATATGAGGCTCAGTTACGACACAAGCAACAGGTAGTAGAGGACGCTTTAATTCGGATTGGGAAAGTAGATATTGGCGAGTTTTTGCCCATTTTAGGCGCTCCTGAAACAACTTTTTACCGAAACAAACTGGAATTTGGTTTTTCCAACCGTCGTTGGTTACTGGACGGTGAAGCCGAAACGTTGCCGGAGGATGCGGATTTATCCGGGTTAGGTTTTCACAAGGCAGGATTTTTTGACAAGGTTATTGACATAGAAAAATGTTGGCTTCAAGCGGAGCCATCCAACCGTATACGGAATACCTGCCGGGAGATTGCACATGCACAGGAGTTGACTTTTTATGATTTGAGGAAACACACAGGTTATCTTCGGAACCTGATGGTCAGGCTTACTACTACCGGCGAGTGTATGCTGCTGGTAAGTGTGGCCAAGGATCAACCCGACAATCTGAAGCGATACCTGGATGCTATTTTGGCTGCTATTCCCGAGATAACTACTTTGGTGTACTGTATCAATACTAAGCTGAACGACAGCATGTTTGATTTGGACATGCAAACGTATTATGGGAAAGGTTTTGCGGTGGAACGCCTGGGAGATCTTCAGTTTAAAATTGGTCCGAAGTCCTTTTTTCAAACTAATTCTTTGCAAGGCAAACGGCTATATGATGTGGCAGCTGAGTTTGCCGGATTGAGCGGAAAGGAAAACGTATATGACCTATACACCGGTACAGGAAGTATTGCATTGTATCTTGCCAGGCATTGCAAATCAGTAGTGGGTATAGAGGAAATTCCTGAGGCGATTGAGGATGCGTTGGAGAACATGCGAATGAACAACATTCAGAATGCCCGTTTTTATGCAGGGGATGTTAAAAATGTACTTTCAGCGGAGTTTGTTGCAGAGCATGGCAAACCGGATGTGTTGATAACCGACCCGCCGCGCGCAGGCATGCACGAGAAAGCCGTTCAGTTTTTGCTCGATCTGGAGGCGCCCAGGATCGTTTATGTGAGCTGCAATCCGGCCACACAGGCCAGGGATTTGCAATGGTTGTCTGGCAAATATTCCGTGCTTAAAGTGCGTCCGGTAGATATGTTTCCGCATACCCACCATATTGAAAATGTGGCGTTGCTGGAGTTGCGTTAGGAGGTTAAATGTATACACAAAACCATCTTACATCATGTTTAGCTTATTCAGCAGGTTTATACTTTGGTTGTTTGGCTGGAAGATAACCGGTCATTATCCGCGTGAGCTTTCACATGTGGTAATTGCGGTTGCGCCACATACGTCTGCCTGGGATTTTCCATTGGGCGTACTGGTAAACAGTGCCGGGAGATTCAGAGCCAACTATATGGGTAAGCATACCTTGTTTAAGCCCCCGTTTGGCTGGTTTTTCAGGTGGCTGGGAGGCATTCCGGTAGATCGTTCTACCAACCACAACCTGGTTTCGGCTACTGTTGAGGCATTCAAACGGGAGCCACGGATTCATTTGGTAATTGCACCTGAAGGCACCCGAAAGAAAGTAGATAAGTTCAAATCCGGCTTTTACCATATTGCCAGGCTGGCAGGAGTGCCAATATGTTTGTGCAAATTTGATTTCGAAGCCAGAGAGGTATTTTTTGATCCGGAGCTTTTTTACCCAACAGAAAATGAGGCTAAGGATCTGGCATTTATCTGGCAGTATTTTTCAGGTGTTCCGGGCAAAATCAAGGAATTAGGTATTGATTAAGCCAGGTATTCGGATGTTTGAATAGGGTTATATAGCGCAGAATGGGTAGCTGCAAGTTTGGTATTGACAGATTTTGGCAGGAAATGATTTTCCAAACGCCTTAAAGCAGCGTGAAACCCAACGTAACGTATCTTCGGCGCGTAAGCAATTGAAAACCCTTGTTCATCCCTTTACAAATACCTGAATTATGCAAAGCCGATTTTTACCTGCCTTCATCCTTGCTTTTTTGTTCAGTTTTAATCTCTTCGGTCAAAATCAGGATACCATCCTCATTGATGGCATTGTTGGACCTACCTGTGGCTGTGATGGCTTTATTGACATCTCTGTTTCCAGCAGCTCGCCGTCGCAACCGCCCGGATTCTTTTTCTACCAATGGAGTAATGGAAATACCACACAGGATCTTTTCAATTTATGTGCGGGAACTTATTGCGTAACAGTTACCAACGGCAATGCCATGGGCAATACTGCAGTAAAATGCTTTCAGGTTCAGAACATCAACTTTGATCCCCTGCAAATTATCTCCAGTAATCCGGCGCCCTGTAATTTTGACAGCAGCGGTATTTTCAATGATTGCGAAAAGGCTTGTCCGGGCACTACCATTACCTACAGTGTCAGTTTCCCGAATATTGGTGGCACTGGGGGCACCAATGGACCTGTATTTTCCTGGGCTGTATCAGGGGCAAGCAGTTGGACTGTTTCCAATAATAACAATGGCAACCATGCTGAATCAAGTGTTACAGTGACCTGGAGTACTCCCGGTTTGGGCAGTGTGAGCGTGTTTATGGATGGAGCATCCGGATGTAACGGTGAGGATGCCTTGTGTGTGACGATTATTGATGAACCTAAGGCCGATTTTACCACCAATCCTGCAGCAGCAATTGCAGGTGGCCCCTTGCAGGTTTGTTTAGGGCAAACCGTACATTTTACCAATCAGAGTACCGGCGATGCCGATTATTTCGAGTGGTTGTTCAGCGATGACCAAACCACAACAGCGGCAGAGAACCCGGATCATATCTATTTAACCCCGGGTACCCATACCGTCAGATTGGTGGCATACAGCAGTTGCTTGTGTTCAGATACCACCACCATGACAATTGAAGTATTGAATGCCCAGGCGCCATCCCTGGCTTGCGTATCGACTGTTTGCAGCGGCGCTACTGTTACCTATACTGCCAGCAATGTTTGTGCACCGTTCAACTGGGCCGTCAGTTCTGAAGGAACCATTTTAAACGGCGGCACAGCCCTGGCAGATTCCATTACGATTCAATGGAATAATGGTCCAAGCGGAACCATTACTCTGAGCGGCATGCCCTGTTCCGGTGCTGCCTGCCCGGTAGCTGGTGTGATAGAAGTACCGGTAATTGCCGGGAATGCTCAAATTGAAGGGCAGGAGCGGGTATGTCCGGGCGCCACAGAGGTGTATACGATTGAGCCTTACGGTGGCACAGGGTTTGTATGGACATTGCCAACCGGCGGCACCATCATCGACGGTCAGGGTACCAACCGGGTGACAGTGGAATGGAACAGTATCCCCAACCCTGCGCCCGCTGCAGATCATACTTTGTATGTTCAATACAACAATTGCTATCTGGGGTGCGGTGGCTCCGATTTGATTCATGTAAGAATTCTCTCAGCCTTCCGGATAGAAGGCCCACTGGAAGCCTGTGAGAACAGCAATGCCAGTTTTAGTGCCAAATTGAACTTTAACAATGCCGGTTTGGCTTGTAACTGGACGCTCTACGGACCTAGCGGTAATGTTGCCTGGATTTCGCCGGTTGCAACCATTTCACCGAATGTGCCTTTTTTAAATGGTCCGGGCACCTACAGGCTATTTGCTTATCCTGCCGACCAAAACGCAACCTGTTCTGAAGAGGCTGATTGGGTAATATTAGTTCCGGCACAACCTGTTAAACCAACAGGCATAGACGGCGAAACCAATATTTGTCCTGGTACTGCCTATGCTTACGAGGCAACAGGTCTTCCAGCCGGCGCCAATGTGCGCTGGACCATTCAGAATGGCGCCGGGCCAACTACCACACAGGTGGGTAATCCACTGGTGCTACAATGGGCAGCCAATGGCCCTTACTGGTTAACTGCCACGCATGTGAGTTCGGATGGATTGGGGTGTTTGTCTGATACCAGTGGCCTGGTTATGCAAGCTATTAGTTTGCCTGTAATAAGCGGCACACCACAGGTTTGTGAAGATGACAAAGGCACCTACAGTATCCCCAATCTTCAAAATGTAGCTATTATCTGGAGCACCAACCCGGCACAGGCGGGAGCGGTGGCCAACGGGCAAGGCACGAATGCCTCAGAAATTTTCTGGACTCTTCCGGGAAACCATCTGGTGAATGTACAGGTGTGCGGCCTGAACGCACAATTCCCCGTTACAGTGAATCAACTTCCAGATCCGGTGGTGCTACATCCGGCCGGATTGTGTCCGGGCAGTACTGCCACCATTCAAACTGCTTCGGGGTATGTGACCTATGTGTGGAAAAACGAAAACGGGTCAGTAGCCGGTAGTAATGCCACTATTGACCTCGGACCTGGCATTTATTCGGTGGAGGTAACAGATGCAAACGGGTGTATAGGCTCGAAGGAGTTTCTGATAGACACCTGGGATGTACCGGATGTCTCACTAACCACTTCTGACCCAACCGGTTTTTGCAACAACAGTTACACTGTATCGTTAACAGCCCTGACCAACACAGACGGTAACTACACCTATCAGTGGTTTCGGGACAACAACCCCATAGGAGGCGCCAGCGGTAGTGTGCATTTTTCCAATCAATATGGCCTTTACACAGTTCAGGTCACCAATTCCAATGGGTGTACCTCTACGGCCGGGCCTATTTTGTTGTTTGAATATTGTGACCCAAGCGGCGGCGGCGGCTCTTGTACGCTTGGCAGCGGGCCGCTTTGTCCTTCAGGCGTCGTCCAATGTGTTCCTGATCCTACGCCGCGCTGCGATTCGTTTGTGATTGTATTAAATGATTATTCCGGAATGTATGTGCCTGG
Source organism: Saprospiraceae bacterium (assembly GCA_035299505.1). Taxonomy (GTDB): domain Bacteria; phylum Bacteroidota; class Bacteroidia; order Chitinophagales; family Saprospiraceae; genus M3007. Next base: position 41,523 of record DATGWL010000093.1, on the reverse strand, counting down.
CACCGCCGAGTGGACTACCGGCATTTCCGGAGGCGCAGTGCTGGGCACTTCCACAGCGGAACAACCCAGCTTTATCTATTCCAATGCCGGTAAATATATTGTAGCTGTTCGGGTACAACTATCCGATGGAACTTTTTGCACTGCCCTGGATTCCATTGACGTTGAAGCAGTTGCCAGGTTTGACCAATTGCCTGGTTGCCCGGGTTTTTCCAGTGAATTTGAAAACCGGAGTGAATTATTGCCGGAAGCCGGAATTTCCCAATATGCGTGGAATTTTGGCGACCCGGCTTCAGGAGCCAATAACAACTCTGCACTGGAAGATCCGTTGCACGTGTACAATCCGGCCGGGATTTACGACGTTACGCTCACCATTACCGCTACCAGCGGCTGCACCTCCAGCGTAACTCATTCCATTGAGATCCCCGAATCCGATCCACCATCTTTTGCCGATCCTTTGGCAAAATGCGCCGGGAATGCCCTGGAGTTTTTAGCCACCGCGAACCCTGACATTCTTTCCATCGACTGGGATTTTGGTGATCCGGCCAGCGGAGCTGCCAATGAGGCTAGTGGGAATACTGTTTACCACAATTATATCCCCGGCACTTATACGGTAACAGCTACTTCCAATAATGTCTATGGCTGTACCGCTACGTTCACCAGAAGTGTAACAGTAGTGCCTCCTTCAATGAGTGGCAATATCAGTCCTGCCAACCCTGGTCCCATTTGCGAAGGAAGCTCCATCACGCTGACCGCACCTGCAGGAGCGGTATCTTATGAGTGGTCTGACGACAGCCATTCCACCACTCAGGCCATTACGGTAAACGAAGAAGGCTCCTATAAAGTAACCCTAACGGATGCTAATGGATGCACATATGTGCCGCCTGCGGTTAACGTAGACGTACGTCCGGCGCCAGACGCAGTTATTAAAGCACTGTTGTTCAATGAATTAGGCCAAGCAATAGGCACAGAATTCCCGCAAGTGACCTTGTGTTTTGGTGAGGATGTTGCTTTACAGGCCTATACCAACGGCAGCGCCAATTACTCATGGTCAGGTGGCAACGGCAGTAATTCCATCATTTTCTTCACGGATGATCGCAATACATTATTGCCGGTAGGCAACCATTTATATTCTGTAACGGTAACCAATCAGGCCACAGGCTGTACTGCCGTTTCGGATCCATTTTTGATTACAGTCAATCCCCTGCCTTCAGGATTCTCTATTGCCAGCCCTACTTTTTGCGCAGGAGATCCGAATGTGGTTACGTATACCGGCCCCACTCCGGCCAACTGGCAATTCTTTTGGAGTACCGGTGCCAGCGGCACCACGTTGACAACGGAGGATCCTGGCGCTTATTACATCAGGGTCATCAACGAATTTGGTTGTGAGGCGAAGAGTAATGTTGTTACCATTTTGCCTGGTCCACAGGTAGTCAATATTCCGGCTGGTTGCCATACCCGCTGCAGTCCGGACACCCTGTGCTTGCCCAATATCCCCAATATTGCTACCTGGCAATGGTACCTGGACGGCAATCCGATACCGGGGGCCAATTCACCCAATTTTATTGCTCAACAGAGTGGCACGTACTGGGCTGCGCTTACCGATATTTTTGGTTGTTCGGCGGAAAGTGCGCCACTGGACCTGACCTTGTACACTGGATTCGGGAATATTACCGGCAATGTCTGGTCGGATGTAAACGGGAACGGAATGATTGATCCGGCGGACACCTTATTACCCGGTATAACCGTGGTTGTATTCCAAAACGGGGCGTTGTATGGCGTTTCACAATCTGATTTTGAGGGCGATTTTACCCTTACCAATGTTTTATCCACGCAGTATTCTTTTAATGTGGATCAGTTTTCATTGCCCCCCAATTGGCATGTTGTTATTGGGCAGGATCAATTAACCCTCTCAGGCTGCGATGTAAGTGGAACCGTTGATTTTCTGTTGGATTTTGGTTGTCAGGCGTTTGGAACCCTGCAATTGTATGCTTGTCCGGGCGGATTTGCCACCTACAACGGGAATAATATTTCTGTTGGCGGTTCACAGAGTTTCCAATTTACCTCACCGGGAGGATGCGATTCTACCCTGGTGGTCAGCGTGGCCCCCTACCCTACTTCGTCCAGCAACTTGACGCTTCAAACCTGCCCCGGTACTACCGCCAATTATAACGGCAGTACCCTGGCCATTGGAGCAACGCAGACCTTTACTTTCGCTAACTGGCTGGGGTGCGACTCGCTGGTAACCGTTAATGTAACAGCCCTTCCAACCTCTGGGAGTAATGTCAGCTTGCAGGCATGCCCGGGCAGTACTGCCATTTATCAGGGAAATAATATACCTGTTGGAGCAACTCAAACCTTTACCTTCCCTAACTGGCAGGGTTGCGACTCCGTGGTAACGGTAAGCGTTACAGCTTTATCTACTTCCAGCAGTAATGTTAGTTTGCAGGCATGTCCGGGAGGCAATGCCATTTACCAGGGTAATAATCTACCTGTTGGAAGCACCCAAAGCTTCACTTTCCCCAACTGGCAGGGTTGCGATTCTGTGGTGACGGTAAGTGTTACAGCATTACCCACATCCAGCAACAGTATAACCCTGCACACCTGTCCGAATGGAAGTGTGGTGTACCAGGGAGTGGCATTGAATGCAGGCGCTTCGCAATCGTTCACGCTGACCAATTTTGTGGGTTGTGATTCGGTGGTAAGTGTTCAGGTGATAGGCGATCTGCCAACATCCACCAACAGCATTACCGCCGGAGTATGTCCGGGTGAGGTATTCAATTATCAGGGAGTTTCCCTGGTTGCCGGCGCCAGTCAAACGTTTACTTTAACCAATTTTGCTGGCTGTGACTCTTTGGTGACGGTAACCGTTTTCCAGAAAAATGCCTCTTCTGAGGTTTTGGAAGTAACCGTCTGCCCGGGAGAAACCTACACTTATCAGGGTGTATCAATGGCCATTGGGGAGTCGAAAGAGTTCCATTTTGTGAATCAGGAGCAGTGTGACAGCTCTGTCACGATATTTGTCAAGTCATTTCCGGCCACCTCATTTTCGGTCCAGTCTGCGGCATCCTGCGCCAATGCGGCAAGTGGCATAATTACTTTGAGTGGCCCAAGTGGAGGCCCTGAGCCATTCAGGTATTCGCTGGATAAGCTCAGTTATCAGGTTGATTCGCTTTTTGAAGACTTGCCTTCAGGTGCTTATACGGTATATGTGGAGGATGGTAATGGTTGTATTACCGGCCAACCTGTGAACATCCCACAGATTCCAGCGCTTGAGGTTAATTTGGCTAATGGTATTTTGCCCTGTGACAGCGCCGGCGTTGCACTTCAGCCAAGTATTGCCGGTGGCAATGGTTCCAATCTGGAATATCTTTGGTGGAATGGAGCAGAAACATCCTTTAGCGAGGCTACGGAAGCTGGAGCGGTTTGGGTAGAAGTGAGCAATGAATGTGAAACCGTTCGCAGTGAAGCTGTGGTAAGCTGGGCTGATTTAGCGGAAGATATTGACATTGTTTACGTCCCCAATGTGTTCATGCCAAACGCCAGAGATTCAGAAAACACACAGTTCAAGCCTTATTTCTCAGCTGGGGTACGGCTGATTGGGTTCACTTTTGCAGTGTTTGACAGGTGGGGCAATATGCTTTTCCAAACATCCAACACTTCGGATGCCTGGAATGGCGTATTCCGTTCAAAGGAGCATAATCCTGGCGTTCAGGCATGGTATCTGGAAGCAGATGTAGCCATCTGCGGCAGGATACTGCATGTGGTCAGGAAAGGCGATGTGACAATTGTCAGGTGAGAAAGCGTGGTGTTTTTCTACCGCAGAGTCGCGGAGGCGCAGAGTGCTGATACATTAAACTCCTCTGCGTCTCCGCGACTCTGCGGTGAAAAAAGCTCCGTGCCTCAACCCAAAATCATTTTGGTATGCGGAATTCCGTCTTCCAGGTATTCTTCACCTGTTGAGACAAAACCAAATCGTTCGTAAAATTTCAGCAGGTAGGATTGTGCGCCAATTTTGACAGGTTCCGGGCCAAAAAGTTTTCTGCATTGACGTATACTTTCTTCCATCAATACGATACCGGCTCCGGTGCCACGTGCTGCCGGCGAGCTGACTACCCTTCCAATAGAAGCATATTCGGGATAGGAAACACCTTTGGGCAGTAATCTGGTGTAACAGATGAGTTTACCCTGATCATTTCTGCCCATGAGGTGGTAACTCTGAAGGTCTTTGCCATCACAGTCCTGGTACGGGCAGTTTTGTTCTACCACGAAAACCTCCTGGCGCAGTGCCAGGATTTCATAAAGGGTATAAGGACTCAGAGCATCAAATGGGACGCAGGTAAACTGGATCATGGGCAGCATCGTTTGGACAAAGATACCAGGGATGTAGGAACCAACAAAAAACGGGCGGCCCGATGATCGAGCCGCCCGCAAGGCAGAACCAGGAGGATCTGCTATTATTTACCCGCTTTGAGTGCGCGTGGGATTTCGATAGAGGCGATAGGCACTGCACCAGGGTTGGTGATTTCAACGCCTTCAACCAGAGCGATATCGCGGATACGAAGGGTAGAACCCAGGTCCATAGCAGTGATATCAGCGTGGATCTCGTCAACCACTTTATCAGGAGTGGTGAGGATGTTCACGTTACGCATACGTGGGATGAATTTGCCACCGGCTTTCACGCCAGGAGCCTGACCTGCGAAACGCAGTGGCACCGTAGCTTTGAATTTAACGCCAGGAACCAATTCGAGGAAGTCGATGTGCAGAACAGCTTCCGAAACCGGGTGGAACTGGATATCTTTCACAATGCACTTGTGTACAACACCGTTCAGAGTGATCTCAGCCAGTTTGAATTTAGGCGTGAAAATGAGCGGACGAATTTCAGCTGCGTCGAGTGTGAACTGAGTGGATTCGCCACCACCGCTTTTATACATCACCGCCGGAACAAGTCCGTTACGACGGATTTTAGATGCCTCTACTTTGCCGGAGTTTTCTTTCCGGTGACCCTGCAATGCAATGATTTCCATTGTTTTATGCGCTAAAAAGTGATACTTCTTTCAAAAATGCCCGCAAAGGTAGATATTCCTGATGCAATTTTCCAAAGATAGTTGTAAAAAAGTAGGGATAAAAAAGCACATTACTCATTTTAGGCACCAAATCCAGGCATTATCCCTCATACGGCGCATTTTTTTCACTTTCCCGGCCATTTCCAATTCCTGTAGTTTAAGTTGCACCGAAGCTGTGTCCATTTGCGCATCTGTGGCAATACCTTCGGCAGTTCTAAAGGCAAAGCGATTGCTACTGAGTGCGGTCATGACTTTCTGTTCATCGCTCATCGCTGCTGCGGCAGATTTATTGGTATTGAATGATTCAAATTCGTTGCCGGACTCAGGCACTGTGGCAACGGGTGTTTCTACCGGATCAGAATTTTGCGAAACCAGAATATCGGTTGTTTCGGTGAGTTCTTCCTGTTTTTGTTTTACCTCTTTCATTTCCTGGAGCAGTTTATCACCCAGCGACTGGAGGAATTTGGAAGAAAAAATGGCAGCTATGGTGCAAAAGCCAAAAAAGACGAAATAAGAAATCACATCTCCGGACAGGCATTCTGCCATGAGGTTGCTGGATACCGTTTTGAGGAATAAAGGTACCGTAGCGGCAGCTGTGAGTCCAAGAAGTACAGATTTACGGAAACCTGCACCATTTGCCTGTTCCATATAATAGTTTGCCGTACCGCCTAAAAGGCCGGCAGCAAGGATGATCCCTACAAGAATTCCGATACCCATAAAAAATTGGAATAAGTTTTGCCCAAATGTAGTATCTCTTTCACAATTTAACCAAACTGCTGAGAAGCCAATGTTTGTGCGTATTATTTGTTTACTGATTATTGTAGTTGCCCTGCCAAGGGATATTTTTGCTCAGGATACCCTGCCAAATTCCCAACCCGTGTTTATCCCGCTACTGGCTTATTGGTCGCTGAACGACACATTCACCTATAAAGTTGAGGAATACAAACTCAATTACCGGAACGATGAGACCCTGAAAGACAGTACGGGCCAGACATATATGTTAAGCCTGGTGGTGGCAGACACCACAGATACTACCTACATTATAAGGGTAATTAATGAGTTGGATTCGAGCAGCTATCTGAAAGATTTGCGCAATATTTCACTGATCGACCCCAAGATGAGTGAACTAGCCATACAACTACAGTCGATAAACCTGGAATATGTGATTGACAATGATGGTGCATTTTTGGAAGCCAGAAACCTGGATGCTGTACAAAAAGCCATGCAAAGCACCATAGATCATATGATGACAGCCAAGGTGGAAGGTGAAAGCAAGAAGATTCTTCAGCAGTTTCTGGACAAATTTTCCAGTCCGAAGGCTACACAAATCAGGTTTTTCGACCATTTACAAACCATGCACAAGTTCTACGGCATGGAGTATGCACTGGATAGCACCTGGATTTTCCAGGAAAAAGCAGAGCACCCTTTGGTTGCCGGGGAGACATTGGTGTATGAAAATGAGTTATTGACAACAGCTCCGGAAGATTGGAACGGTTTGATACGTCAGCAAAATACCGTCATATTGGAAGAGGAGGGCGCCACATCGTTGATGAGAGGGGTGATGAAAGGAATAGCTGCACAAAATACCATTGATGAATTATTGGAGAAGTCGCCGCCAAGGATAGAAATGTACATCAGCTATGTGATAAACCCGGAGTGGGGCGTGATATATGCCATGTTTTACAACAAAGACATATTCATGGGAGGCAAACTGGTATCCAAACAGACCCTTATCATGGAATACGAGGGCGAATGGTAAAGATCAAATCAGGTCTCTCAATGTCAGGATCTTTTTCTGAATTTTTCCATCGCGTTTGATCACTACTTTGACTCTTTTTCCCGGCTTTTGCTGCAAAAGGGTTTGCAACTCTGACAAAGTATGCATTCCGGCAGGCCAAAAACCAATGCGCATAATTCGGTCGCCGGCATGTATCCCGGCTTCATCGGCCGGCGATCCGGGTAAAATGTTCAGTACAGTAAAGTAATTCAGATTCAGGCCAGAGGCAATGAGGTTGAGCCCGCTACGATCGTATAGAAATGCCTGTGTGACGTGTTTAGTGGGTTTGAGCCAGACTGTTGCAGCCTGATAGTCCAGGCATACCTGGAAACGACTCAATATAGCATTCCCTATAAGCCCGTTGCGGCCGTTCAAATAACTGAGATCCTGTGTGGTATCCACGGCCTGAAAGTAGGTAAGCACTTGTTGTTGCAGAATAGCGCCGAGTGCCAATGCAGGCGTTCTGCCAACATATCCCTCAAGGTAGCCTCCAAGTCCCATACCGATATTGGAAGGAATGGCATTAGAGGATGGTTGAATAAGGGGATGTGTGTTGGTAAATAGCATAAGGGGCATACCTGCGCCGGTATCCAGTAGTAATTTCACGGAGGTGCTGGAGTCTGGTCGGAGCCGGGCCATCGTTTTGAGGTAAATTTTGTTGCGGTAAAGCTCAACGGGCAAGGTTTCGAAACCGTTTTTACCCGGATAATATGTACCGCGCCTGTATAATGTCAGTATGCGTTTTTGGTAGTTGATTTTCACCAGATAATTAGCAAAAACGCGTCCGGCTAGTATGCCATGGACTTCCACACCGGCATATTCTTCAAACCGGAAGTAATCGTCTTTGAGTACCAGGATATCCTCCTGTTTGGCAATCACATCCTTGCCCATGATTTGCAGGCGGATATTTCTGGCCAGGTAAGCCACCAGTTCAGAGGTGAGATCAGAGCCTTTAACCCGAAATTCGCGGTCATACCGTACCTGGAGGATATCGCTTATTTCCCTTTTGGTTAAAATGGTATGTTCTGCGCCTGTATCGTAGATAAACTTCAGGGGCAGAGGACCATTGAATGCGATATTGAGAATAATAAAGTTGTTGACATACTCAAAAGGGATTTCAATCTGGTGTAATCCTGCCGGTATGTCAAACCCTGTTTGGCTGCGGCCCTGGGTGCCATAAAACAGCCAAAGAAACAGAAAGCATGCAACGGTTTTTGTTTTCATAGCAACGGGCAATGGAGGATTAGCCTGTATTGGAGGCAATTGCGGAGCGAAGGAAACCAAATTTGCGTTTTTTGAAACGATTTAGCGCTGTTTTTTTGACCAGAGAGATATATTTTTCCCAACATGGCATATTAGGTTTCCATACCTTTGCGCCTTCATTTTGCCATTCACCATTCAATAATTTAACAACAGAAATGAAAGTAGCCGTTGTAGGTGCAACCGGTTTGGTAGGCACCAAAATGTTGCAAGTGCTGGAGGAGCGCAATTTCCCCGTAACTAAATTGTTCCCGGTAGCTTCAGAGCGCTCAGTGGGTAAGACCGTGAAATTTCGGGGTAAACGCTACAAGATTATCAGTATGGATGCAGCAGTGGGCAAAAAGCCGGACGTTGCCATTTTTTCTGCGGGTGGCACAGTTTCCAAGGAGTGGGCGCCGCGCTTTGCAGAACGCGGCACGGTAGTAATCGACAATTCTTCTGCCTGGCGTATGGACCCGGATAAGAAACTTGTTGTGCCTGAGGTAAATGCCTCGGTATTGACCAAAAAGGATAAAATCATTGCTAATCCGAACTGCTCAACCATTCAAATGGTAGTGGCTTTGAAGCCATTACACGATAAATATACCATCAAACGCGTGGTAGTAAGTACCTACCAAAGTGTAACCGGCACGGGGGTAAAGGCTGTAAACCAGCTTATGAACGAACGCAAGGGTAAATCCGGCGAACGCGCTTACCCACACCAGATTGACCTCAACTTGTTGCCACACATTGATGTTTTTACTGAAAATGGTTACACCAAGGAAGAAATGAAGATGGTCAATGAAACCAAGAAAATTATGGGAGACGACAGCATTCGGGTAACGGCAACAACGGTACGTGTACCGGTAATTGGCGGTCACTCTGAATCTGTTAACGTGGAATTTGAACACGATTTCGACCTCGCTGAGGTGCGCCGTTTACTGGAAAATGCACCGGGAGTAGTTGTGGTCGACAACCCAGCCGAAGTACAATATCCTATGCCACTGATGGCACATGACAAAGACGAAGTTTTTGTTGGTCGCCTGCGCAGAGATGAATCACAAGCCAACACCCTGAATATGTGGATTGTAAGTGATAACCTCCGCAAAGGAGCCGCCACCAATGCCGTTCAAATTGCCGAGTATCTGCTTTCTGCAGGTATTTTGAAACAAAAACAGAAAAAAGCCGTCGAAATTGCCTAATTTTGCGGCCCAAACCATCAACACTACGTACACGTCGCTCTTTTACGCACCGACAACCGAAGTTTTATGAAGAACAAGCTTGTAATTTGGGGCAGCAATGCCCAAAACGAGAAAGTCCTGATCGCGCTCGAATTGAAAGCAGAGTCGAATAAGGTCATGTTGTACTCCTTTCCGGAAGCCATCGTTACTGAAGCCTTTGTGCAAAAAATGATGCAGGAATGGCGTGATGACAAAGAAGCTGTTGAATTTCCTGAAGGACATTTGAGTTCTGAGAGAGAATTGACCGTTACTGACAGTCTATTACCTGACGACCTTAAAGCCGACCGTCCGGATCTGGTGCAACGTGCCCAGACCGAGTGGCATTTCGCGGTACTTTCCGCTAAACTTCACGCTGCTTATCAACAGGAGCTGGCAGAATTCAAAGAAAAAATTGAAACACTGTCCACTTACGATAACAAGCTTTTCAACGGGCTCAAAACCTTCTGGGACAAGGTGCAAGGCCAAAGTCGTGAACGCAACCTGTATAAACAACATGCTGACGATCTGCGCGACGGCATCAATGTGCTTTTTGAGCAATTGAAAGACGTTCGCAAGCGTGTGAACAGCGAGTTTATGGAAGTTTCCCAGGGTGTTTATGAAACCTTCAGCAAGGCGTTGGACGAAATTGAAGAACGTATTGCAACAGGCGGCGCCAAGTTCAATAGTGTGTTTGATGATTTGAAAAAAATGCAGCGTGAGTACCATAACTCCCGCATGAGCAATGAACACCGCAATAAGCTTTGGGAACGGATTGACGCGGCCTTTAAAAAGGCAAAAGAGCGCAAATTTGGACCAGATGCCAACAGCGGCACTATTGCCGACCGGCACGACAAGCGTTTGGCGGGTCTGGAAGATGCCATCAAACGTTTGGAAGACAGCATTCGTCGCGATGATGAGGAGCTGAATTTCCAGCGCAAAAAAGTAAATACCACAGAAGGGCAACTCGAAGCACAAATCCGCAGTGCCAAGATCAAAATGATTGAGGAGCGTGTTACAGGCAAGCGGGAACGTTTGGCTGAGTTGACCAAAACCCGTGCGGATGTACAACGCCAGGCTGCTACTGCACATGACAAGGAAGCTCGCCAGGCGGCTAAAGAAGAAGAACGTCAGCAAATTGAAGCCAAAAAAGCGGCTTTGAAAAACGAAATTGAGGCCGAAACACATGCCAAGGCTGTGGCTGCACACAAAGACGATTCTCTTTTTGAAGCTGCCACCAATGTACTCGGCGATGTATTGATGGATGCCCTGGATACAGCCAAAGCAGTTGCCTCTGTAGCTGCTGAAAAAGCCGAGGAAGCATTTGAAGAAGCTGTAGAAAAGGCAGAAGAAGTGCTGGAATCTTTAAAAAAGGAGGATAAAGAAGCTCCAGCTGGCGCCCAGGAAGATGTAGCTGATGTATCTGCCGACAAAAAAGATGGTATCATCATCATTGATGATGTAGTGCACAAGTCTGATGAAGACAAAGCAGCGGATGCGTGAGTTTTTGAGTGTGGGAGTGTGGGAGTGTGGGAGTGTTTGAATTGGCGTTGCTTTGGGGGGCTAGATTGTTTTGGACCGGTTGAGGCCGGTGTCGTTTTATAAAAGCCCAACGGATTTGATCCGTTGGGCTTTCTTCGTTTTTGAGTGTTTGAGTGTGCGAGTGTTTGAGTGTGCGAGTGTTTGAGTTGGCGTTGCTTTGGAGGGCTCGATTGTTTTGAGACAGCTGAGGCTGGTGTTGTTTAGTTTATAATAAAGGCCCAACGGATTGGATGAGTGCTTGAGTTGGTGAGTGTGCGAGTGTTTGAGTTGGCGTTGCTTTGGGGGGCTCGATTGTTTTGGACCGGCTGAGACTGGTGTTGTTTAGTTTAATAAAGGCCCAACGGATTAAATCCGTTGGGCCTTTGTGTCTTCGCGACTTTGCGCCTTCGTGTTCCTCTTTGTGCCTTTTAATCGGTGTCTTCCAGTTCGAACACCTCTTCCACTTTTTTTCCAAAGACGCGGGCAATTTTCATGGCAAGCACGGCTGAGGGAGAATATTTTCCCAGTTCTATGGCATTAATGGTTTGCCGTGTTACCTGTACTCTTTCGGCAAGTTCCGCCTGGGATATATTGAGGATAGCGCGTTCCACCCTTATATTGTTTTTCATGGCTTAATTTTTTGAAAATGAAGGCTTTATGTGCAAAATGAAGTAAAAACGCGCAACGAAAATCAGCAATGGGGTAAACATATTGTACACCAGCACATTGAAAAAAGGGAATCCATGCGTGAAAACCATAAAGGCAATCAGCAGGATACTGTTAATCAACACAGCCCACTGCAGGGAATCGAGCCGTACCCGCTGAATCCACTCATCTTCCACTTTTTCCTTGGAAAACGCCAGCATAAGCAGCCCACTCAGCAGAGCAATAGCAATAAGCTCATCCAATAAGGCCAGGGTAACCGGCTTTTGTGTGTTGCCGAAAATACTTTGATCTATCCAAAATAACCGTTCCAGACCTTGAGGAAGTGTAACCTGGAGATAATCATCCATAGTCACTTCCATTACCATACAGTACAAACCAAGGATCAGCGCTGGGATGGTTAACACCCAGCCAAGAGTTTTCCAACGATGGGAGAGCAGCAAATGGTTGTTCATATACTTACTTTTTTTAGGTGACAAAATTACTGTTCTAAAAGTAACATATAAACAGCATTATGTAAAATATATTTTACATAATATAAAAAATATTTTACCTAATGTTTTGGTGTTTTGGTGTTTTAGTGTTTTGGTGTTTTAGTGTTTTGGTGGAAGGGAATAGCCCCATCTTAGCGCCTTTGTGCCTTTGTGCCTTCGCGCCTTTGCGCCTTCGTGCCTTTGCGCCTTCGTATCTACTCGTCTTTGTGCCTTCCGGCAACTTTGAGCCTTTAAAACTGGAAGGCTAACCCATTGCGCCAGGCGATGAACTCTTTAGGGGCTCCCTGGGGCAGGTTTTGATCTACGCTGTAATCAAACTCAATGGTGAGGGCCAGATGTTTGTTGAGATCAACCTTTAGTACCCATTCCGAACTCAGGCGATAGTTTCGGATATACCCTATGACGGGCTGCCAGTAGGTTGTTTGAATCAGGGCGGCATATTTGCCGGCCCGAAAGGTGCTGGAGATGTAGTTACTCGAACGATGCCAACTGTTGGAGGGCGCATCTGCGGAAAACTGGTTTTCTTCCCAGAGCCAGGCGGCGCCCAGGTAAATCCGTTGCCGTCCGTTTTTCGATTTCAGTGCGCGCCAGCGTGCGCCTGTACCCGCGAGAAAGCGTTGCTGAAGCAATTGCACCGGACTATTCTGGATTTGGGAGAAAGCTTCCCAGGTCCATGTTTCACTCAGTTTGTAATTATACCTCAGGTGAGCAAATGCCTGTCGGGATATATCGGTACCACCAGCCCTCAACCAACCTGCGTTGAGCAACAACAGCAGTAAATGGGGATCAGATTTATACTGTACTTTCACTTGCGACTGGAATTGAAAGCTTTGGTCTTTGACCTTAACAAAGGAACTGCTGCCGCGCAGGTGGCCGTACCAATGCACTGTATCGGAGGTGCCGGTGATGCGTTGTTCTTCAATATTGACAATCTGGGCGCTGAGGTTTGTACCTAAAAGGCCAAATGACATTACCCAAAGTAGCTGTGACAACTTCATGAAAACTAAGATATTTAGGGCCAAAATAGCACATTATGTACGACTTTGTGACTACTCCACTAGGCTGGTTTCATTTGTTTACAGCACTTTTCGCCATGGTAGCTGGCGGATTTGTATTGTTTGCCCCCAAAGGCACCAAACGACATAAAAATGCCGGATACGCCTATGTGATTGCTATGCTGCTCGTTTGCGGTTCGGCCTTTGGCATTTACCGGCTCACCGGCAAATTCGGTATTTTTCATATAGCGGCCATTGTTGGGTTGGTTACTCTGGCTGGTGGCATGATTCCTATGTTCATGCGCAACCTAGACCGAAAATACAAAGCCTACCACGTATGGTTTATGTATTACTCGGTGTTGGGCTTGTATGCCGCTTTTGCCTCTGAGCTTAGCGTACGGATTCCTGAAAAGCCATTTTTTACCATGGTTGGCATTGCTACGGGGACGATTTTCGGATTGGGTACCCTGTTTATTCTGCGGAAAGAGAAAGTCTGGACCCGGCATTTTGTGCAGGATTAGCCTGCTAATCTATCGTTTTACTGCTTTGATCCAACGCTGCTCACGCCAGGCAGCCCGGGCAGTTTTATCCTGAAAAGTCCAGGCCACCAGTCGACTGCTTTTATTTCCCTGGCCCATTGGGATGGTTTGAACCTGATTGGCTTTCACTTCCCTGAGTGCATCATAAATAGCCTTGAGGTGGGTTTGCTTGGCCACGAGGCTGGAGAACCAAAGCACCTGACTGCGAAAGGGTTCACTTTGCGCCACCATTCGGCGTACGAATTTTTCCTCACCACCATCGCACCAAAGTTCATGTGCGTGTCCGCCAAAGTTCAGCATCGACTGGTTCACCTTCTTTTGTTTCAGGTTTGATTGCTTACGGAGCGTTTCCGAAGCTGCTTCTTTGGGTGTGGCGTGAAAAGGCGGGTTACATACTACCAAATCTACCATTTCACCAGGCAAGAGTATACCCTGGAAAATATGGGCCGGAGTGGATTGCAAACGGCACTCGATGGCGCCAGCCAACACGGAATTGGCCTGTACGATTTGATTAGCCGACGCAATGGCTACGGGATCAATATCCGAACCAATAAACTTCCAGCCATATTCCCGATGGCCAATAATGGGATAAATGGCGTTGGCGCCTACACCTATGTCGAGCGCCCGGATAGCGGGGCCAGTTGGGATTTTACCTTTATTACTTTGCGCCAGTACATCGGCCATATAATGCAAGTAATCTGCCCGACCAGGAATGGGCGGACACAAATAGCCCTCCGGAATATCCCAGAAATCCAGGCCGTAAAACTGTTTCAAAAGTGCGGTATTAAGCCATTTAACCGCTGCAGGATTGGCAAAATCAATGGATTCCTGGCCATGCACATTCAGCTTAACGAATGGCGCCAGGTCCGGGCATACGCTAATGAGCTGTGGCAAATCATATCGGTGCTGATGCAGGTTGCGTGGGTGGAGGCGGGAGGGAGGGTTTGATGGGTTTGAGGGGTTTGATGGATTTGAGGGGTTTGAGGGGTGGCGACCCTTGTGGTCGCCAGGATGGTTTGAACGGTTTGAAAGGCGATTTTTCATCGTTGATAAGGGAAAGAACCTGAGTTGCCAAAAGGGGGGCAATATCACCCAGATCCTTTGGTAGAGCAAGTGTATTTATGTGCCCCAAAGATACAGCTTTTGTTTTGGAGGCGACTCCAACTGTAAGGAAGGCATTGGCAAGGTAGCTTCGACCAATGTACTCGTCGAGCAGTTCAATGTAACACTAATACGGCAAACCTAAGGTAGCTTTTTATTGTCATTGTCATAGGATAAACCAATTTGGGGCGATCCATTTCAAACCCATCAAACCCTTCAAACCCTTCAAACCCATCAACCCATGTCTCTCCCCAATCGCTGTCTTCTCATCGTCTTTCTCACTGGCATGATCAACTTGCTTGCCAGTCAAAATGTAGCCCGCCCCCCGCTGATCATCACAACCGATGAAAGCTGGGAAATCAGTGGTGCACGGGTGCGGGTACATGAATACCCATTGTCAGCCGAACAATTGACCATGCCTTTGTTCGGCGGCTCGAACAGACCCACCAAGGCGGAGCATAACCCGTTGGCGAAAGTTATTCCAGGCTCTACACCCATTTGGCGCAACCGAACGGCTGATACCGAGGGCGAGGCCTACCATCTGCGCAAAACCATCCCGTTGGGTCCCGATCCCATTCGTAAAGTGACACTCGAAGTTAATGCCGACGATGTGGCACGGGTGTATATCAATCAACGACTGGCCAGTGCTGAAAATCGGGATGGAACGTTGAAAGACGGGTACGATAAATGGTTCACATTCAGGAGTATAAGCGGCTTTACCTACAACCGGGTATACACCTACGATGTAACCGATTATTTCTTCTCCAACGTAACCAACACCATTTTTGTGGAAGCAGTGAGTCTGGCATTTGATGGCAGTCATGCCTATTTTAGCGCCAAACTGGTGTTTGAATTTGATCCCTTGCCACCACCGCCTGTCACCAAACGGAAACCGGCTGCACAACCTAAACCCGCTCAAGCACCTCCACAACCCTCCCCTACCCCCGCGCCTGACAAGGTAATATTTGAAGCAGGTAGTCATCCTGAACTCAGCCAACTAAAGGTGGGCAGCATCCTGGAATTGGGACATGTATTTTTTGCGGCCGACGATTATCGGCTTGATACTACTTCATATCGCACCCTCAATGCACTGGTTTCTTACTTGAAACGCTATCCAACCTTAAAAATCGAAGTAGGCGGCCATACCAATTTACGGCCCAATGATGCTTTCGCCGCCGAACTTTCGGCCAATCGCGCCCGTGCGGTGGCGCGTTACCTCACGGATAATGGAGTAAACCCCGGTCAAATTACCCACAAGGGTTATGGAAAGAGTCAACCGCGGGTGAATGCCGTGAACAAAGCGGCCGATAAAGCGAATCAGCGTGTGGAGATTAAGGTACTGGAGAAATGAATTATGTTTGAGCCCATGAACCTGCGAATTACACTTCAACGCCTGCTCTGGATAGATGGTTTTGCCGCCCTGTCTGCCGGACTTTTTCTCCTGCTTTTCCGTACATCCTTGCCCGCGTGGTTAGGATTGCCCCAATGGCTCATTACCCTGCAATGCGCCTGCAATTTCCTGTATGCCGCGTATTCCCTTTCTCTGGCCAACCGAACCGAAAAGCCCAGATGGATGCTATGGTTGCTGGTGTACGGCAACTGGGCTTATGCGCTGTTTGCCTTGATCATGTTAATATACTTTTACCCCGGCTATACCGCTCTGGGCGCGGCATTTTTTGTTGCTGAAGTAGTGTTTATTGGTGGTTTAGGGGTGATTGAGGCTGTGAAGGTTAGAGATTTGAGCTCACATTGAGACCAATTAAGCTCAAATAGGTAATTTTTTGAACATGTTATGAATTGCCCATTTGACTCTCCGTTCATGAACTTCAACTATTTTGCCCGATATGGGTCGTTATACTGACGGGGTGACTGGCAGTCACCCTGTCAGTATAACGACCCATATCGGAATAATGTCATCCAACTCATCTCCTCCATGCGCTACCTTCTGTCAGCCATCTGTTTCCTCCTGTTAATCAACACATTATCCGCGCAAGACCGCATCACCGGTAGGCCATGGGCTACGCGTAGTGAGGTGATTGCCCAAAACGGCATGGTATGCACCAGTCACCCGCTGGCCAGTCAGGCGGCGATTGACATCCTGAAAAAAGGCGGCAACGCCATTGATGCGGCTATTGCAGCCAATGCCTGCCTGGGACTCATGGAACCTACCGGTTGCGGCATAGGCGGCGATCTTTTTGCCATTGTTTGGGAGGCTAAAACCGGCAAATTGTACGGGTTAAACGCCAGTGGCAGGAGTCCAAAGTCGCTCCAACTGAGCTATTTCCGGGAAAAAGGGCTCAAAAGCATACCTTCCTACGGCCCCTTGCCCGTTACGGTGCCTGGCTGCGTGGACGGCTGGTTTAGTCTGCACCAGCGATTTGGCAAACTGACTATGGCAGCCAACCTCCAGCTGGCCATCCAGTATGCCGAAGCAGGGTTTCCGGTTACCGAGCTCATTGCCTATTACCTGCAGGCCAGCGCCCGTCGCTTTGGTTCCTACCCGAATTTCAACGACACCTATACCCTGGGCGGCAAAGCCCTGGAAAAAGGAGATATATTCCGCAATCCGGCCCTGGCTAACACCTACCGCATGCTGGCGGAAAAAGGTCGCGATGCTTTTTACAAGGGCCCGATCGCCCGGAATATCACTGCATTCATCAAGGAGCAAGGCGGATTTCTCTCAGAAGCTGATCTGGCTGCGCACCGAAGCGAGTGGGTGGAGCCGGTGAGCGTGAATTACCGCGGTTATGATGTGTGGGAACTGCCGCCCAATGGCCAGGGTATTGCAGCGCTGCAAATGCTCAATATCCTGGAGGGCTACACCTTCAAACCGGAGGATTTCGGTACGGCGCGACACATACATCTGTTTACGGAAGCTAAAAAGCTGGTATTCGAGGATCGTGCCCGGTACTACGCCGATCCGGAGTTTGCCAAAATTCCGGTGAAGGAATTGCTGGATAAAAGCTACGCCGCGCGCCGCCGGGAACTCATCAATCCCGACCGTGCT
The DNA here is from genome assembly GCA_035299505.1 of Saprospiraceae bacterium. Taxonomy (GTDB): domain Bacteria; phylum Bacteroidota; class Bacteroidia; order Chitinophagales; family Saprospiraceae; genus M3007. The sequence continues at coordinate 23,907 of DATGWL010000093.1, read as the reverse complement.
GCCACCCAGGTGCTGGCCGGCGATCCTTTTGCCAACAATACCATTTACCTCACGGTTGCCGATGCGGAGGGCAACATGGTGAGTCTGATCCAAAGCAACTACCGGGGCATGGGAAGCGGCATGGTGCCACCCGGACTGGGCTTTATGCTGCACGACCGCGGCGAGTTGTTCAGTCTGGACTCCACGCACGCCAACGCGTACGCGCCCGGGAAACGCCCGTTCCACACCATTATACCGGCGTTCATCACCAAAGACGGGCAGCCATTCCTCAGCTTTGGCGTAATGGGCGGCGATTTCCAGCCGTTGGGCCACGTGCAGATCGTGATGAACCTCGTGGATTTTGGTATGAACATCCAGGAGGCCGGCGATGCGCCCCGCATAGACCACCAGGGCGGCAACAGCGATCCCACTGGCATTTCAACGGGAGCAGGCCAAATCCAGCTGGAATCAGGCTACGACTACGAAACCATTCGCCAGCTCATGCAAATGGGACATAAAGTGGGGTATGGCCTGGGCGGCTACGGCGGCTACCAGGCCATTCGCTGGGATGCCAGGCGAAAAGTGTATTTCGGGGCCAGTGAGAGCAGGAAGGATGGGGGTGCTGTGGGGTATTAGATCATTTTGTTGACGTCAACAAAATGGTGTAGTGTTGGAGTGGTTGGGTTGGTGTGCAGGAACCGTAACAAGCGTGTTCAAATCTTATTTCCCAATACAAAACTTCCCAAAAATATTCCCCAGCAAATCCTCTACCCCAATTTCGCCTGTAATCTCTCCGAGATATGCCAGCGAGCGCCTGATGTCCTGGGCCACAAAATCGCCGGTAACGTTGTGGTCCAGCCCCTGGAGCACATCGGCCAGGGCCTGATCGGCACGGAGCAGGGCGTCGCGGTGGCGGGCATTGGCTACGATGGTGCTTTCCTGCCGGAGTTCGCCGCCCACAACGATTTCATAGAGGCGGTCTTTAAGCAGGGCAATATTTTGCTGGTTTTTGGCGGAAATGGGTATCAGTGCATTTTCGTCCAGTGGAATACCTGCCGGAATCTGCACGGTAGCTTTTTCGTCTTCAGGCAGTAGATACGGGTGAATGTCCTTCCTGTTGGGCTCGAGTATCCATTCGGTCTGGAAATGCGGATTGCGGTCCATCTTGTTGCATACCACAAGCATTTTGAGTCCCTCTTGCCACAAACCGGCCAGATCCTGCCAAAGTTCAGCCAGGGTCATGCCACCAGCCACATCCCATACGTACACCAGCACAGCGGCTTCGCGCACTTTTTCCAGGGTGCGCTGCACGCCAATGGTTTCGATGGCATCCTGCGCCTCCCGGATGCCCGCCGTATCCACAATGCGGAACTGCACTCCGCGGATGTTGAGTACTTCTTCAATGGTATCGCGCGTGGTGCCTGGAATATCCGACACAATGGCCCGCTCCTCATTCAGCAGGGCATTCAACAGGGTGCTTTTTCCGGCGTTCGGTCTGCCGGCAATGACGGTGTTGACACCCATTTTGAGGGCATTGCCGAGTGTGAAGGAGTGAATGAGTGAATGGGTGATGCTGCGAATGCGTTGAATGAGTTGGCGCAGGTCGTTGCGGTCGGCAAATTCCACGTCTTCCTCTCCAAAGTCCAGCTCCAGCTCCACCAGGCTGGCAAAATGGATCAATTCATCGCGCAGATGCTGGATTTCCTGTTTGAAGCCGCCGCGCAATTGTTTGATGGCCAGCTCATGCGCTGCCGAGCTTTCGGAAGCAATCAGATCGGCTACTGCCTCGGCCTGGGTGAGGTCCATTTTGCCATGCAAAAAAGCGCGCAGGGTAAATTCGCCCGGTTCGGCTAGTCGCGCTCCATGTTCCAGACTCAATTGGATCACTTGCTGGAGGATGTATGGCGAGCCGTGGCAGGATATTTCCGCCGTGTCTTCTCCGGTGTAGGAATTGGGGCCCTTGAACAGGGTGATCAGTACTTCATCGAGCACCCGACCTTCCGGAGTTACGATTTTTCCAAAGTGGGCGGTATGGCTGGGTTGGTTTTCCAGGCGTTTGCCCTTGAAGATTTTGTCGGCAATCAAAATGGCGTGCGAACCGCTCAGGCGGATCACGCCAATAGCGCCTACCCCCGCCGGGGTGGCCAGGGCAACGATGGTAGACGACAAATCAGGTAGGGCCATGGTAAACAGGTTGTGTTTTATGCCGGAAATGCTGGATATTTCCCCCGCAAAATTCGCACAATTCTATGGAACCGAACGAACCCGTTACCGATAATCGGCCGGAATGGCTCAAAGCGCTTACCGATAAAAGCTGGAACCTGGAGTTGATTATCTCCGGTGCGGCCATCTTTTTGGCCAATTACCTGCCAGATGCGGTGGATAACCTGCTGAAATACTATCTGCAGAACTGGGTGATGGACGAAAATATTTCCAAAATAACCCTGCCTTTGCTGGCCTATAGTTTTATGAAAGTAGTGGCCTGGGTACTGATCATCACTTTTGTGGTTCACTTCGTAATGCGGGCCTTCTGGGCTGGCGTGGTGGGGCTGCATGCCGTGTACACCGATGGTATCCGGTATGAGCAACTTCCATGGATGAGCGATTTTACCCGGGAACAATCTCGTGAACGCTTTGGCACGCTGGCTGAATACATCCTGCGCCTGGACAGATTGGCCAACCAGATATTTTCTGTTGCCTTTCTTATTGCGCTGACCAGTTTGGGGATAGCTTTTGGTTATGTTTTGATCTTTACGATCATCAATGTTGTACCGGTGTATGCAGGAAAGGATGTGGGTATGTGGATCAGCGGGATTTTCCTGGTTATGGTTTGCATTATGGCGTTGCTGCCCATGACTATGCAGTCTTTGATGCGCTCTCCAACCTGGGCATCCAAAGTATGGGTACAAAATTTAGCCAAATGGACCATGCAAAAAGCAGGGTTCATTCTGATGCCTCTCATCTATAAGCCGCTTACTTACCTGAACCTGACGTTCAACTCTCAAATTCCGAAGGCCCGGCTGTTGCGGAATATGATCCTGAGTTTTGTGGTCTTCTTTGGGTTTGTTTTGTTCACTTTCGCTACTACCTTAATGCACCTTTCGGGCAGAAATACGTTCATTAACCGCCATTTTTACGCCCAGCAAAGAAGCGCACAGACCATGACAGCTGGTGTATACGACAATCTCCGCACCCCTTCCGACCGACTACCACCGGTAAGTATCCCGGCTGAAGTGGTCGAAGGCCCTTTTTTGCGTGTTTTTGTGGACTATCCCAAATTGCTGGATGCCGCCATCAGTCAGCATTGTCAAACGCCGCAATGGCCTGACTCTTTATCGAAACAGACGCGCCGTTTTAAAACAGACAGTGTAAACATCTCCTGCCTGGACGCCTTTTTTAAGCTAAAAATTAATGATTCCCTGATGGTTCATCCGGATTGGATGTTTCACGAACACCCGGTGGCAGGCTCTCCCGGTCTGGTAGCCTATTTGCCTTCCAAGAACTTTAAACCAGGAAAGAACAAACTCAAGGTGCAAGTGCCATCATCATCCAAACCGGATTCCCTGCGCGTTTATGGTGAGCTGTATTTCTGGTATGAGCCGGAGTGAGTGTTTGAGTGTGGGAGTGTTTGAGTGTGCGAGTGTTTGAGTTGGCGTTCGGCAGGGTATTGTCACTGATATCTGATTCCCAACTTTCTGTGTTCCTACTGTCGGGGTGACTGGCAGTCACCCCGACAGTAGGAACAGCCGAACGCCAACTCGCACACTCGCACACTCACACACTCACTTTAAATTCTCAATATACTTCTTCAACCCGTCTGCTATTTCGGCGGCATATTGGGCTTCTTTGCCGCTGCCGATGATGGCTTGTTTGTCGGTAGGACGAAGGGTGGGCAGGCCACCGAAGGGTCCATCCAGTGGTACGGGTTTGAGGACGACCGGCATAACCAGGAATCCTTTACGGGGGTTGTTGCGCTGGGCAATTTCTGCCATGAGGGATACGGCAGGATTTTGTGTTTCGTCGTAAAAATCAGCGGTAAGCAGGGGTAAAACCACCTGACATTCGTTGAGGGTATTTTGCAGCCAGGTTTTTACATCGCCTTGTCCGACAGCATCAGATAGACTGACAAACTGTGCCGGTAATGTTCGCAACTGTTTGATTAGCAGATCAAAACCATCTTTGTCGGCAGCTTCGTTGTGCAGTACGAGGATCTTGGCTTTTGGCGCCTGCTGGGTGGTTGCTGCGGCCGGGCTTCCCAGTTTCTGGTATTCCAACACCAGATTTTCTACAAAATTCTCCAGGTTGTCTTTGGGAAACTGCATTCCAAATTCTCCCTGGAAAAACACTTTGGTATCAGCTTCAGCCGGACGTTCATCCTTGGTGGTAAAGGAATACGGCTGGATATTTTCCCGAACGTTTTTATACAAGGTATCCAACAACAAACGCAGAGCCCAGTCTTCAAAATCGAAACCCAGGAACAGATGGTGGCGATAGTCCTTGAAAGCATTGGTCAGCGCGTCAGGGATGCGCTCGTTTTGCTGTTCACCAACTATTTTTTTGATGTAACTCAGTTGTTGTTTATAAGTCAAAACCAGGGATTCCGGTTTGACGTAGGAGCCCAGCAGGTTGTAAATCACTACCCTGGAATCTTTCTCAAAATCAAAATTGAGGGTAGTGGATGGTTTGTACCAGTTGTAAAAATCGGCATGATAAGCCTGCGCAATCTGGTCGTACAAACGCGTAATGAAATTATCCGGAGTGGTATTGATCACAATCCGGAATTTCAGGTCGGTGAGTTGTTCCAGCGCAGGATGCAGCTCACAGGAATCCTCCATGTCTGCATAAAATTTGGCTACATCCTCCTGCAATACATTGTCGGTAGAGCGGTTCTGAATGCGCAGCAGACTGGTAACGTAAGGCAAGCTGCATTCTTCCTCAGGACTGAGTTCCAACTTGTATTTCTCAGCCAGATGCCGGGCGCATAATTCGGTCAGGGGCTCCCAGTTGCCGTTTTTGTCTTTGGCGGCGAGGGCAGCCGGCCCCAGGAAAAGCACACAGGTCCCGTCTTTGACCTTGCGGGCAATGGTTTGATACAATTCGGTAGGCGAGGATGATTCTGCAGGCATAACAATGCACGGTAGCCGACAAAGGTAGAGAAAAGACACTAATACACAAATAGAAAGGCACAAAGGCGAGAACCCGAGGGTACAAAGGCACGAAGACGCAAAGGCGCGAAGGGCGTGGACTTCGTCCACTGTTTTTTAGGCATAAAAATGTGAAGGGTTTATTTGGCGGTGGCCAAATAAACCCTTCGTGTCTTTGCGTCTTGGTGTTTCCCTTAGTTTTCTTCCTTTTCCTTTTTCCGGACGTTGGCGCCTCCGTCTACTCGCACAGAGCTTTGGCCGGTAGACAACACCAGGGCATCTTCTCTGGCGAAAAGTCTTGCTTTGGCATTGTCGGCTGCAGAAACCTCCACACGATCGGCAGTCCAGTTGGTGGCTTCCAGCACCGCATCATCGCTCAGGCTGACTTCCATATCGTCACCGTTTCCGGTAAGTTCAACTGATGCCTTGCCAGACAATGCCAGTTTGAAATCCTGGGAGACATCCAGATAACCCTTGATTTTGGCATTACCGGAGGCGGTAATATTGGCCAAACCTTCGTCAAATCCGCGGATGGTAATATTTCCGCTATCTGCATTCAGGGAGGTAAAAGTTGGCGTTTGAATGAAAATCTTCACCCGCCCATTTGTGCTTTTCCCGCCCGTTGTGAAGGTAATTTTCTCTCCGGTTTGAATTTTCTGGATCTTGTCTTTTTCCTCCTGCGGGCCTTCTATTTCTACACGGAAGTCATCGCCTTTACGGATTTCCGTTTCGAAGTCGCCTTCCAGGATGAAACGCTCATAATTGCGGTCGGAACGGTAACCTTTATCACCCATGTTGGGGCAATCGGCACAAACCAAACCGCGGGTACCCATGCGGAATATTTTACCTGGCCTACGGGAGATGTAGTTATTATCGTTTTCATCGTCGTACTCATCCAGATCAGCGCCGGCATATTCATGAATGTTCTCTTTGAACGTGATGAATTTGCCTTTTGGCACTTCAATATTGATCCGGATGCGTTGGCCGCGCCATTTTTCTCCTTTAGCTACCGTGTAAGAGGTTGGCACCTGTAGCGTATTGCCGGCGAAAACTGCTGAGTAGGCTACTCTATCCGCATTTTCCTGTGCGCTGAGGCTGCTTGAACCCTGAGATTTAATGATTTGGGTTACGTGATACTGGTCGTCTTTGCTCGGAAATACGCGGATTTCCAGCGGACAGCGCATTTGCAGGCCTTCATCACTGAGATGGACTCCATCATCATCGAAGTTGAATTCGTTCACGTTGTGGTACCGTTGGCCAAGCAAATCTTCAATAGCTTCCACCCTCATGGTATCCGTACGAAAGCTGCTCAAGTCAATTTCTTTGGATACAGTTCCGGTTTGACTGTACTCCTTGATACCGAAAGGCAACATGGAGAACGCCGCAATGATGCTCAGGATAAACAGGGTGGTTAAAGTGCCCGTAACCCAGCCCGGAGTGCGTGTTTTGAACAGCAAACGGGAGAAAAACAGGATCAATCCAACCGCTGGTATAGCCAACAGGAAGAAAATGTTCACGATAGCAAACCATGTCCAGCCTGAGGAATAGGGGCTAAAATATTCAACGTACGGTGCGCCAACCATCAGCGCCATGATGCTGCCAATCCAGCCTGCACCAAGTCCGAGCACCAGTGCAATACCGATCAGGATGGCAATCAGGGCAGCGAATTTAGCAATAAACCGAAGGGTAAAGCCAAAAATCTGACCAATAGCTGTTACGCCGGTACTGACTACCTGTTGGGCGTTAGAAGAATTTTTTTTTGCCTGCGTGCCCATGTCATTTACCTTTTTACCAATACGATCGAATCCATCTTCCACTTCTCTGGCAATGTTGTCCATATTGGCAGGTTCACCTCGCATGGCCAAACGATCCACTGCTGTTTTAGCTGGTGGCACTAAAATCCACATCAGCACATAGGCCGGGGCCCAGAAACCGAAGGAGGCAAAACCGAGCAGCACAAAGATCAGGCGCATCCACAAAGGATCATTCATACCGAAGTAGGCCGCCAAACCGGAACACACACCGGCAACAACAGCGTCTTCTTCATCGCGAAACAAACGCTTTCCAGTTTTAATGGAAGAGCTTTTGCTTTTCCAGGAGCTGCCAGACTGGCTACTGCTTGTGGTAGAGGCAGCTTCCTCGCCGCCAAAATCTTCCGGCTTACCCATCAGGGCTACGGCAGCTTCTACATCCGGAAGCATCACGATGGTACGCGAACCCATGCTGCCGGTAATCACTTCACCCAGTCGGCCCTCAATATCGCCGATGATTTCATCGCGGCCTTCGCTTTCTCTGAAGCGTTTGCGGATGCTTTCGAGATACGACGAGAGGTATTCGTACGCATCATCATCTATGGTGAGGGCGTAACCGCCCAGATTGATATTCAGTATCTTGTTCATTGCTGTGTTAGTTTGAAATGAAGTTATTCAGTGATTTTCTCTCAGAAACCAGGTTTTTACTGCCTTTTTTCTGCACTCAATAACCTTTATTCCGCTGCCGGAGGTTGTTCGGTTTTTCGGGTTTTTCGGGAAGCCTGTGGCTTGTTGATGGTTTGGCCAACGGAATGAACCAGTTGTTGCCAGCTATCACTAAGCGCTTCCAGGAATTGTCTACCCAATTCTGTGATTTTGAAGTATTTACGTGGCGGCCCAGAGTTGCTTTCGCGCCAGGTGTAGTCCAGTAGTCCGTCGTTTTTCAGACGAGTCAGGAGTGGATATAGGGTACCCTCTACCACGATGAGGTCGTTACTTTTGAGCCTCGATATGATATCGCTGGGATACACTTCATCCTCCTCAATGATGGCAAGTATGCAGAGTTCCAATACTCCCTTGCGCATCTGTGCTTTTGCATTTTCGATATCCATAATTTTTTGCGTTGTTCAGAAACTTCTGAGAATGGTTCAATGGCTTGATGCGGGTTGATCTTTTATGATCAGGGTGTCGGTTGCCCGGATCGCTTTGTCGTCTTTTTCAAACTGGTTTTTACGGCGCACCAGCTTGGGACTCAAACTGATGATATTGGGGCCGATCAATGATTCTGTTGAAGCAGGTTTGTTTTTGGGAACCTGTTCTGCTGCGGCAAGGCCGGTAAGAACCAATGCCACAAAGGAGAAAACAGAAAGTGCGATTTTGACTTTGGGTTGCATAGCTTAATTGTTGTCGTTGTTGCTCCGGGTTTTCAAAGGTTCATGGTCTAACCTGTTAGTTGGTAGCACAAAGATAATGGCATTGGTAGGTTCTTTGCAATACATAGAACCTATTTTTGCCGGGTACCTTAATGAAAATTGCAACCTTTTATTACATAATAATTTGATTGTCAACATCTTAACTGTCAAAAAAAATTTTTCAAATTTTTTATTTTTTTTTTCATCGACCAACCTCAACACATGTTTTATCAAAAAAAACGGGCGTCTTATCCTTGATCCGGATAAGACGCCCGTTGTGGGTGTGTCTAACAAAACCTATCGCAGCCTGTTATCTGCGAAGGCGAATGGTATAAGAATCGCCATTGGCCAGGGTAAGGGTGCCAAAGCGATCGCAGGTGCCATCGCCAAAATCGAGGGTGCGGGTACGAACGCCGGCGCTGAATTCGATGATACCGGACGAAATCCAGCGGCAGGATGCGCTTTTAATTAATGGCTCTGTGATGGTTGCTGTGAAATCAACTCCGTTGCGGTTGATCCCTGATGCAATACCTGTGCTGCTCCAAACATCGTCCCAGTGCGTGGCTGTACTGCCGCCTTCAATCAAAACACTGGTACGGGTTTTATTCCAGGTGGTAAAAGTGCCATCTTCAAAGGTAAGCTTCATATCTGTAGCTACCTTGGTGTACGACCACAAGCCATCAACGTTCTGACCATTATTAGTCCAGGTGCGGGTGCCTTCCACTTTGGTACCATCCACAAAGAAGTTTTCGTGGGTGATTGTGCGTACGGCTCCGGCGGTGCGGATTTCAGCCGTTTGATTGATGATGATTTTGCCGCTGAGCACGCGTCCGTCTGGGCGGGTGCAGGAGGCGCCATAATCAATGGTAATGGTGTTCGGCCAGGTGCCTTCCGGTTGGGCGAAAGTTACCGTTGGGCAAGTGCCGCCGCCGCGCTCTTCTACGGCGATATCAGCGTCCAGATCAATTTGCTCTGTATAATCTTCGTTGGCAGAGAGGTCTTCGGCAGTGGTAATGGCTACGTCGTTGTTATCGTTTTTGCGACAAGATTCTGCGGCGAGGATGGTGATCAAAAGGGCAGTCAGAAACAAAACAGACTTTTTCATGAATCGGTTATTTTTTGTGTAATGAATGGTTTGGTGGAAAATGGTTTACCGGCCGGTGAACACATACATAGACTGCCGCAAGGCTGCGGCGTTTAATCTGCCAACACTTAAAAAAATGTTAAGGAAAAGACACAAAGGGTGGGATAAGGCACAAAGGGTGGACACGAAGGCGCAAAGGCACGAAGGCGCAAAGTGACTAAGGGCAAAGACACGGAGGTGCATTGGCACCTAAATAGAACATGAAATCACTCCCCCACGTGCTAAACCTTCCAAAGTCGGAGGAAAAGTACCTCCAGCGCCAGAAAGAGCAGTGCAAAGATGACGCACCAGCGCCATAGCACAATACCCCGCTCCTGTTCGTCTACCACCTGGGCAAAATTAGCTTCTGCGTTGGCCGCCATAACAGTCATATTGGACGGAAGATCTTTGGCCAGCAATTCGTCTGATTTGAACTTCAGGTCGCTTTCTTTACGATCGTAGTTGAAGGCAAATTCGCCCAGGGTACTGTCTCCCTGAAGGAGCAGGCGGTACCATCCGGCATCGCGGACTTGTGTACCCGGGGTAAGCAGCACTTTTGAGCCAAATATGCGTTGTTCCGGAATAAACTCCCCTCCCTGGCTGGCATCTTTGGGCGTTTGGCCAACGTTTTCCTGCACCTGTTTGAGTTTGTAATTGGATTCTCCGGAGGCAGAAACACGATGTTTGGCTTCCAGCACTTCATCTTTACCTATAGTGTAGGCTATTTGTTTGCCTTTATTGCCGGCAATTGCCATTTTGAACAGCATGGGAACGAAGATTTCACCATTGCGCACCAGATCGCTTACTTGCTCCTGAAGCGGAGCGGCGCAGCCGTACAAGGCGCCTTCACCGAGCGGAAACTTCACCAGAAACGCAGAGCCATCCCGGTAGGTGAGGATTTGCTCTCCCCTACCCTGCGCAAACTTGAAATTGCCTTGTGTGGCGGGCAGGCGCAGGTTGGCACTTTTGTTCAAAAACACATCTTTGAACACAAACTCTTCTGTATTAATCTGGCTTGCCTGACGCGGTGTTGGGTCGAAGGCGCCAAGATTGCCCGCACCAAACAATTGCAAAAAGCCATCATAGGAAGCCAAATCTGCACTTTGGCCCGGAAAGACCAATACATTCCCTCCGTTTTGGCAAAATGTTTTCAATTCATTGGCCAGGCCGGAGGAGATGATGTTCAACTCGTTTAACACAATCAACTGATAATCCGCAAAACGGGAATAGTCCAGTGCCCGGGCATCCGAGTTGTCCAGTTTGAAATATTTGGCGCCCAAAAAGGCATTTTCAATGTACTTATTGGGAGTCTGACCATTGATAGCCAGCACGTTTATACGCTCTGCCACATAGAAAGTGGCGTAATAATCGTCGTCAAATTGTACCGGGTAATCTGTCACCGACACTTTGGCTTCATGCCATCCCGGGTGCAGGATAGTAAAGCTCACGGTATCCAGTTTGGAACTGCGGGCGGGAATATTCAGTGAGCCAACCGGTTTGGTTTGACCATCGTGGCGCAGGCTGAGGCGGATATCGGTTACTTCTTCATCGCTGCGATTACTCAGCTTTACCAGTAAATTAGCCGGCTGATTCAGGATTTGCACCGGACTTTCAAACCAGGCGCTGTCGATGGATACGTTTCGTTCCTGTACAGCGCGCATAGGCACCAGTTTAACCTCAAGTAATGAATCCCTGAAGCTGCTAACATCGGATATGTTTTCCTGAAAATCGCTCACCAGGTAGGCCACTTTGTTTTCCTGTTTCCCGGTATTGAGGCATTGCTGTTGCCGGATCAATACCTTCGACAAATCTCTGGATGCCGGGCTGATTCTGATTTCTTCTATACGTGCCAGCGCATCTTCCTGACTGACAAGGCGTTGATCCCTTCCTTCAAAATCGGCGGTCAGGATCTGAAAACGGTCAGTTACCGGGTATGCAGAAATGATGTCGCGCGCACGTTGTTTAGCCAGCTCAAGCAGCGGAGCATCTTTAGACAACGCATTCATGCTAAATGAGTTATCTACAAAAACCGAAACCGCTGTTTCCCCTCTTTTCGACTCAGAACTGAGCGGAATAAAGGGTTGTGCAAATGCCAGCACCATGGCTGCAATAGCCAGACAGCGCATGAGTAGCACCAGCAAATTGCGCAATTTCTGCCGATTGCTGGTTTCCTCCTTTACTTCTTTGAGGAACCGAACATTGGTGAAATACACCCGTTTAAACCGCCTGAAATAAAACAGGTGGATAATGATGGGTATTGCGATGACAGCCAATGCCGCTAGGAATCCTGGGAATAAAAATTGCACGTTTGGACCGGTATATACGATGAACGATAAATCGAGGGGTAAAATTGGGAGTTTTCCGGGAATTGCCGGGTGGGTAAGAACAAATTTTGCCGGGAATGGATGCACACCAACGGCTTTTTTTATTCAGTTAGTGTTTTTTAGCCTCTACTTCCGACCTTAGCGCCTGCATTTCAAAACAACTACTATGCAAGCTTACCACGATCTTTTGAAGCATATCCTGGCTCAGGGGGCTGAAAAGTCTGACCGCACGGGTACCGGCACGATTTCGGTGTTTGGATATCAGATGCGCTTCAACCTGGCGGATGGTTTCCCTTTACTAACCACTAAAAAAGTACATACTAAAAGCATCATTCATGAACTGCTTTGGTTTTTGAAGGGTGAAACCAATATTGCCTACCTGAAAGAAAACGGTGTAAGCATCTGGGATGAATGGGCGGATGCACAAGGCAATCTGGGCCCGGTTTATGGTAAACAATGGCGCTCCTGGGGGACTCCGAACGGACAAAGCATTGACCAAATCAGCGAAGTAGTACGTACCCTGAAATCCAATCCCGACAGTCGGCGGATTATTGTTTCTGCCTGGAACCCTGCTGATTTGCCTCAAATGGCGCTCGCTCCCTGCCATTGCTTGTTCCAGTTTTACGTAGCCAACGGCAAATTAAGCTGTCAGCTGTATCAGCGTAGTGCAGATGTGTTCCTGGGTGTTCCATTCAATATTGCCTCTTATGCCCTGCTTACCCTCATGATGGCTCAGGTATGCGATCTGGAGCCTGGCGATTTTGTCTGGACCGGTGGCGACACCCACTTGTACCTCAACCACCTTGAGCAAGTCAATCTTCAGCTTTCCCGCGAACCCCTGCCACTACCGGTCATGAAGATCAACCCCGAGGTTCGGGATATTTTCCAGTTCAAATATGAAGATTTTGAGCTGATCGGCTACGATCCCTGGCCAGCCATCAAAGCGCCGGTAGCGGTGTGAGTTAATGAGTGAGTGGGATTACCACTAAGCCACAGAGGGCACTAAGAAACCATATTCTTAGTGCCCTCTGTGGCTTAGTGGTAATCCCACTCACTCATTCACTTACTCACTCACTCACTCAAACACCACAATCCTTGCTGATGCAGATTGGCCTTTGGAGGTAGCCTGAAGTATGTATATGCCTGGAGACCAGCCTTTTACTTCAATATTGAAAGAGCCGCCGGCTTCTTCTCCGGAGGCTACAACCTGACCTACAGCATTGAATACCTGATATTGTACCTGAGCCTGAACGGGCCAATCTACATGCGCCCAGGCGCGTGCAGGATTCGGACTGATATGGATGGATGGCGCTTGTTTTGGCGTGTTGACACTGAGCGGAACTGATACTTCCACCAATTCTGTACGGAACACAGAGAGTCCGCCGCGTTGGTTTCCTATGACCATTTCCAGAATATCATCGCCATCCAGGTCTGCAAAAACAGGGTGTGAGCGGTTGCCTTCATCAATATTGCCCCATTTCAGGTCAATGATGGTGAAGGTGTCCTGGCTAGCGCTTTCCAGGTAGTATGCCTCCAGGTGTCCGCGTTGTGTTCCTACAACAATGATGGGACCATCCGGTGTTTGTACAATAGCCGGGGTGCTCATGCCTACCACTTCAGGCGGTACCCGGGCATCAATCTGACCAATTTTTTGCAAGGTTGGAGACGCCGGATAAATTGGGTCATTTGCGGAGCCTGTGTTTTTGAAAAAATTGATGTTTCCGGAACGCTCACCAATCACCAAATCCTGCAAACCATCCTGATCCAAATCATATACGATAGGAGCGGATACCTGACCAATTACATCCAAGCCCAACCACATTGGATTGGTATCATATTGGAATACAAAGGGTTGGCCCAGACCGGCAATGTTGCGGTAACAATAAATACCGCCAATATTGTTTCCAACCAGCAAATCCAGATCCCCATCACTATCTATGTCTCCGAACGTAGGAGAGAAATCATAATCCTGTGGCGCAAATTGCGATAATCCTGCATAATCCGAATCCACCAGCTCAAATGCAGGGGCTGTGGGGGCGCCAATATTAAGGTAAAGGAACAAACGCGCATTAGTGAAAGTAGCTGCATTGTTGGCATTTGTATAGTACCCGTAATTCCCCACCACGATATCCAACAAGCCATCGGCATTCACGTCAGCAATAGCCGGATGCGCCCCGGTGCCAATTTCAATCATTTCATCCTGAAATAAACCTCTGGTGGAAAGTTTGAAATCATGCAATCCCTGGGTAGTAGCCACATTATCATACAACCAAACCCCTCTGCGGTCTTCGCCGCTGGTGGGGTTATTCAGGGCTACAATCAGATCCCGATGGCCATCGCCATCGTAATCAATCAGGTATGGCGCCGGGAAAGTAAATATCTCAATGGGCACATCATTAGAAGGGAAAGAGGTGTCCTGGGCTGTCATCCAGGCATTTTGAGCCGTGCCGCCATTAAACATCAGATCCATGCAAGGATAGCTAACATTACCAAGCAATAGCTCCCGATCCCCGTCATTGTCGTAGTCGAAAGTAGCAATTGCAGCTCCCGGGTGCAACCCGTCCCGCTCCTCTGCCACTGGCGCCTGCACACCCGCACAATCAATGAAACAGGTATCGGGGTGGCAACTCAACTGTGCTTTACACCCCTCCATACCGTTTTCAAAAAAACGTCCCCAGCAGTTGTCGTACAACTCATATTGAGGTTTGGATAAAGGCAAGCCGTTTTCCACCGATGTGTTGCGCAACATGGTCAAACTGGTAGATGTACCCGCTATGAAAGCCACCAGATCCAGGTCGCCGTCGCCATCAATGTCTTCTATGGATGGAATATCTCCCCGGTTAATGGGAAAATTATTCCAAAAGCCGGGCATGTTATCCGGGTAGAAAATGTACAGCGGATTGCAGGATGTGCAGTCTGGCGGGTAGGTGAACAGGTGCTGTGTGAACTTCAGCCCATGGCCGTCATAATATCCCTTAAACAGCTGGATTTCCTGACTTGCCACCGACAATGCTGCACAGAACATATCCATAATTCCGTCACGGTCAAAATCGCGCATCATTATCCAATCATTCAAACCCGCAGGGAAATTCAGGGCATATTCCGGCCTGTACACGTAATTGGGAGTGCCTGGAGTGCCTTCATTAATAAAAGTAAGCAGTACGTTGCCTACCCGGTCAAACAGCACCAGATCCTGAGTCAGATCGTTATCCAGATCGGCCACAGAAAACTGTGGCGCATTCAATCCTCCCAGAAATGGATATTTCAGATCAATACCAGACTCCTTTACCGGATATTGTAATCTTTCGAACATAAACTGGCTCTGCGCCTGAAGGCTCCAGGATGCCAGTAAGCAGACAAACAGCAGTGTTAATTTGTTGTAGCGCATGGTTGTGTGGTAATGGTCAGGGGTAAGGAGTCTAATGCAAAATGCTCATTTTGACAGGTTGGCTTTGGCCGGCCGCCGTTTGGAGGAGGCAGGTATAGACCCCGGCAGGCCATTGACCGGTATTCAGGCGTATTTGCGTCTCTTGATGAAGCAATACGGGCATTTCCGTCATGAGTTCGCCCAGTGCGTTAAATACTCTGAGCGTAGCATTGCCACCAATCTTTCCGGCATTCTCCCAACGGATAACAGTGAAATCGTTGGCAGGGTTTGGCTCATTTTGTTTTAACCTGAAATCATTCAGCGGGATGCTTACGGTATTGAGCAGTGTTGGGTCTGTGTATACTACCTCCAGGTCATCGAAATAGAAACCATCGCGTTCATCACCGTTGTCTGAGCCAAATACGAAACGGATGCTGATGTTCTGACCAACGAATGCCGACAAATCCATGCATTCTTCCACCCAGTCTGGCTGCAAATCTTCGAACAATGGCTCTCCAAAAGGTTGAGCGCCAATGCCTGATCCAATTTTGGTGTAACGGCCACAAAGCGCTTTTTCCTCGTTGCCAGAGGCTCTTACCTGCACATAATCATAGCGTGGTTCGATGTCCCATTTTGCCCAAAAACGCAATTGCGGACTTTTAGCGCCGTCTGGAATGTAAATACCGCCGTTGGAAAGTTGGATATCAGAATACGTAACCGGCGGATAGGGGCCATTGGGCGAATCAGTGATGCTGAACGGTGCAGAAACAAACGTAGACTGCGTGGTAGCCCAATTTCCGTTTACGGTCCAGTCGGCAATAGAGTTGCTGTTTTCCTCAAACAATACCACATCCTTACCGCCATAAAATTTGCGCAGGGTATCTGTTTTGCTGTAAACGCCATTGGAATACGTCAACAACAACCTGAATTCATCTCCCAGCTGAATAGACGGATTCAAGGTTACCTGGCTCGTCAGCGCAACGGTTTCAAACTGAAGTGGCGAAACGTTGAAGCTGTTGTTCTGAATGCTCAAAACATTGGAAGAGCCTGGGCTCAGGCTCACTGTGAAAGGGCCGTCCTGGTATCCGTAACGCACTAGCTCCAGGTTGATTTCCGGATTCAGGGTTGACAAATATTGTTCTGTTTTATCGTTCACCTCACCAAAACGGAGCGCACAAAGCGCGGTGGCCAGGTTTTGCCATAAATTCTCACGGTTCAGGTCGTCAATTTCTGAAGGCTGAGGCCAAAAACCGGTTTTACCAACTTCAGGCGTGTAGGAATTGATGCCTTTTTCGGCAAACATCCAGTCGTCTGAGCTACCGTTCACATTATACCCCACTGTTTCAATGGAGGTACCTGCTTTGTATTTGTTTTCCCGGGTAAACAACTTGGCAAAAATGGCCAGTGAAGGATCGGCCAGGGTATTGTTATAGGCCCAGGGATAAATCAACAAGTTGCTGAATGTGTGATAGTTATGAGCAAAAATAAAATCGTGCGCGCGGGCGAAATCACGAATGGTACGTGTTTCCGGCTCAGAAAAAGCTGATGGTCCGCGATAAGTAAGGCTTTGCGGATTGGGAGAGGAGCCGTTGTTATCGTTCCCCCAGAAATGTCCGTAATTTCTGTTGAGGTCTACGCCAAAGGAGCCATCGCCATTATCGCGCAGGTTTTTCCGCCACATACCTCCACCCTGCGGGTCGTTGGTTTCGTTGTAAACATATCCGTCCGGGTTCACACAGGGTATGAAGTACAGTTCGAGATTATCAACCAGATATTTGATTTCCGGATCTGTGGCATAGTTTTCCAGCAGATACCACATGAAGAACAACAACTGGCTGGCGCCATTCGGCTCGCGGGAGTGGTGCAGCGCAGTGTACAGTACTTCAGATTCGGGTTCATCTGCATCAGGATTATCAGAAATTTTTACGAATTGAATTTTGCGGCCTTCCCAGGTAGTAATGGTGTCGCTGGCGTCGGCGCGAGCGGTGATGAGGTTAGGAAATTTAGCCCGCATATCATCGAGCACCTGCATCATTTCGCTCAGGGTATGGTAGCCGCCCATGCTGCCGTAGGTATAGTTGGCTGGGGTAGGATAAGGAGTTACGCCATTACCTGAGCAATTGGCATCACGGTCCTGTGCTTGTGGATTAGCCAGTTTGGCCAGGTAGTCTTGTTTCAGGTCTTCTATGCGAATTTTGGTAGTAAACCCGGCATTTTTTACCAGTTCAAGTTCAGAGGCAGCCAAATCGGCCACCAGCATTTGACCAGGGACATGGATACCATGATCGGTTTCTATTCCTAGCTGAGTAAGCAGGTTGATGTCTTTGCCCCTCAGATCAATTTCCACACGGGAGTATTTTTCTATAGTTTGGGCATTGGCCATTAGGCTGATGAAGCAGAGAAATAAGGCTGACAGAAGTTTCATGTTACAGGAAAATTTGTGGCAAAATTAAACCGCTGACGCGGGCAGTTGTTTTTTTTAGTGTATTTGGCAACCTTGGGCAAAATTTTTCTACAAATGCCGCTGGACGTATGGGATAGCGTAGTTTTGCCGTTCTAATGGAAGGTTGTATCAAACAACGTTTACCATTCCATTTTACCCAACATGAAATTTGTTTCAGAAAAGGATATAGATGCCACCATTGAAGCGTTGGAGAATTACTCCGATGAGCAATACGAAAAACAAATGGAGGCATTTGCCGAAGCGCAGCCGGTGATTTTTGCCTGGCTGTTTAGCGAGGAATTTGAATTGCTCACCGAAGATGAACGTGGATATTTACAGTATCTGGCGCTCATTGCCTGGAAAGCCAATGAAAAAGTGAACGGACCAGTTGGAGCGGTGTCAGAAGATGAAATCGGAGAAGCAGAAGAACAAAACTATGCGATTCTGGAGGCCCATACGGCTAAAAAATTTCGCGACCGCTTAAATCCGTTTTTTGAAAACACCAGCCAGGAAGACCTCCTGGCCTTCGCTGAAGAAGCCGTTTTGGAAAATGAAGACAAAGACGATCCGGATGCGATTGTGACTAAAGAAGGACGTGAGCCTATCTTTATTGCGATTAAAACGCTGGTGGATGTTTTAACGAGTGAGTGAGTGAATGAGTGACAACCTTTAAAAAAACGCAATTTTACTGCTATGGCTGATTTGCATACCGCTACTGAGCGACTGAACCTGAATGGTTTTTTGGACCTGGAAATTGACCCTACCATGGATTTGGTGGAGGAGATCAACCGTTTGAAGCGTGAAAAAAACGCTATCATTCTGGCGCATTATTACCAGGATAGCGACATCCAGGACATTGCCGATTATATTGGCGATTCGCTGGGTTTGTCGCAAAAGGCGGCCAGTACAGATGCTGATATCATTGTATTTGCAGGGGTGCATTTTATGGCGGAAACGGCCAAAATGTTGAGTCCGGGCAAAAAAGTTTTGCTGCCTGACCTCAAGGCTGGCTGCTCACTGGCAGACTCCTGTCCGCCGGCTTTGTTCAAGAAGTTCAAGGAAAAGTATCCAGACCATATGGTAGTCAGCTATATCAACTGTACTGCAGAATTAAAAACGCTGACGGACATCTGTTGCACCAGTACCAATGCTCTGGCCATTATTGAAAGTATCCCAAAGGACCAGCCCATCATTTTTGCACCTGATAAAAACCTGGGCGCTTACCTGATTAAAAAAACTGGTCGTGAAATGGTATTGTGGAACGGTGCGTGCATGGTGCATGAAATTTTCAGTCACGAACGTATCGTGAAACTACGGCAACGTCACCCAAACGCCAAGTTTATTGCCCACCCTGAATGTGAAGCGCACATCCTGGATATGGCCGATTACATTGGCAGTACAACCGGCCTCCTGAAATTTACCATTAATGACCCGGCTACAGAGTTTATCGTGGCCACTGAAGCCGGCATTCTGCACCAAATGGAAAAGGCCAGTCCGCATAAAACCTTCATTCCTGCTCCACCGGAGAACAATTGTGCCTGCAATGATTGTCCGCATATGAAACGGAATACCCTGGAGAAACTTTATCTCTGCATGAAGTATGAGCTTCCGGAAATTATTCTCCCTGAATGGGTCATTGCTCAAGGCAGAGCTTCCATTGATCGCATGCTGGAAATATCAGAAAAAGCAGGGTTGGTAGCTGGATAAATCAGCACATCAGCTGACTTTTTGCTTTGCATTTTGACTGATTTTGATAAAATGAAGACGTTTGTCTTTCATTGGCACAACTATTTTGCCACAATAGTGGTTTTTGATAATCAGCGTTGCAACCTTTAAGTTTGTAACATCGTATATCTTTCCAGCCCCATTTTCCAAGCGAAATTTCCTGACAAATGCCTGGCAACATGTCCTGCCCGTGTTGCCCGCCATTATTTTATTCACTACAAACACAAACCATCTAGCGTGCAAAAACTTCAACGATCTCGACTGCTTCCTATTACCGGCCTCCTGCTCGGAACCCTGGTATGGCTGGCAAACAACGGCAATCCGCCAACCGGCAAAACCGGATCTCCGTTTAACGGGAATTGCAATGAATGCCACAATGGGAGTAACTACACCGGAACAGTAGAAGTTTCCGGTTTCCCTGCTACAGCCGATCCCGGCGCCACCTATGATATCAATCTGAAAATTACAGCCTCCTCAGGAAACCCGGTTAAAGCCGGATTTCAGCTGGTTGTTGTAGACGGCAGCAACGCAAACTGCGGTGATTTGATTAATATTACCGGCAATGGCACTGGAACTGAAATGTTGCAAAGCCGGGAATATATGGAACAGCGTAACGGAAAAAACTTTGCCGGCGGCACTGTTTCCTGGGATTTTCAATGGAAAGCGCCCACCTCCATGAACGGCAATACCATCAAAGCCTATTTCATTGGCAATATGTGTAATGGTACCGGAGGTTCGGGTGGTGACAACCCTGTGTGGGACAACATTACCTTCAGTTTCGCCGGTTCACCTCCATTGACGGCAGAAATAACCAGCTCTACCAATCCGACCTGCAATGGATCTTCCAATGGCAATGCAACAGTGGAAGCTACTGGTGGTTCCACGCCTTATACTTATGCCTGGACTGGCGGGCAAACTACCCAGACTGCCTCGAATCTGGCAGCAGGCACATATACGGTAACGGTAACCGGCGCCAATGGCAGTGGCACTGCCACTGCATCCATTACGCTTACCCAACCTCCAGTACTCAACCTGAGTGTAAGTGTGGCAGGCACCGTTACCTGCAACACTACCGCTACTGCTACGGCATCTGCCACTGGTGGCACCCCCGGTTATACCTTTAACTGGTCAAATGGCCAAAGTGGCGATGTTGTTATCTTCGATGAAATTGGCACATATTCCGTTACCACCACCGATAACAACGGCTGTACCAAAGCCACTACTGTCAACATCACCGGAAACGTTACCCCTCCAATGGCCTTTGCCGATGCCCCCTCGGCTATCAATTGTTTCTCTCCACAGGTGCAACTATCCGGCGCAGGTTCTTCTACAGGGTCTGCTTTCAGCTACCAATGGACAACCACCGATGGCAACATCGTTTCCGGCGCTACATCGCTGAACCCAACCGTCAACAAATGTGGCACCTACCTGCTTACCGTTACCAACACCACTAATGGATGTACAGCCACTGCTTCTGCCTCTCCGGAGTGCCTGGTATCCCCCCCGGATGCCTCTGCCAGCGGCGGCACCATTACCTGTAGCAATCCGACCATACGATTAACCGGCAATTCCAATACGCCGGGCGTCAACTATACCTGGTCAGGACCGGGCATTTCGCCCTCCAATCAGTTTGAACAAAATCCGGAAGTGAACGCTCCAGGCATTTATACCCTTACCGTTACCAACCCGGAAAATGGTTGTACCAAAACAGCCGTAGCCACCGTTGGTTTTGATATTACTCCGCCAACAGCCAATGGTTCTGTTTCCGGAACGTTGACCTGCCTGGTTACTTCTGTATCGTTGAACCTCACCACCAATGTACCAAATGCCACATTTGAATGGACGGGGCCCAATGGTTTTTCTTCCAATATCCCTAACCCCGGTGTTTCAGTTGGTGGCAATTATTTCGGCGTCGTTACCAACCCGGCCAATGGATGCGAGGGCTTCGATACCGTTACCGTGGTTTCCAATACCACTCCGCCAGGAGTATCGGCGTTTGTATCTGGCCAGATCACCTGTCTGGTAGATTCTGTTACACTGAGTGGCAGCTCTCCGGCCGCACCTAATGTTACTTATTCCTGGACTGGCAACAATTTCCAGGCAAACAGCCAGAATGCCGTTACCTACAACCCGGGCGCTTACACCCTGGTAGTAACCGGCACAGCCAATGGTTGTACCTCTTCTGCTGTGGTTAATGTGGTTGAAAACACCACCATTCCAACAGATAGCATTGTTCCGCCGGCAAATTTGAATTGTAATAATGCCAGCGTGCAACTCAATGCTACCCCTTCGTCGCAGGGACCTAATTTCAAGTATCTGTGGACAGCCAAAGAAGGCGGACATATTGTTTCCGGAGATACCACCCTGACGCCTGTGGTAGACAGTGTAGGCAAATATTTCCTGAGAATCACGAATATCGACAATGGCTGTACCAGTCTTGACAGCGTAAAAGTGAAACTTTCGCCTCCTGTAACAGCTTCCGTTTCCAGCATTCAGCAAGTGAGCTGCTTCAATGGTGGCAATGGCACAGCCACCGTGGCTGGCGCAGGCGGCAATGGCGTGTTTACGTATGCCTGGAACACCGGCGACTCCACCGCTACTGCCGCTAATCTGGTGGCGGGCACCTATTTTGTTTCCGTTACCGACGGTGAAAGTTGCTTCACTACCCTATCCGTAAGCATTACGCAGCCGGATCAACTACTGGCCAATGCCAGCGCAACTGGAGAAACAGCCCTTGGCGCCAATGATGGCACGGCAACAGCCAATCCAAGCGGCGGAACTGCTGCTTACACCTACCTGTGGAGCACCGGTGCTACTACGCAAACCATTACCAACCTTGGTCCGGGCCCCATCACGGTTTCTGTTACTGATGCCAACGGCTGCGTTTCTGTTGAAACCGTTACGGTGAACGCCTTTGGTTGCAACCTGAGTGGAAGCATTTCTGCTACACCGGTTAGTTGCCAGGGCTCTAATGATGGTCTGGCGGCTGTATCTCTTACAGGCGCAACCAACCCGGTTACCTACAACTGGTCTAACGGAGCAACCACCCAAAGCGTCAACAACCTGGCGCCAGGCACTTACACAGCCAGTGTCGTGGATGGTGGTGGATGTCCGGCGGTATTCAGTGTCAATATAACAGAACCACCTGCATTGTCTGTAAACGCAACGGCAACCGGAGTGACAGCCATTGGCGCCACTGACGGTACAGCTACGGCCAACCCAACCGGTGGAACAGCAGGATACCAGTATCAGTGGAGTACAGGAAGCTCTGCCGCTTCTATTTCAGGGCTTGCACCAGGCACTTACACCGTTTCTGTAACCGATGCCAACGGTTGTACCGCCCAGCAATCCGTGAATGTTGCGGCCTTCAACTGTGCGCTCAACGCCAGCATCAGCGCGGTCAATACCAGTTGTTTTGGCTCTGCCAATGGTCAGGCAACCATTACCCTCAGCAATGGAACACAGCCTTATACCTACAACTGGAGCAATGGCGCCAGCACACAAAGCATCAATAACCTGGCAGCAGGTACTTATACCGTATCTGCATCAGATGGCGCCGGTTGTTCCATCACGCAAACCGTGAATATCGGTCAGCCAGATGAACTTGTGGCTACTGTGGTGAGCATTCAAAATGTGCTGTGCCCGGACGATACCGACGGCCAGGTTGAAATAACTGTTACCGGAGGTACTTCACCATACAGCTACAATTGGCAGGGAGGAAACCCCGGCAGCCTTGGAGTGGGCAATTACAGTGTATCCGTTACGGATGCCAACGCCTGTATAGATGAGGTTAGCTTCAGTATTGTGGCTACCGACAATGTACCACCTACTATGACCTGCCCGGCCGACATTCAAATTTGTGGTCCGGACTTCATCAGCTATGGTACTCCGTCAGTTACCGACAACTGCGGGGTGGCAATTCCGCCAGTTTTGATCAGTGGTCCGGCCAGTGGCTCTCTGTTTGATGAAGGCAATTCTGTCATTGTATATCAAGCTACAGACGTGGTTGGCAATACAGCAACCTGTTCATTTAACATCACGGTATTCCCAACATCCGACATCCTGATTGACCAAATTACCAACGATATGAACGGTCAGCAGGTGGGTGCTATTTCCGTAACTGCCGTAGGTGTGGGTCCGTTTACCTATGCCTGGAACAAAAATGGCGTTCCATTTGCCAGCACAGAAGATTTGAGCGGTCTTGGCGCCGGTTCTTACACCCTGGTTATCACCGACGGCAATGGCTGTACTTCAGCGCTTGCCCCGGTTATCATCACCAATACTGTTGGCACATCCGACCTGGCTGAGACCGGCACACTCAAACTTTGGCCAAACCCAACAAGCACTTCCATCCAACTCGAAATCATTGACCTGGATGTACTCAGCGTTCAATTGGTTGACCTGCGTGGAAGTCTTATTCAGGAAATCTCCCTTAAAACTTTGGCGCAACCCATTGATGTTCAAAGCATTCCCGCCGGCATGTACTGCCTGGTGGTAAATACCGCTGATGGGCAAGTGTTGAGCCTGAAGTTTGTGAAAGAGTAAGAACGGTGGACGGTGGACGGCCTACGGTGGACGGCCTACGGTGGACGGCCTACGGTGGACGGCCTACGGTGGACGGCCTACGGTGGACGGCCTA
>DATGWL010000092.1:0-7223 GCA_035299505.1 Saprospiraceae bacterium | reverse complement strand
CTGAACAAAAAGGCGCCCAGAATGGCCCGGAGCTTGGTACGCATTTCTTCAGGCGAGTTCTGCTCCATGGTTTCCAGCAGGGTAAGCTTCGGGTTGAGCGTTTCTGCCTGATTCTGCGCATAATAACCCACACTTACATTGTGCCCGAGGGTAACATTGCCCGCCGAAGCAGGTTCCTGACCAATCAGGATTTTGGCCAGGGTGGTTTTGCCCTGTCCGTTTTGACCCACAAATGCCACCCGGTCTCCGCGCAGCATCTGAAAATCTACTTTATCCAGTACCGTCAAACTGCCGTATTGCTTGGTCAGCCCTTCCGCTTTAGCCACTACCTCGCCACTGCGCGGGGCATCCGGGAAACGCAGACGCATGGTAGCCGTATCAATCTCGTCGATTTCAATACGCTCCATTTTGTCCAGCTGCTTTTGCATAGACTGCGCCATACTTGTTTTAGTGGCCTTGGCCATAAACCGGGCAATGGTGCGTTCCCGATCGGCAATAACACGCTGCTGGTTTTCGTATGCATTCTGCATCTGCTCCCGCCGGTCGGCGCTGAGCTCCACATATTTGGAATACGCCGCCTTGTAATCCATGATTTTGCCCAGCGAAATCTCGGCCGTACGGTTGGTTACGTTGTCCAGAAAACGACGGTCGTGACTAATCACGATGACCATGCCCTGATAATTGAACAGCCAGTTTTCCAACCACAAAATACTCTCGATATCCAGGTGGTTGGTCGGCTCGTCGAGCAGCAACAAATCCGGGCGGCGCAACAGCATTTTGGCCAATTCGATACGCATTTGCCAGCCGCCGGAAAACTCATCCGTCAAACGGTTCATATCCGAAGCGGCAAAACCCAAACCGCCGAGTACTTTTTCAGCATCGGCCTCGCTGGTAGCGCTGCCCATGTGGTGCAGGTGTTCGGTGATATCGCTCATTTGCTCAATGAGCTTGTTATAGGCGTCTGATTCGTAATCGTCCCGCGTCGCCAGTTCTTCACTTACCCGGTGCAGTTCTTTTTCCAGTTCCAGGATTTCAGAAAACGCTGTCATTGTTTCATCAATAACGGTTTTCCCTTTGGGTAGCAACATATCCTGGTGCAGATAGCCCAGGGTGAAGTGGCCGGGCACCACCACATCACCTTCATGCGGCGTCATTTCGCCGGCAATAATCTTGAGCATGGTAGATTTGCCTGCGCCATTCCGGCCCACCAAACCCACGCGTTCGCCGGGTTTGAGCACAAAGTTGACGCGGTCGAGCAGGATGCGCTCGCCGTATTGGACGTAGATATTCGAGAGGGATAGCATAACGGGGCGCAAAGGTACGCCTTTTCGCCCGCTTTTGAAGGGTTAGCCTTGCGATTTACGGAATTAACCGAAAAGAGCTCCCTGACCGGCCAGTTCTTCTTCCATTGCCGGCACTTCTGCCTCTGTTTCTTCCACCTGTGCCGCCACGGGCTCATCGGGCAACAAGCGTTTAACAATGCGCAACTGGTGCGTATACCGGTTCTGTTCCTTGTTGAAAATACCGAAGTGGTCCAGTTTGTCTACACGCACCTCGCCGCTGGCATGTATGATGTGGCACTCTGGCAAAATAATGCCCACATGGGTTACCACGCCCTTGCCATTGTCGAAAAAAGCCAGATCGCCGGCCTGACATTCTTCCATAAAATCAATGAGCCGGCCCTGACTAACCTGCTGACTGGCATCGCGCAGCAAACGAATGCCAGCGGTTTTGTACACCATCTGCGTAAAACCGGAGCAATCAATCCCGAAAGGCGAACGTCCGCCCCAGAGATAGGGCGCATGGAGGTAGCGGCGCGCCACTTTTACCACCCATTCGCTGTTGGTTTTTTGCTGACCGGGCGTTACCACCGGTCCGGAAAACTGGTAGGTTTGTTCGCCCAACTGGCAGCGCAGGCCATCGTATTGAGGCAATACGGCGCCCAGTGTAACCGGAATAAAATGGTCGGCAGCCATCAATCCTTCCACCAGAGAAAGGTTTAGGGCCTGATGGTCGCGGTATTGGTTGAATTCTGTGGGTGTGAGGCGCTTAAGCTGTTTGCCATCCACCCAGCCGGTGTAACCGTCCCAGGCACAAACCACGTATTTCCAGTTGTCTTTCGACTCCTGGATTTCAACTGTTTCGCCAAAAAGCAGTTGGGACACCATCTCGCTTTTATCGGATGGCTGGGCGCGCAACGGGGCAATAGAGACTTGGCAGGCGGCGTATTCCACGGCTAGATCAGTGATCAGAGTTTGGAGAAATATCTGAAATCCTGGCCGCCCTCAATTTTTTGCAAACTTTCAAAAATGAGTCGAATCAGGTTGTTTACATCATCTTTGTGCGCCATTTCCACTGTAGTATGCATATAACGCAGGGGCAGGGAAATGAGCGCTGAAGGTACGCCGCCATTGGAATAGGCAAACGCATCAGTATCAGTGCCGGTAGTGCGACTGGCTGCCTCACGCTGGAATGGAATGTCGTTTTCTTCTGCAGCGGAAATAATCAGATCCAGCAGTTTTTGGTGAACGGCTGGCGCATAGGTAATGGATGGCCCCCGGCCGCATCGCACATCGCCGTGCTTTTTAGAGTTGATCATGGGGGTATGGGTATCGTGGGTCACATCGGTTACGATGGCCACATTGGGCTTGATGGTATCGGCCACCATTTCTGCCCCGCGGAGTCCCACTTCTTCCTGTACAGAGTTGACTACATACAGGGTGTAAGGCAGTTTTACCTTATGTTCTTTGATCAACCGGGCCACTTCTGCCACACAGAAGCCGCCAACGCGGTTGTCCAGAGCCCGACCGGTGTAAAAACGGTCATTCAGGATGGTAAATTCGTCCTGGAACGTTACCACGCATCCCACGTGAATGCCCATTTGGAACACCTCATCGCGGTCGCGCGCGCCTACGTCGATGGTCAGGTTTTCAATACTTGGCGAGATATTGGAATCTTTATCCGTGCGGGTATGGATGGCTGGCCAGCCAAAAACGCCCTGAATTTTGCCGCCTTTGCGCAGGTGTATCCACACGCGCATAGACGGGGCAATCTGGTAATCAGATCCGCCATTGCGGATAATATGGATGAACCCGTCTTCAGTGATGTAGTTGACGAACCATGAAATTTCGTCAGCATGACCTTCGATCACCACTTTGTAAGGCTGGCCGGGATTGATGATACCATAAGCGGTACCGTAGTTATCCAGCTTCCAGTCGTCGATATAAGGGCGCAGGTATTCCAGCCAAAGCTTTTGTCCGCCGGCCTCAAAACCGGTGGGGCTGGGATTATTCAAGTATTCCCGTAGGAAGGCTTCTGAATTTGGCGTTATCATGTTCGATACAGGGACTAACTTCAACGATGTACTATAGTTTAAGCGTAAAGCGCGCCCCAGGATTCCGGGTTTTCGCGCCATTGTTTCAGCGTGTTCAGATCAGATTCAGATACATAACCGGTGCGGGCTGCTTCCTGCACCAATGCATCATAATTGGTCAATGTGGCAAAAGGCACTTCTTTTTCTGCAAAGGCTTTATCCGCCTTGGCAAATCCGTATTGAAAAATAGCGAGTACGCCGCTTATGGTAGCGCCTGCATCGCGCAGGGCATCTACGGCTAAGAGGCAACTGCCACCGGTACTGATCAGGTCTTCTATCACCAGCACCCGTTGTCCGGCTTTGAGTTCGCCTTCAATCTGGTTGCGGCGGCCGTGGTCTTTGGCACTGCTGCGTACGTAGATAAAAGGTTTTTCCAAAACATCTGCCAACAGGGCGCCATGCGGGATTCCGGCGGTGGCCACACCGGCCACCACATCAAAATCTCCAAAGCTGCGGGATTTTTCCGCCAGACAATTCTTTAAGAAACTGCGCACTGCCGGGTGGGAAAGTGCTACACGGTTATCGCAATAAATGGGAGATAGTAACCCGGAAGCCCAGGTGAACGGCTCGTTAGGACTAAGCTTTACTGCCTTGATTTCCAATAAATTGCGTGCGACTGCGGATTCCAAAATGCTGTTATGGTATGAACGGTGAAATGGGAATTGGAGCAAATAAGCTTCAGAACTTCTACCATGAAAAGCCCCGTAAGACACTACATTTGCCGCAAATTACAAAAAGATCGTGCCGCAAAACTATAAAATCTACCATAACGGAAGACCCGTTTTTATCACAAGTCCGGAAGGTGCGCAGGAATTGGGGTATGTAGCGGATAGATTCACCCATGTGATGCTATACGTAGGCAAGCGCAAACTCATTAAAAATTACCTGGATTTGCTCGATAAAAACCGCCAAATAAAGGCTGTAGTGCTCTATCACCCCGATGTTGAGATGCTCTGGCAGGAATTTCAGGCTTGCTTCAAAGTGCAGGAAGCGGCTGGCGGATACGTCCTGAACGAGCAAAAAAAATTACTTGTCTTTTACCGTAGGGGCTCCTGGGACCTCCCCAAAGGCAAAATTGACCCCGGAGAAACGCCCGAACAAGCCGCTGTTCGCGAAGTGCAGGAAGAAACCGGCATCCAAAATATACGCCTCGGCAGCTTTCTCTCCCACACTTACCACACCTTTGAACAAAAAGACAAACGTATCCTCAAAAAAACCTGGTGGTACCACATGGACACAACCGACACCCAGGTAGTACCCCAAACCGAGGAAGATATTGAAGAAATCATCTGGGTTGATCCCTCCCAATGGCTCCAAACCGAACCTGAGGTGTATCCAAACATCCAGGAAGTGATCCGACTTGGTTCTCAGGAATGATCCAACATGCGCTAACTTTACCGTTTAAAACAATCACACCTACCATGCTGCTTCGAATCCATAAAGAAGGAACCACCATACTGTTAGTCACGGCACTCATCCTGATTGCTCTGAATGTGGCAGCTCACCAGTTTTTGCCCATCATTTTTTGGCCTTTACTGGTGCTTTCTGTTGCTTTTTATATCATTGTACTGCAATTTTTCAGAAATCCGGTACGGGAAGTGCTCACTACCGACAACCATCTGGTGTATGCTCCGGCTGATGGCCGGGTATGCGTCATCGAAGAAGTATTCGAGCCGGAATATTTCAAGGAAAAGCGACTTCAGGTATCTATTTTTATGTCGCCCTTTAATGTGCACGTAAACCGAAACCCGGTGAGTGGCGTGGTAAATTATTTCCGCTATCACCCAGGCAAATACCTGGTAGCCTGGCACCCCAAAAGCAGCACAGAAAACGAACGCACTACCGTGGTGTATGATTTCGGACAAGGCGAAATCCTGATGCGCCAGATTGCCGGCGCACTGGCCAAACGCATCAAATGGTACATTGGCGAAGGCGACAAGGTGCAGCAGGGCGGCGACATGGGTTTCATCAAATTCGGCTCCCGTGTAGACCTCTACCTGCCACTCGATGCCAAAGTGGAAGTGGTGATGGACCAACACGTAAAAGGCAACAAAACGATCATTGCTAAAATCTGAGTGTTTGAGTGTTCGAGTTGGCAAGTGTCTGAGTTGGCGTTCGGCCGGGGATTTGAGTTTCAAGTTTTTTCACCACTAAGCCACTGAGAACACTAAGATTAAGTACCCTTAGTGCTCTCAGTGGCTTAGTGGTGAAAAAACCAGGCGCCCAACTCGAAAACTCGAAAACTCAAATACTCGAAAACACTAACAACACTCCAACAGTGAAAAATTCAATCCTGCTCATGCTCGCGCTGGCATTTTTCAGTGCCTGTCAAAACAATCCCAAACCAGAAACAGCTGCCGTGGAGGCCACTCCACAGCCGGATACCCTTGCCCGTACGGCAGCGCCAGATACCAGTATAAATGGTTTATTTACCATTACAGAAGGCGTAGTGAACTGGTCTGGAGCACACACACTTAATAAAGACGGTCACGAAGGCACCATCACTGTGGAAAATGGAGAAATCCTGGTAAGTCAGGGACAGGTTAAAAGCGGCAAAGTGGTGCTGGATATGAACTCTATCGGAGTAACCGACATCAAAGACCCCGGCGAACGCAAGGACCTGGAGTCTCACCTGAAAGACGCCGATTTTTTTGAGGTAAACAAGTACCCCAAAGCCGAATTCGTGTTTGAAGAAGCGCTCTCTGCAAAAGGAGATAATTTCAACACCGTGCTGAACGGTCACCTCACCATGAAAGGCAAGAAGGTGCCGCTTACCATCCCGGTAAGCCTTACCCTGAACGCCAAATCACTGCAGGCAGAATCGCCGGCATTCCCCATCAACCGCACCCAATGGGGCGTTAATTTCCGTTCCGGCATACTGGGCACCACCCGCGATAAAATGATAGACGACACTGTGCCGCTCATCCTGAAGGTGGCGGCCAAAAAGAAAGATTAGTGCCTGTAAACTGAGCGTCTCGCTCAAAGTGAGACGCTCAGTTTAAATCACTGCTCCTGCGATTTTCTTCACCGTTTCGGTGTCGCCCATGGTGTAATAGTGCAAACAAGGCACTCCGGCAGCTTTCAGTTCTCTGGATTGTGCGGTACACCACTCAATACCCACCTGCTTGACGGCATCGTCGTCTTTGGCTTTAAGCACCTCTTTAACAAACTCTTCCGGCAGGTTGATGAAAAACTTGCGGGGTATGGAGTTGAGCTGATATTTTTTGGTGAGCGGCTTTAGGCCTGGAATAATCGGCACTTCAATACCGGCTGCCCTACAAGCATCCACGTATTCGAAATACTTGCTGTTGTCGAAAAACATCTGGGTAACGATATACCCGCCGCCGGCGTCTATTTTTTCTTTGGTAAAGTGAAGATCCGTACCAAAGTTGGGCGATTCAAAGTGTTTTTCCGGATAGCCCGCCACCCCGATACAGAAGTCGGTAGGTTCGCCGTTCTGGATATTGAGGTCCAGGTATTTGCCCTGGTTCATACCTACAATCTGGCGCACCAGATCCAGCGCATATTTATGGCCTTCCGGTTCCGGAATAAACTTGTCTTCAAATTGCCGGGCATCCCCGCGCAAAGCCAGCACATTGTTAATTCCCAGGAAATTCAGGTCAATGAGTGCATTTTCTGTTTCCTCCACCGTAAAACCGCCACAAATCAGGTGCGGGACCGCATCTACCCCATACCGGTGCATAATGGCTGCGCAAATACCTACCGTACCCGGACGCTTCCGGATAGCCGTTTTTTCATAATACCCCGAAGGTCGTTTTTTATAAATAAACTCCTCCCGGTGGTAGGTAACATCAATAAATGGAGGCTTAAACTCCATCAACGCATCCAG
>DATGWL010000091.1:0-45118 GCA_035299505.1 Saprospiraceae bacterium | reverse complement strand
GCATCCTACCCGCCGATATCCTGGCTAATGTGCTCAAAACCTCTGCCCGCACCATGGAAGAATACTGGCGCGCCAGCACCGTGTCGGTTATCCAAAGCGGATCCATCGGCGCTCAGGGACACTTTGCCAACGGACTCACCGCCCTGTTCATGGCCACCGGCCAGGACGTAGCCTGCGTTTCCGAGGCTGCCGTGGGCGTTACCCGCATGGAATGTGTGAACAACGACGAACTCTATGTATCCGTTACCCTGCCCAACCTCATCGTAGGCACCGTAGGCGGAGGCACCAAGTTCACCACCCAACAGGAATGCCTGCAACTCATGGACTGCGCCGGCGCCGGCAAAGCCCGCCAATTCGCCGAAATCTGTGGCGCCCTCCTGCTCTGCGGAGAAATCTCCATCGCGGCAGCCCTTTCTGAAGGACATTTCACCAAAGCACACCAGCAGTTGGGGAGGTAAGGGGGGTGAGGCTGGTGGTCATTTAGAGGTCATTTGGTGGTCATTTGGGGGTCATTTTTATGGTCATTTGGTGGTCATTTTTGGGTCATTTTTGGGTCATTTAGAGGTCATTTTTGGGTCATTTGGGACATTTTTATGGTCATTTAAACAAAAGCAACATAACATGGCGTATATACCTTTGGATGATTTGGAAGTGTACAAAGTGGCTATGCAAATAGGAGAGGAAGTGTGGGCTGTGGTGGATTCATGGGAGGTATTTCCTAAAAAAAACCATTGGGGTGCAATTTTGTGACGCGGCTGATTCCATTGCCGCCAACATTGCGGAAGGCCATGGGAGATTTCATTTTAAGGAAAATAAAAATTTTTGCTTTTACGCCCGAGGCTCTTTGCTGGAAACCAAATCATGGCTCTATAAAGCGAATAACAGAAACTTGATTAAGACAACCGAATTTGAGTCAATCAAACAGTTACTCATAAAAGAACACTGGCTGCTCAACAAATACTTAAAATCAATCGGTCAATCCAGTTCCGAAAAAAACACCCTGCATGAACCAGATGATTTTTATTCCCCCAATTCAACCAACGAACCACCCCCCTTTGACCCATAAATGACCTCCTAAATGACCTCCTAAATGACCTCCCAAATGACCCCAAAATGACCTCCCAAATGACCCTTAAATTACCTCCCAAATGACCCTTAAATGCCCCCCAAATGCCCCCTAAATGACCCTAAATGACCCCCTAAATGACCCTAAATGACCCCCAAATGACCCATAAATGACCTCCCAAATGACCCTTAAATGACCCATAAATAACCTCCTAAATGCCCAACAAATACCTAACCTACCTCAACGAACGCTTCCCGCTGCAATCGCATATCCCCATCATCGGGATATTCTCCTTTTCAGCTATCTGCTATGCCCTGATGGCCGATGGCGTTACCCGGTTCGTGTCGGTTCCATATTACCTGGCCGCGTTCCTGCTCACCGCAACCACCTTTTTTCTCCTGCGCATTTCCGATGAATTCAAAGACCATGAAGATGATATGCTGTACCGGAAATACCTGCCGGTGCCACGCGGACTCATCACGCTTACAGAACTAAAACGCATCGCCTGGGGCGTCTTGCTGTTCCAGGCCATCCTCCTGCTGTGTTTCCCGCAGTTTCTGATCACATACCTCGTCAGCATCGGCTACATGACCCTGATGTACCACGAGTTTTTTGTAGCCGAATGGCTGAAAAAACACCAGATTGCCTACGTTTTATCCCATATGGCCATCATTCCGCTGGTAGATCTCGTGGCCAGCGCCGCCTACTGGGCCGCCGATGGGGGTTACCCGCCCCGGGCACTGGTGTGGTTCTTTCTGGTATCCTTTTTTAACGGCATGGTGCTGGAATTCGGACGCAAAATCAAAAGCCCGGAAATGGAAGAAGAAGGCGTGGTTTCTTACACCAAACTCTACGGACTCAAAGGCGGCGTATTCCTCTGGCTGGCAGTACTAACCGTCACGCTGATTTCCGCTTTCGTGGCCGCCAGGCAAATCAACAGCCCTTCCTGGGTATATATCTGTTTCCTGAGTCTGTACGGCGTGGCGCTCCTGGTAGCCCTGGCTTTTTTGCAAAAACCCGGCAAAAAACGCAGCAAAGCCATCGAAATCGTGTCGGGCGTATGGACCCTGGGCATGTACCTGAACATCGGCGCCTTGCCGTTTATCCTGCAATAAACATATGCAACCCATAGGAGGAAAGGCTTCCGCCCTGCAGCAACTCACCTCACTCGGCTACCGCGTGCCCCGCTTTTTCGTGCTCACTGAAGCCGATCAGCAAACCCTTACTCCGGAATCTCTGGCGATTCAACTGGAATCACTGTCCGGCGCCCAATACTTTGCCGTGCGCTCCTCGGCCAATCTGGAAGACGGACAGCAGCACAGTTTCGCCGGCCAGTTTGAAACCAAACTGTTCGTCACCCGCGAACAACTTTTGGATAGCATCCATGAAGTAGCAGCCGCCAAAAACAGCGCACGGGTCAATGCTTACCTCCAGCAAAACGATCTCTATCCCGGACAGTTACAACTGGCCATCGTGGTGCAGGAAATGATTGGGGCTACGGCCAGCGGGGTGGCTTTTTCCAAAAACCCGCTAAAACCCTACAAAAACGAACAGATTGTAACCGCTGTGTTTGGCCTGGGCGAAGGCCTGGTTTCGGGCCATCTGGTAGCCGATACCTGCCTGAAAACCAGCTCAGGCGCCTGGGACAAACAATTAGCCGAAAAAACCCAGCAACTCGTATACCGGAACGGCGCCCTGCAATACGAAGACCTGCCCGCTGAAAAACAACAGGAGCCGGCGCTCTCCGACGCCCAGCTGGAAGAAATTTCCGCCGTACTGACCAGCCTCGAAAAGCAACTTGGCTCCCCGCAGGATATCGAATTTTGCTACCTGAACAACACCTTTTACCTGCTCCAAAGCAGACCCATCACCACCATCCGCACCGATGTTCGGCATGTAATCTGGGACAACAGCAACATCGTGGAATCCTACCCGGGCATCACGTTGCCGCTTACCTTCTCCTTTATTCTGAAGATTTACTGCTCGGTGTATTACAACTTCGCCCTCATGCTGGGCGTGCCGCGCGCGCAGGTAGAAGCCAACCGGGAAGTGTTCGACGAAATGCTGGGCCATATCAAAGGCCGCGTGTATTACCACCTGATCCATTGGTACAAGGCCCTGGCTATGCTGCCAGCCTACCAGATTAATGCGGCCTATATGGAAAAAATGATGGGCGTGACCGAACCGCTCGGCGTATCCTTCAGCCTGAAAGCGCAGCCGGGAAAATGGGCCTCGTATTGGAACCTGATCCGAACCGCTTTTCGGATGTTGCAAACCAATGCCCGGCTCCCCAAACAAAAACAACAGTTTCGGGAAAAAGTGGCCACCGTGATTCAATCCTATAAAAACAAAAATTACGCCGCCGTTCCCGCCGCAGAAGTCTGGCAGGATTACCTGTCGTTCAAAAATATCCTGGTCAACGAATGGACCCCGCCCCTGGCCAACGACCTGCTGGCCATGATCTATTTCGGCACACTGGAAAAACTGTGCACCAAATGGCTCGGACAACCTCACCTGCACACCGAACTGGTGGTGGGTAAATTCCCGCTCAAATCCGTGGAACCGGCCCGATTGCTCAACCGGATCGTTTCCACCGCCGAACAGGAACAACGCCTCGAAATCATCCAACAGGAGCCTGCCTCCAATGTGTGGGAACGTTGCGTACAACAGGATTTCGGTCAAACCGGCGCGCTGATCCTGTCCTATATTGAACAATATGGCGACCGCAGTATCGGCGAACTGAAACTCGAAAACGACACCTTCAGCCAAAACCCGGAATCGCTCATCCGCATCCTGCAATCCTACAAGGCTTCCACCGAACATACCGCAGTCAAAACAGCCCTGCCGGAAGATTACGATACAGGCCTGCCCTGGCTCAAGCGCCGCATTTTCCGCTACGTGGCCCATAAAGCCGCCGAAACCGTTGCCGACCGCGAAAACCTGCGTTTCGACCGCACTTTTGGCTTCGGTACCGTGCGCCGTTTCTTCTGGACCATCGGTCAGAAATGGGAAAAAGAAGGCGTTTTAGAGCATTTCAGGGATATTTTTTACCTGAAAGAAACCGAACTGGCCGCTTTTTTCCAACAGGAAATCAGTGCCGCCGAACTCCGCACCCGCGTGAGTGCGCGAAAAACCGAGTTTGCCGCTTACGCCGAAATAACCGATTTGCCGGGGCGCATTCACGAATACGGCGAAGAGCTGGACCTGGATGTGCCCTTGCCCGTTACCGAAGCGCAAATGCATGGCATTCCCTGCTGTGCCGGCGAAGTCACCGGGCATGTTCGTATCCTGCGTACTCCCGATGAGGTAAAAAGTCTGGACGGCGATATCCTCGTCACCACATCCACCGATCCGGGCTGGATCACCATTTTCCAATCTGCCTCAGCCATTTTGGTGGAACGGGGCAGCACCCTGAGCCATGCCGCCATCGTGAGTCGGGAAATGGGCATACCCTGTATTGTGGGCATCAAAGGCATTACCAAATTATTGAAAACCGGCGACCGGATCCGGATGAACGGAAAAACCGGCATCATTGAAATCCTATGAACAACCCTCTGAAATACAGCAACTGTTGGGAAGACGCCTTTTTGCTGGGCAAAGCGCTGCGCATCAACGGCTCGTCCAACATCCTGTCGGTGGCCTCGGCCGGCGACAACAGTTTTTACCTGCTGCACGCTGCCCCGGCATCGCTGGTGTGCATAGACCTCAACGAGGTGCAGCTGCATGTTACCCAACTCAAGGAAACAGCCATCCGGCGGCTCCCCAGAGAAGACTACCTGGCTTTTGTGGGTTTCACCGAATCCCGAAACCGATGGAGTGTATTTGAATTGCTGTCGCCTGAACTGCCCGCGGAAGCCACTGCCTTTTTCCGGAAAAATCCGGATCTGATCCACAAAGGCATCGTGCATCAGGGCAAATTTGAAGGCTATTTCCGGCTTTTTGCCCGGTATATTTTACCTTTGATTCACAGTAAACGCCGGATTGAGGGGCTTATGCAACCCAAAAGCGCGGCCGAGCAGCAGCAGTATTATACCCAAAAATGGAACACCTGGCGCTGGAGAGC
Organism: Saprospiraceae bacterium; assembly: GCA_035299505.1. Lineage (GTDB taxonomy): Bacteria > Bacteroidota > Bacteroidia > Chitinophagales > Saprospiraceae > M3007. The sequence goes on along the minus strand of DATGWL010000091.1, from coordinate 39,989 downwards.
CCTGTTCCGGATCTTTTTCAGCAGAGCTTTCATGGGCAAATTCGGGCGGGAGCCGGAAAAAATGAAACACGTGGAAGGCAGCGTGGGCGAACTCATTTTCCAGATGGCAGAACGGCATTTGCAATCCACCGCCTGCCAGCATAACTACATCCTGCGGTATACGCTCACAGGAAGCTTCGGGCAGGAATACCCGCCGTATGTATTGCCGGATTATTACCACGCCATTCAAAAATGGCTGCAAACAAACCGCATTCAATACCATTTGGCCACCTTTGAAGAAGCCATTGCCCAATACCCCCAAAGCAACCGTTTCAACCTGTCCAACATCTTTGAATACATGGACATCCCGGCTTTTGAACACAACATACAGCGTTTGGATGCCTATGCCCCCATAGGATCGGTGGTGGCCTATTGGAACCTGATGGTGCCGCGCATTATCCGGCACGAATCCTGGACGGAAGCCTCTGTTCCCAACACACCCGACCTAGGTTTTTTCTATCAAAAATTCAATGTTTTTGAAAAATGAAAGAAATAGCCCTGTATTCCCTCCTGTATCTGGCGCTCTTCGGTTTTACGGATATTTTATACCATAAATTCGGGGTAAATGCCGAAACCACCCGCAAGATCGTGCACGTGTGCACTGGCGTCATTGCCCTCAGTTTCCCGGTGTACCTCACCGAATTCTGGCAGGCAGCGGTGTTGTGCGGCAGTTTTCTCGGACTCCTGTTTGTGTGCGAGCGTTTCTGCTGGTTTCAATCCATTACTGCCATCAAACGAAAATCCTATGGCAGCTGGTTGTTCGCACTGGTAGTGCTGATCTGCTTCTGGATTCAATGGAAAACTGGCAACATGCAGTATTATTACATCCCCTTGCTCATTCTCTCCCTCGCCGATCCGGCAGCTGCATTTGCAGGTCAGAAATGGCGCTACCGACCCTTCAGAATATTCGGGCAGGCCAAAACCATCAGCGGTTCACTGGGCTTTCTGGTGGTTTGTCTGGCCATTTTATGGGGATTCCACCCCGGCGGGCAGATCAATCAAACCCAGTGGCTGTGTATTGGCGCCATGGCGCTGGCGCTGACCGTCACAGAAGCGATTTCCGTAAATGGTTGGGACAACCTGACGATCCCGGTTGTTGCCATAGGATTGATTTACCTGATCAATCCTTAAATGATGATGAAAAAAGTACGCATAGGACTACTGGTTTTTAGCATTTTGCTCTTACTACTCTGGGTTTGCAGTCCCTTCAAACTAAATCCTGAAACCAACGAGTACAGCCTGGAAAACAGCATCCTGATTCAGGCCCCGGCAGAAAAAACATTCATCTATCTGGGAAACTCCTCCAATGCCTCCACCTGGTCGTCTTTTGTGGATCATATCACACCGCTCAATCCGGATCAGACCCCCGACGGACAACTTTACTCCACCAGACGTTGCTTTCGCAAAGCGGATGAAACAGGAATCCAATGGGATGAAGACATTGTGAAATGGGAAGCCAATAAACTTCGGGAACTTAGCATTTACAACATGAAGAACTTTCCGGTTTCAACTGGCGATTTGCGCACCAGGCAACAATACGATACACAACCAGACGGTTCAGTAAAACTCACTTTCGGACTATACAAAAGCGCCGATAAAACTACCTGGACCGACGTGATTAAAATGAAATACACCGGCTACATAGTAGCAGGTATTTTCAAAGCCAATATCTCCAATATCAAACGGGAATTAGAAAAACCATGAACACCCAATCTGAACCCATCAGCGATGCCTTGCTTCAGGAAATGCAGCAATGGATTACCCAGTATTATACAGGCCTAAAACCCTCCATTTCCAACGCTTCTGGCGCTTTTCAGGCCATTACGGTGCGTGAAAACGGGCAATTGCAAGCATTTTGCCTGTGTTACGAAAACCCCTCCTTTCCTGAGTATTTGATGTTGGGCAATTACCAGTGTACCACTTCCGGAGAAGCGGCCGCGGCCCTGTTTCAGGAGGCCGATAAAACAGCCGGCCAGCGCGGCAAAAAACACCTGCTCGGACCCATGAACGGTTCCACCTGGCATGCCCACCGCTTTACGGAAAACCTGAAAACGCCTTATTTCCTGGAATTTATCCACCTGCCCTATTACCCGCAGCAATGGGTAGAAGCCGGTTTTGAGGTGGAAGAACGCTATGTGAGTCAGGAAGCCCCCCTGGAGGAAAGCCTGATTCCTCCGGTGGATGATGAGGCTTTTTTTCAGCAAAAGGGCATCAGTTTTCGCCCATTTTCAGCCGATGCCCTGGCGCCGGTTCATGCTTTTTGCAATGAAGTGTTTGCACAAAACAACCTCTTCTCCCCTATTGCCCAGGATGCCTTCATAGCCCTTTACCAACCTGTGTTGCCCATCCTGGATCCGGAGTTGATCGACCTGGCTTATGATGGCGATCAACTGGCTGGACTGTTTTTCGCTGTGCCGGATATTTACCAGCCCGGCCGCGTCATTGTCAAAACCCTTGCCCGTCATCCAGCCGATAAATACAAGGGCATGGCCCAAATGCTCTCCGTCAGATTCCTCAAAAAAGCCCTGAAAAAAGGATTCAACTCTATGATCCACGCCTACATGCACGTGGAAAATCGCTCCAACCACGTCTCCACCAACTTCGGCGGCGGCGATAACACCCGGCATCATGTGCTTTTTAGACGGTAGACGGCCTACGGTGGACGGCCTACGGTGGACGGCTTACGGTGGACGGCCTACGGTGGACGGTTTACGGTAGACGGCTTACGGTGGACGGCTTACGGTGGACGGCCTACGGTGGACGGTTTACGGTAGACGGCTTACGGTGGATGGCGTATCCACTAATGATGCCTTGTCACCCTGAGCGTAGCGAAGGGCCTGGCGAAGCCTCTTAGGGAAATCGCAAAAGAGAAACACAACAAACATCAGATTTTGAAAGGATATACCTTTTCATACAACCAACCAACATCAGACCCTTCACTACGCTCAGGGTGACAAGGCATCATCAGTAGATACGCCATCTACCGTAGGCCGTCCACCGTAGGCCGTCCACCGTAAGCCGTCAACCGTAAGCCGTCCACCGTAAACCGTCCACCGTAAGCCGTCAACCGTAAGCCGTCAACCGTAAGCCGTCAACCGTCCACCGTCATGAACATCGTCCAACACTTCTTCCAGATCGCCGCACAACACCCAAACCGGGTAGCCATCGCTACCGGGAAGCGACTCTGGACTTTCGAGCAGTTTGCCGGCCTTATCCGGCAAAAAGTAGCCGCATTGGAACAAAAAGGCTATGGCAACAACGACAACCTGATGGTGATGATTCCGGTATCCGTGGAATTATACGCCACCATCCTGGCCATTTTTTACCTCGGCGGTCGGGTAGTACTGGTAGATCAGATATTCCCCAAATCCAGGGTAGCTTACGCCTACGGCAAAGCGGAGTGCAAGGGCATTGTTACCCTCCCCCTGTTTTCCTGGACCCGCTGGCTGTTTTTCAGCTGGTCCTTATTCCCCAGGGTGTTTTCGCTCGGAAAACCCGAACCAACGCAACACCCTGTTTCCCCCAAAACACCCGACGAAACCGCACTGCTCACGTTCACCAGCGGCACCACCGGGAACCCCAAAGCTGCCAATCGCACCCATGGTTTTCTGGACATCCAACTGCAAACTATCATTGCCAAAACCGGCCTGCAACTCGGCGATGTCCACCTCTCTTCCTTCCCGGTAGTCACCATGTGCAACCTCGCCGTGGGCGCCACCAGCATTCTGCCGCCCAAGCCCGGCCAAAAAGTCGCCTGGGCATTTTTACAGCGTTTTTGCCCCATTTCTGTTGTATCGGCCTCGGTAGAGCATTTCAATACCTATTTACCCAATATCCAGCAGCCGCACACCCTCCGAAAAGTGGTGCTGGGCGGATCCACGCTTCTGCCGGATTTCGTCCAAACCGTTGCCCAAAGTATTGATCCAGCCCGCATAGAACTCGTGTATGGCAGCACCGAAGCCGAACCCATTGCCACGCTTACGGCACAGGAATACCTGGAGCAATACCGTGTGGAGGAAAAAGGTGTGGTTGTGGGAAGTCCCCACCCCAATATTTCAGTCAAAATCATTCACCTGAACGGCGAACAATGGCAGGAAATGCCGGAGGGAGATATTGGAGAGATCATGGTAGCCGGCCCGCACGTGCTGGCCAGTTATTACAAAGACGAACAGGCTTTCCGTGAAAATAAACTCCTCATCAACGGCGTGGTCTGGCACCGCACCGGCGACGCTGGCTATTTGCGCCGGGGCATGCTCTATTATTTCGGCAGAATGAGTCTGGCTTGGAAAGAAACAGCGGAATGGGTTTCACCACTCACCTGCGAAAAATGGTGTGCCGACAACCAACTGCCACCCATTGCCACCTGGCTACGCCTGCATGACCAAAACGTGCTGTTCTTCTGCGGAAACGAGGCTGATTATCAACGCTTTAACACAGAATTCCCATTTCCTGTTCATCGTACCGTACGCCTGCCTAAACTACCCAAAGACAAGCGACACCAGAGTCGGATTGATTACGGGTTGTTGAAAAAGGAGCACGGGTAGGGGAAAAACGATGGACGATGGACGATGAACGATGGACGATGGTACAGCGTGAGCCCACAAGCCCAGCGCCCCCCCTCTACAATCATGTACTCATGTACTCGTCAATCATGTACTCCCCATCCCGCCATCCAATCTGCAATCTTCCGGTCATTCGCCAGACGCGGCACCTTGTTCTGGCCACCTAATTTGCCCTGACTTTTCATATACTCCCGGAAAGCATCGCGTTTGAGCGGTCGGATCACCAGCGTGCGCAGGATATTGCCGGTAATGAGATCATCGTAATAGATATTCTGTTCGCGCATGGCGGCATCCACCTTGAGCGCAAAGGCCTCCAGATCGGCCGGAGGATTATCAAATTCAATGAACCACTCGTGGTAAGGCAATCCGCCCTCCGGAGGATTCACCTGTGGCGCTACGGTGAATTCCACAATACGCACCCCTTCTGCGTTGGCCACCGGCAACAAACTTTCTTCTACCTCTTTACCGATCACATGCTCACCGAAAGCTGAAATGAAGTGTTTCACCCGGCCACTCACCACAATCCGGTACGGGTTTTTGCTCACAAACTGTACCGTATCGCCAATGCTGTAGCCCCACAGACCGGCGTTGGTGTGCATGATCAGCGCGTAGTTCACGCCAAGTTCCACGTCTTTCAGCCACAAACGCGTAGGATTTTCCTTAAACACTTCGTCAGCTGGCACGAATTCAAAAAACATACCCGCATCGGCATTCAGCAGCAAACCCTGACTCGGGAAGGCATCCTGAAACGCAATAAACCCTTCCGAAGCCGGGTAGGTTTCCACGGTGTCCATGGGACCGCCCACCAGTTCTTCCAGTTTGGCGCGGTAAGGCTCGAAATTCACCCCGCCCCACACGAATACAGAATAATTAGGGAACAACTCTTTCACCGTGCCTTTGCCTGTGCGCGCGAGCAGTCGCTCGTAATACATCTGTACCCAGGGCGGAATACCGGAAATAAGGCGCATATCCGCTCCCAGGGTTTCGTCTACAATCCGTTCGAGTTTTTCCTCCCAGTCGTCGATGCAATTGGTATCCCAGCTGGGCATTTGATTCGTGCGCAGCCAGGCCGGCACCAGGTGGTTGGATATGCCGCTCAGGCGACCCGTGGGTATGCCATTCACCATATCCAGCTCCGGGCTTCCCGACAGGAAAATCAGTTTACCATCGAGCCATTGGCCTTTGCCGGTTTTGGCGAAGTAATTGAACAAAGCGTTGCGCGCTGTGCCGAAATGCAGCGGCGTGCTTTCCTTGCTCATCGGGATGTATTTCACGCCCGAGGTAGTGCCGCTGGTTTTGGCAAAATACGCTGGCTTGCCGGGCCACAACACATCCGGCTCTCCATTTTTCACCCGCTCGATATAGGGTTTCAGGTCCTCATAATCCCGAATCGGAACAGCCTTTTTGAAATCCTCGTAGGTTTTGATACCGGAAAATCCATGATCCCGGCCAAATGCCGTATTTGCCGCCTGAGCCACAATACGGTGCATGGTTTTTTCCTGACACTCCACAGCCTTCGCCGACCAGCGGTCAATGCTGCGGGCTATGTATTTGGCTACCGGACGAACAATAAACGAGCGAAATCCCATATATCAGAAACAATTAAGACGCTAAGGTAAGGGCTTACTAAAAAATCCCGGGGGTTTGTTGTGTAATCCCGGGATTGGTGGCATCTGCTTGGGGAATAAGTTTCGCACAGATTCCACACAGGTTCCGCACAGATTCCACACAGATTTGTTGCACAGATTTTACACAGATTTTTGACTCTGTGTTATCTGAAAAATCTGTGTGAAATCTGTGTGGAATCTGTGTGAAATCTGTGCGCCCCCCTCTTCAAACCCTTCAAACCCTTCAAACATCGGCGGCTAAACCCGCCGGTACATTCTTTCCCATGCGCTACCTCCTCTTCCTCCTCCTCACCCTCTCCGCGTGCCAGCAGCAAAGCGAAGCCTCTTATCAAAAACAATCACCCGCTCCGCCGCCAGCCGATGTGGAAAGCGCTACGGCACAATATGCCGCCGATGAATTGGGCTCAGCGCCTTTTACCTCCGCCGCCGCCCGACCCTCAGCCATTGATTCGCTCAAAAAATTCATCCGCACGGCCGATATGCGTTTTCAGGTGAAAAATGCCGCCCGTGCCACCATCCAGGCCGAAGATATCGTGTTGAGCCAGGGCGGTTTTGTGATCCAAAGTCACCTGAACTCCAACATTGAATCCCAAAAAACCACCCCCGTCAGCCGGGATTCCGCCCTGCAAACCATCCGTTTCAGCACCCATTGCCAGCTCACCCTGCGCGTACCCTACACCCGGCTGGATACTACCCTGCGCGCCCTCGGCCGGTTGGCAGCATTCCTGCAATCCCGAAACGTACAGGCCGAAGACGTCAGCCTGCAACTGCTGGAAAAAGAGCTCATCCGTTTGCGGGAAGGACGCTATCAAGCTGAACTCAGCGAAACACCCGAAAACCCAAATGCGCCCAAGCCGGAACGCACCCGCGACAGTCGCGCCGCCAACGATCAGGCACGAATAGAAACCCTGAAAATAGAAGACCAAATCCGCTACAGCACCATCCACATAGAGCTGTATGAGCAGCCACGCGTGCAGCAATCCATGGTAGCCAATACGGATGTAGCTATGCCCCAATCGCCCCTCGGACTCCGTTTGCGGGAAGCCCTGGCCAGCGGCGCCGAGCTGTTACTTTCCCTGCTGGTAGGCATAGTACACCTCTGGAGCGTATGGCTCCTGCTGGGCATCGGTTACTTCATCTGGAAACGTACCCGTAAGCAGGCAAAATCTGCGTAAAATCTGTGCATCCAATCTGTGTAAAATCTGTGCGAAAAATCTGTGTAAAATCTGTGCGAAACCCATCCGCGCGAAACCCATCACTCCCTATCCGAAACAGACAATCCGCGAGTTGAAAAAGCATTGAACTTACCCCAGTGCCACACCAAACCAAGGGAAGGGTACGCGGTAAAGTCATAAGAATCAACCAGCAGGAAATTATGCGCCGCCTCAATCCACAAGTTTTTATAAGCGCGCATTTCCAGCGAAAATCCCAGGTTGGGCATAGACTGTCCGGGCTTTTTAACCACCCCGTTCACCCAGTATTCTTCTGTTCGATAATGATTGCCCCAGTAATAACCCAACTCCGTTGCAAACGCCCAGCGACGTTTCTCGCCCCTGAGCATAAACAGATAAAAGCGGGCAAAACCACCTCCTAACCAGGTTTGAACAACCGGCAACTCATTGGCTTGCGACCAAAACAGGCGACTCTGCGCCCCCAAAAACAACCGATTGGTTATCCCCACAGCGCCCCTCAGATTCCAGGCGGTAAGGCTAAAGCGCTCCCCTTCAGGATCGTTCCAGCCAGGATTGCCGTTTACAGAAGTGCCCAGTAAAAATTGCTTGCCCAAAATCTGGTTTTTCTGGGCAGAAAGGGTGCTGGGAAACAGAAAGGCAATGCCTATCAAAAAGACCGTAAAATGTTGATTTATCATATTGGTTTATATTTATTGGTAAAATCTGCGCGAATCTAATCTGTGTGAAATCTGTGCATCCAATCTGTGCGGAACCCTCTGCCGAGCTTGGGGGCGGGAAAACCGGGCGAGGCAGAAAAAATCGATTTTCATCCTCTTATACTGTAAACGTCCCTTTAAATTTCATTTCCTATTGAAATGTAACAGTGTTCATTAAGCCGAAACCCATTTTGCGGAATGGTATCATTTCTGTGAACAACAAGAATTCCTTCAATATCTCCAAGCATGCCCCCAGTTACAAAAACGGAAAAATCTCCCTTTTTGTAATAGTGCCTCAATCCAGTTTCATTTAATCTTCTTTTAAAATATTCGAAATCCCGTTCTGAAATTCCTTCTTCGGCTAAAACCTCTTTGTAATATTTCGGTTTGCTCAAATAGCTGCTTGTGTCTCCTCTAACCGTATCTTTCTCTATCAAAATCGGAATACCGTTTATATATTTCTGAAACCTTGTGCAATCATCAATCTCAGAAATCTCAGTATGCTCAAACAACTCTTCTGCTAATTTTTTTGCTTCTTTTTCTTCTACAGAAAGAAAAGCAACCTCCGATTAAAAGAAGTATCATTGGAATTACCTTTCTATTCATTTTTAGGTAGTGAATCACAAATGGTGATAAAGTCGGGAAGACCCAAGCGCGGCGGTGGGATGCCGGGGTGCTTTTGGTGCGGGAAGACCGGGCGAGGCGGGAATTATGACCTATTACCCTTGCTAAATGTTTTCAGACACACACTAACGCAATCCCATTACATCTTTATTATCTCCGTACTCTTTGGCTACTTTTTCAACCAACTTATCGATACTAATATTACCTCCTCCACCTAACTTCAAAGTATGAATTGCTTCAACCCATTGACCTTTACCTGATTGGCCTAGATTAATTAAAGATAAATCCCCGCCTGCCGCTATCCATATTTGATTATCTCGCAATCCTCCTGGATAAAGCTTGCACATAATTTCAACTAGTTTTTGCTCGCGGGTTTGTTCTGTTGTGGAAGATGAAAAATCTAATTTCTCCAGCAAGCCGAACAGGAATGCGGCTACGTTAGCCGAGGCATATGGTTGAGAGCCTTTGCCGTCCATTTGACCTTTATCACCCACAAGGTCGGAAATTCCACGAAGTAGCAGAGTTTTAACCAAGGGCCTCATGCGGCAGACTTCTAGAAAGCCGAGGCCTTCCATTTCAATTGCGAGGGCATGGCTGGCGTTTTGCTTAAGGAATTGATGAAGGTCCGAATCAATGGAAGCGTCTACCTTTTCACCAGAAGCAATGGTGCCAGTGTAGGTGCAGATGGTAGGAGCGAATTCCGCGTTCAGCAGAATCTCAGTTTTTTGTTTCCAATGTTCGCTTTTTGCATACTGACCGGCCAACCGTTCCAGCGCATAAGAAGAAGCACCAAATTGTGGCCTGGATTTAAAATTGTTTTCTTCAGCCTTTCCGCGCTCGTAACCGTAAACATCCCGGCCAATGACAATATCTCCGACTTTTACATCCTTCAATCCACCAGCCACGCCTACAAAAAAAGCGTATTCGGGATCAAAATTGGCGAGAGCGCGTTCGGTTTCTATAGCGGCATTGACGTTAGTTTGATCGGTCCGGGCAACGATCACTTTGATGGTTTCACCGTTGCAGTTGTAAATACCTTTCGTGTAGTCCGTGCCAGTTATGGGGTGTGGAACCGGTTCGATGCTATTCAAATACTTCTCAATCGCAAGACGTTCTACTTCCAGTGCAGTAAGGATGAGGATGGTTTTTTTCATAACGAATGATCTAGATTTTTGAGTTGTTCGTTGTTGGGGTATTCCTCCCGCATTTTCTTGACCAGGTTTTTTACTGAGGGTTTCCCATTAAAACGCAGAATTCGAACAGCTTGGTACCACTTATCACGACCCGTTCCAGTTGTTAATAGCTGCGACAAGTCGCCATCAGCTCTGGTCCAAAGGCCATTTTGCTCCGGGCCATAGGGAAACAGTTTAAACGAGATTTCCAAAAACTCATTCCACCATTCCTCTTTACTAATGGTATCCTGTTTCAATCCGCTGATAGATAGCGTAAGTCTTTCCCAAAAACCAAGTAAGTGGCTGCATTGCAATAAGGCTGGTACTAAGTCTTTTCTATCATACCGTTTATCATACAGATCATCCACAACCGTTTTCCATTTGTTTTTAGAAATAAGTCGACCAAAATCTTCTACTTCTGCTAGTAAAAAGTGATTGTCTCTTATCAATTGCTTTGCATGGTATTCTCCAAAACCGGGCAGTACATCAAAAAGGCGTAGTTTCTGGGTGAGTGGAATGGTTTTATTGTTGATAAACAGTTGTTGCACTTCTTGTGATTGAAGTCCTTTTTTTAACTCTGTTTCCAGATCATTATAGTGTGACGTGCCAATGGTGAGTTCATCGATCAGTTCTGCAAGCGTTGCAGCAAGGAATCCGGAACGTGGTATTACTGGAAGCTTATGCCAGATAGCCGCCCGATCTGGATAGTTCTTCAAGCTACTATGATTTCCAGTGCTCATTGCCTGGAGCAGGACGTTGCTAAACGCATTTCCAGTCAACAGGTGATCGAGAATTTCAAACAGTGTTTGTTGCGGATTGGAAATACCAGACCAAACTTCACCGCCCTGCTGAATAGCTGATTCCCAGCAGTGTTGCCATCCTTCGCTGGTGATGTCAATGCCTTTCAATAATTGGCTGTTTCCAGCAATCAGTTTTCCGGCAATACGGTGCAATCGGGCATCTGAATGACTAGCTGCTACAGGCACAAATACACTTCCTTTGATGCTTTCGGATAGGGATTCGAGTGCTACGGAATATTTTTCATCTGTGTCGATTCGCAACTGTGCTTCGATGGCTTTATTAGCGGAAAAACATTCTGCAGCCACTTTCGCGTGGAGCAAGAGCCAGTTCTTTTGTTCTGCCATGTGTAACACAGATTCAGCAACCCTTGTTTCCAGTTTTGGGATTTTTTTAGCCAGCTCGTTTTCAGCATCATCAGGTAACCAAAAAGCGTGTTTGGTGATCAAAGCAGATTCGTTAATCATCCATTGCCACAAGACAGTAGCATCGCTGGGTTGTCGTTTTTTGAGCCGATTAGTTAAGTATTCCAAAACTGTTTTGGCCCACCAGTTTTTAGTTTCGGCTTCTATAGCTTTTACTAGTACACCTCCGCTCTCATTCGTATGTTTGCCTTGAAGTAGATGTTTGGTAAGCCAATCGCGTACCGCATCCGAAACGGAAGCAATTGCATTTGGAAACCCTTTCCAACTCTGGTAAAAGAGGGCCGTGAACTTGTTAACCGGAGCACTAGGAATGGCTTTAATAATAGCAGTCATCAGCCCGTTTTTGCCTTTAATACCAACCCTTTCATTGGGACAAATCTGTGACACAAAATGAGCCAAAACTAACAAACGGTTAAGTTCAGGGCGATTATTAATTTGATGATAGGCTTCGCCATAATCATAAAGCCGGTTGAGATGTTCAATAGATTCGATTTTTGGTGCAAAATCATCAATCAAAACTTGAAAGTGCGCAGCTTCTTTGGTGTTACCCACTAGCCAGTGTGCGGCTCCGGATTGGAGGGTTTCGTTTTCCACGGAATCGATTACCCGAAAAGAATGCCGTTCCCATAGGGTTTTAGCGTCTTTCGGAATGTAGATCAGGTTGAGGTATTCCTTTTTCGCATAAGAGGGACTGAATGCTGCACCGATTTTCAGCGTGTGCCTTACCCTTGCTGGCAGCTGGGGCCAAATTCGTGCCATCCATTCCCAGTAACCTTCCTCCCCCAACCAAACGAATGGCTCGTTTTGCAAGAGTGCATTGGTAGCAGCGGCAGCTCTCCCATTTAATGTTCCCATTATTGCCATCGGTTCATGCGAGTGATACTCTAGTGGGTACATTTCCGCTTCTTTTTGAATGTCGGGTAGATGATATTGAAACAGGTCGCTGAGGTTATGCAACTGATGCAAGTCGGCTTTTTGAACGAATAGGGCGTGAGCAAATACCCGCCCAGAACGCATTCCAGGGCTTTTGTCCGGAAATGTTTTTATCAGTAGAAAATGATCTTCGGCAAAGAAGCCACGCACCACGGGACCGGACAAAACACCTCCTTCCGGGCGATCTGCCAGATCGGTATTGCCGCTTACCCGCCTGAACATCTCGTTTTTTTCGTTGGAACTGTTCAGTAGATCATGCCCGGAGGTTTTCCCCTGCACTTCTCCATATATCGCCTGCTGAATAACAATCATAGGATCAGGGCTTTCTCGATGAGAAGGGTCAGGTCTTTTTCCTTCGGGCTATCATCCAGTACCAGATAGCCGAAATTTTGGGGCATCTCATCTAGATATTTATCGCGGGCTTCATCGGTTTTCAGTGGAAATTCCTGTGCGGATACACCAATGATCTTAAAGGCTTTTGGCAACCAGTTTGCCGCAATGAAATGGGCGAACAGCGGCATCTTCTGTTGCAAGATTTCTTCTGGTGTCGAGTTAGTAATCAGCTCGTCCCAGCAAGTTAATGCAATGAGCAATCGCGGAGTATCAATGGGGTCTTTCATACCTGTGCCGCGTGCATGAAGAAGCACTTGCATTAGCTCAATGAATTGGGATTGATCGGATGTGCCTGAAATCGAGGCATTCGATTCTTTCTGGCCTTTTACTGCATACCCCTTCTTGCTTAAGTCGAAGCGATGTTCAATTTCTGACGGGCGGATGAAAAGAATCCATCTATCGTTCGTCTTAGCCCGTTCAATCCACGTTTTGTCGTATTCCATCAGAGTCACGAGGTCGCGTACCTGCTCCCCGCCGTAATCTTTACAGTGCAGCATAAATTCCTGCCCTTCATAAATGACCGGAATTTTAACCTCAAGATTATGGGTAGAGGGAGTCGATTCCGTTTCCTTTCCATCAGCTAATCGATCGTAGGCACTTTTGATGCCATCGATATTTTCAGGTGCGGAAGCCAATTGCAGCTTCCCTTTTTTATCCACCAGGCGACCATATAATTGAGCCAGAAAGGTAGTTTTCCCCGATTTTGGTGGCCCGATGATTAATATCTCGTTATTTGTTCCCATAGCTGCCTCTGTATAAAAAGAAAAAATCATCTGCTTTAATGGCTGCTGGCTCGATATGCAGCGGCTTAGGGTTGGCCAGATGGTTGAGTAATGTTTTGGTCACGTCCACATTATTTATGTGACAAAGTTGATCCGAGTCAGATTTCGAATAATTGCTGATCTCCAGTGATATTGCTCCAGGAAAGGTTTCGGACAGGCTTCGATTGATGGCCTCCACAATGTTTTCACGCATCTGCTCGGCCAGGTCGGCTTTCGACCACACGATCACTATTGGTCTGCCTCGAAGTCCGCTTTTCATCTGTTCGGCTAATTGAACAATGTCTCGCTTCGCCCTACCCCGCTGCGCGATAATTGCCTCGCAGTCCACAAATAACAAAAACGCATGGGCGTTTTCATAGATCCAGCGGGCGTTTTCAGCAGCAGAGTCGTTCACGTTGTCCGCCCATTTGGAAAACACTTCACCCGATGAGTCCGCAAACAAAATATCGTGCAAATAACCATCGTGGCGCAGCGCGAAGTGGTAAAGGCTGAAAAAATCCTTGTCAGAAGGTGTGGCATCGGGATTTCGCACCGTGCCATCTTCCTGCACCTGTAACGTTTTTGCCTGCAACTCCCATCCATTCAGCGTATAGCTTCCGGCAAAATCCCAGTTTTCAATGCGCTTGCCGTTGAACAAGAGTGAGTACAACATTGCGAGGTAGGTGGTTTTTCCCGCTCCGGGCGATCCTACCAAACCAATGATCCTGGGCGTACCACGGTGCGTCAGAAGGTCGAGCTGTTCGGGCCTCAACCATTCTCCTGTCCAAGGAATTGATGTGGTCACTGCCACCTTTTTTACAGTTTTGGCCGGTGCTTCAGCGACTCCTGCTTTTTCAAAATACAGACATTGCTCGTGCAGTGGTCCAGCTAATTCGAGGCAGAAATCATAAGGTGCATGGCAACCTTCTTTGCTACATCTTCGCTTTGCCATATCCTGCCTTATTTATCGATTGTCAGTTTCTGTGCTTGTAACCCGTGAAACAACCATACTGTCAGATCGGATGCCGTCAGCTTGGCATTTTTGTCGATACCCGTTTCTGTGAAAAAACTGGTAATTTCACCTGACTGCACGACATTGACCAAAGCACTAAGCAAAGGTTTGCGTTCACCTCCATCCACGGCATATTGATTCAGAGCTGATCGAATACTCCCGTGTAATCTATCGGCATCCTTCAACCAGTCAGTGAACAGGCGTTCTTCCTCCGCTGGTTCACCATGCACATCTTTCAGCGATTCACGCAGTAGGTAATCCACACTTTCCGGGTATATAGCGTCCACCTGTTCAGCTAAGTCGAGTGCCATGCAAACGGCTACGTTCAATAGATTAAGGCTTCGATAACCTGTGTTCAACAAACGGGAATACAGTGATTGCTTCCACCAGAGGAGTTCACTTCGTTTGTTGTTGGCGCTAATGCTACTGGCCAAGGATGTACTCAGGCCCTCAATAAAGGGTTGAATCTGGGCAAAATAGGCATCTAGGCTTCCTTTGATAGATGTGGGAATGGAAGAAAGGGATTTTGCTTGTTGGGATAAGGCGAAGTTCACAACTTCAGTAATTCCCATCGCTGAATGTTCAGCCATAAACTTTGGCCACTGCCAGTTATTTTGACCTTGACTATGAGGATTCTCTCCTCCTCCAGCATTAGCTTTCCATCCAGAGTGAACCATCGCATCAAGTAAATATCCTTTGAGCTTTTCTTGATTAATTTGAGGCGATTTTACTTCTGAAATAGAAATCTCAGATCCTTTAAACTCAATTATCTTAAGTTTTTGGCTAATTCCCCATGCTGCTTGCCCATTATTCTCGGTCTGGTTGGCAAGTTCTTGTAAAAGCCTACTAATCGCGCCCTCCTCTGAACCCAAATGGAAATATTTAATCACATCGCGGGCTGTTAGCCAAACAAGCGCTGCCGTAGCCGCATCGGCCTTCGACATTTGGCTTAGCGATTCTAAGATCACTGCCCGAATGTAGGTAGTGGATTTATCCTTGGTGGCAGTTACACCGTTCTTGAAAGCAGGCCAATTTTTGATAATGATGGATTCCACTTGTTGCACTACGGGGTCAGCATCTTGCACCATTGGATCAAGCGCTACAAGAGCAAAAGGTATTATGGCTGCCTTCCCTTTCTTTTTCGTTAGGAAGGCTATTACTTCTTTCACGGCCTTTTTCAGGCTGTCAAAATTTTCATTGACATCAGTTTTGATGTGCTGCTCATTGAGGTAGGCTTGAAGTATTGATTCAGTCATTTTGAATATTTTTCACATCTGTATGGTGAATATGCCAATAAAGCATTTCAGGATATTTTGGCTTATTTTTTCGAGTATTTAAATTGTTTTGGCAAGTCGTTGAAGTTCGGTCCACTCTAAAAGCCAACTTTGTTGTCACTATCTTCTTGGCTTGAAACTTCAGATAAAAGTGCCGTAATTTGTTCCTCGTTTAACTGCATTGGGTCTTCTTTTAAAAGGATTGAGCGAAAACTAAGATGAAGACCTCTGTTATTTCTCGAATACACTTATTGGAATATTATCTTACCTAAATCCAACCAGCATAAACTCCCCTCCCCCGCAACTGAAAATCCAAAAAACTAAGAAAGTAGCGTTAATTTATCAAGCAGTTTTTCAAGGTGTAAAAATAAGCCCTAACATCAAATTTTCAAATCATCTACCAACGTTTTTTTGCCCCCCCCAGCCCCCAAAAGTCCCTCCCAAGACATTTCCTCCAACTACCCCCCATCCAACCAAAACCAGATGGTAATTTTCCTGTTCCCGTGTCATACCTTTGCAGCGAATTATGGAAAAAGTAAAATGCCTTATCATCGGTTCCGGTCCTGCCGGCTACACCGCCGCGATTTACGCCGCCCGTGCCGGACTGAACCCCGTACTCTATACCGGCCCCCAGCCTGGCGGCCAGTTGATGATCACCAACGAGGTAGAAAACTACCCCGGCTATCCTGAAGGTCGCAACGGACCGGAAATGATGGACGATTTCCGCAAACAAGCCGAGCGCTTCGAAACGGTGATCCGCAATGAAATGATCGTAAAAGTGGATTTCTCCGGCCCTATCCACAAGGCCTGGAGCGAATCCGGCACAGAAATTCACGCCTCTACCGTGATCATCTCTACCGGCGCCAGCGCCAAATGGCTGGGCATCCCGGGCGAGCATGAATACGAAAACAAAGGCGTGTCCGCCTGCGCCGTATGCGACGGGTTTTTCTTCCGCAAACAAAAAGTAGCCATCGTAGGCGGCGGTGATACCGCAGCCGAAGAAAGCACCTACCTGGCCAAAATTTGCTCGGAAGTACACCTCCTCGTGCGCCGCGATGAAATGCGCGCCTCCAAAATCATGCAGGAACGCGTGCTGAATACGCCCAACCTGATTGTGCACTGGAACACCTCTCCCGAAGAAGTGCTGGGCACCGAAGAAGGCGTAACCGGCGTGCGCATCCACAACAACAAAACCGGCGAAACCAGCAACCTGGACATCTCCGGCTTCTTTGTAGCCATCGGCCACAAACCCAATACGGATATCTTCAAAGGCTGGCTGGATATGGACGACAGCGGTTACCTGATTACCCAACCAGGTCGCTCACTCACCAATGTTCCAGGCGTTTTCGCCTCCGGCGATGCCCAGGACAAAATCTATCGCCAGGCTATCACCGCCGCAGGCACCGGCTGCATGGCCGCCCTGGATGCTGAACGGTATCTGGTGGAAACGGGACTTTAGACGGTGGACGGTGGACGGTGGACGGTGGACGGTGGACGGTGGGGGAATTTATAGCAATTTGGCTTGTGTAGGTCCCCCTTGCGGGGGATGACAACCCACGTTGCTATAAATTCCCACGCAGCCCCACCGTAGGCCGTCTACCGTCCACCGTAAGCCGTCTACCGTCCACCGTAAGCCGTCTACCGTTCACCGTAGGCCGTCTACCGTCCACCGTAGGCCGTCTACCGTCAACCGTAGGCCGTCAACCGTCAACCGTAAGCCGTCCACCGTAGGCCGTTCACACCTCCTGAATATTCGTGCCTATCACCCACCTCGCATCTCCGATGCGGTGCCAGCCGTTGCTGCTGGTTTCAAAGATGGTCACCAATGCGCCTTGTTTGAGCTCGCCTACTTTGGCATTGGTGGTGGCCGGACCGGTGCGCACGTTGAGGAATGAAGAAGTTACTTTCCCTTTCCGTACGCCAGGCGCAGGCGCGCCATTGTTGGCTATGACCTGAATATAATCCGCGCTAACAAACTGGTTTGTGCCAATACGCCAGAAGCCGGATACTTTTTCAAACAAATTTACGATATCACCCTGATTGAGCTCGGCCACCTTGGGGTTGGTGGTTGCCGGGCCGCTGCGCACATTCAGGAATTTGGAAATGACCTTGCCGCGCTGACTGGCGGTTTGTACGCCGCCGCCGGTGTTGCCGCCGGTGTTGCCACCGCTTCCGGAACCGCTGTTGCTGTTGCCACTTTTTCCCATGGCCATTTGCACGGCACGCAGCGCATTAAGCCTGCCAAAACCCAGCTTGGGCGAGCGACCATTGGCGTCGTACCCGCTGCCAATCTTGTCGGCGGAGCGGCGCAGGATATCCTTGATTTCTGCCAGGGTGAGGTTTGGATTGGCCGAAAGGATCAGGGCACAAACGCCTGCTGCCAGCGGCGTGGCGCTGGAAGTTCCGCCAAATTTACTGGTATAAGTGTGCACCAGCGAGCCTCCTGAAGCGCTCACGGTAGCCGTAGTAATGCCTACGCCATCATTGCCGTTGGTAGGTGCGCACAAAAAGGCATTAGGACCGTAAAAGGTATAGCTGGACGACTCATCCAGACTGTTGGAGGCCGTGATACACAATACTTCCGGGTGCGCGGCAAAATCGCTCACCGGACGAGGCTGGTTGTTGGAAGCCGGATTGGCATTGCCGGCCGCAATGAAAATGGGCATGCCTTTGCCGTTGCGGCCCTCCCGCGCTACCCGGCTGATGTAGTTGGATACATAGGTAGAGAGCGGCACGGGTTTGGGGAAACCAAGGCTACAGGAAATGATATCGGCGCCATTAAGCAGCGCATGTTCAAAAGCTTTTTGAATGGCATCGTCGGAAAGCACATCGAGCTTGATAGGGATGATACGCGCATTCGGCGCGGCCCCCAGTACCCCCTGCGAATCCCAGGCGCCTGCTGCTACCGCTGCACAGGAAGTGCCATGACTAAACACCCCCCAGGAGCCATCCGAAGCCTGAAACCAGGGCGACACGTCGGCGCCGCGGTTGGCAGCATTGAAGGTATTGCGGATTTTGGTGCCATCGCCCCGCAGAGAGGGGTGGTCTGTGGCAAAACCGGTGTCGATAACCGCAATTTTTATGTTTTTTGAACCGAGGCCCTGCAACTCTTCCCAGGCGGCGCGCACTTTTGCATCGGCGCCTTTTTTGAAGTGATGCGTACCGAATACCGCGTTAGGTATGTCGATAATAGGAATTTGTGCACCATTGTTTTCATGGTGCCACTGGCTGTTAATGAACTTGCCGGTGGGCTGACTGAAATCGCCGGTAACCGGCTTGGCCATGAACTCCGGTTCTGCCACCTTGATGATGCGTTTTTTCTGCAACAACATGGCGCACTTTACCGGATTGGGCGATTCCGGTGTGGTGGTTACCCGGTAAGCTTCGGCGCTCACCACCTGACGAATGTTAAGGTGGAATTCTTCAATGAGCGCCTGCTCTTTTTCGTAGGGCGTTCCTTCCTTGAATTCAATATACAAGTATCCTGTTGGAATCATGGGAGAATCCTCTTCTCCATCATAAATCCAAACATGTGTGCCAACCGATACCTCAGGCTGGGCGCGCAGGGCATCCAGTTTCTGGTCAATGCCTCGGTTGACAGTCACTACTTCAAAATCGCGGATTTGCTCAGGTAAGGCGGCATTTTTGCGCTTTTTCCCACGCTTCATGCCTGGGTTGTACCGAACAGCTGCCTGGGTTTTACTTTTACTCAGGCTGATGGTTTCGCCACCAAACTTAAAGGTAGCCTTGTTTACTTTTTTGGAAGCCATGGTTGACGGTTGACGGTGAACGGTTGACGGTTGACGGTGGACGGTGGACGGTGGACGGTGGACGGTGGAATTGGGTGGGTATTTAAAGTAATGTGGGTTGTCATCCCCCGTCAGGGGGACCTACACAAGCCAGGATACGCACAATCTTTTTGCCAGGGGATATTCTCGCAATCTGGCTTGTGTAGGTGCCGAGTACTCGGCATGACAACTCTCATCAGTGTAGCTACCCTCGCAACGCCACCGTCCACCGTCCACCGTAGGCCGTCCACCGTCTACCGTCCACCGTTTAATTTATCTGACTTTATACGCTTTGTTTACGCGGTCCAGCTCGCGTTTGTTTTCGCGATCCTTGATGGTTTCGCGTTTGTCGAACGACTTTTTACCCTTTGCGAGGCAGACCGTAATTTTTGCATAACCGCGTTCGCTGAAAAATATTTTATACGGCACGATAGTTGAGCCTTTTTCTTTGATGCCTCGCTCCAGTTTGCGCAATTCGGGCCGGCGCAGCAGGAGTTTTCGGTTGCGGCGCGGCAGGTGGTTGGCATCCGTGCCATACTTATATTCAGCAATGAACAGGTTTTTTACCCACAATTCGCCCTGGTCAAATACACAATAGGCATCCGCAAGGTTTACATTCCCGTCGCGAATACTTTTGATTTCAGTACCGGTAAGCGCCATTCCGGCCGTGTATTCCTGAACAAAATAGTATTCATACACCGCTTTTCGGTTCAGGATTTCAACGGGCGGTTTCTTTTTCTCTTTGGCCATAATATAAATCAACTGCAAATGTAGGGAAATGTACGTCGCAATACCATCACCTACACAAGTTCCGGGGCGCCCACAATGCTTTCAGCAATGGCATCCCAGAGGGCAATGCGTTGATCCAGGGCTTCCTGTGCTGTTTGCAGCACTTCGTCCCATTTGGCAGCATCATCTCCACACAATTCCTGGATCATTTCCAGCGCCAGCGGACCATGTTCGTCGCCATCCACTTCGATGTGCCGAACCAGGTAATAGGTCAGTTTAGGGAACCTGTTTACGCCGCCTTCGCTGGCCTGTTCAATCAGTTGAATGAACATATCCGGGATCAGATCTTCCCGCCCGAAAGTGAATGCTGAGGCAATTTTATGCGGCGCTTTTTCTGCAATAACCGAAAACGTAAAGCGCAAAAACTGCGCAGCAGCAGGTTCCAAACCTGCACCTGCAATGCGTTGATCAATGTGGTCCATGCTATCGAGGCTGGCTACCAGATCAAGTACGGGTCTGGTATCGGCGCCCACTTCCTGCATCGCTTCCAGGTACATTTCGAAGTGGCTTCGCGGCTCGCCCAACTCGTTCACATCACTCTCTTCTCCCAGCACAATCTCGTTGATAAACCGGGCAGTTTTGGCGTTGCCCCTGGGGCGCCATGGCAACGTAGTGCAGGTGAGTTCGTTTTGCAAGGCTTTGAGGAGCGACATAAAATCCCATACCGCATAAACGTGCAATTCCATGAAGCGCTGCACATCCTCCATATTGCTTAGCAACCGGTACAATTTGTGTTCGCGCAGAAGGGTGCGTCTGCCCTCCAGCGCCTTTTCCATGCGTTGAATTTGAGCTGTCATGTAAATCCAGAAATTTAAGGAGGTAGAGCCTCCGGGTAATTTGCCCTAAACAATATTGAACCTGAATGGTTAGCGGGCAGCTTAAAAAATCTGTAGGTTTACTATCATTGCAGCTTAAACCTGATTCCATGCGTCTTTTTCAACAATCTATTTTTGCTGCTTTTTGCCTGTTTTTCCTTTCCATAACAGGACTTCAGGCACAAACTACCCCTAAATCAGACTCAACCAAAGTAACAGCCAAGCCCGCCACGCCTCCCGCCGATTCTACCGGCAAAGACAAGAAAAAAGGGCCCAAACCTTATGCTGAAATCATTACCGCCAAAGCCATTTCCATGCGCGGCATGATCTCGGCACACCAGGTGGGCGACAAGTATTACCTGGAAATTCCGGACTCCATTTTTGGTCGCGACCTGATGGCCATTACCCGAAAATCCAAAGTGCCCACGGGCGCCGGATATGGCGGCGAAGAAGTAAACGAGCAGGTGATCCGCTTCGAACGCGGCCCTTCCGATAATGTGTTTATCCGCGCGGTGGATTACCGCAATGTGAGCGCCGATTCCACACAACCCATCTATAAAGCAGTGCGTAATTCCAATGTGGACCCCATTGCTGCATCGCTGGAAATCAAAGCCCTGCGGAAAGACACCTGTGTGGTGGTGGAAGTAACCGACCTGTTTAAGGAATCCAATCAGGTATTTGCCCTGCCGCCCATTGTGATGCAGATGTACAAACTCACCGAACTGCAAAAAGACCGCAGTTACATCCAGCACATTCACGCCTACCCGATCAACCTGGAAATACGGACGGTAAAAACCTACAAAACCTCGCCGCCATCCATTAAACCCTCCACCGATCCCTTTGAACGCCCCAATTTGCTGGGCGGACTGGCCGCCGGGGTAGTTACGTTTGAACTGAATACCTCGGTTATTCTGTTGCCTAAAACACCCATGCGCAAGCGTTATTTTGACGAACGGGTGGGGTATTTTGCCACAGGATTTACGGTGTACGACGATAATTCTCAAAAAGCCGAAGACGAAACCATAGCTGTGCGCTGGCGCCTTGAAGCCAAAACCGAGGCCGATGCCAAACGCCAGCAAAAGGGCGAAAAAATTGAACCGGCCAAACCCATTGTATTCTACATAGATCCCGCTACCCCGCTCAAATGGCGCAAAGCCCTGAAACAGGGTGTGGAAGACTGGCAACCGGCTTTTGAGCAGGCCGGCTGGAAAAATGCCATTCTGGCCCGCGATTGGCCGGAAAACGACACCACCATGAGCCTGGAAGACGCGCGTTTTTCCGTAATCCGGTATTTTGCTTCAGACATTCAGAATGCCTACGGACCCAATGTGAGCGACCCGCGTTCCGGCGAAATCATTGAAAGCCACATTGGTTGGTTCCACAATGTGATGCGCCTGCTCAAAATGTGGTACACCATCCAAACCGCTGCCGTGGACCCGCGCGCCCGTCCGCGCGAGCTCGACGATGAGCTGATGGGTCGTCTGATCCGCTTTGTATCGGCCCACGAGGTGGGGCATACCCTGGGCCTGCGCCACAATTTCGGGGCCAGCCATGCCACGCCGGTGGAGAAGCTGCGCGACAAAAAATTCATGGAGCAAAACGGCCACACGAGCTCCATCATGGATTATGCCCGTTTCAATTACGTGGCACAGCCGGAAGACGGTATTACCGACCTGTTCCCGCGCGTAGGCGATTACGACCGCTGGGCCATTGAATGGGGTTACAAGCCCATTTACAACACCAAAAGCGCCGAGGAAGACAAAAAAATCCTGAATAAACTCTACCTGGATAAAGCGGCCGGTAATCCGCGCCTGCATTTTTTAACGGAGAGCAGTTCCTACGATCCGCGCGCCCAAAGCGAAGACCTGGGCGACAATTCCGTGCTGGCTTCTGAATACGGCATCAAAAACCTGCAGCGCATCCTGCCTAATATTGCACAATGGACCAAAGCAGAAGCCGAGAACTACAATGAGGTGGAAGAAACCTACAACAATGTAGTGGGTCAGTTCCGCCGCTACATGGGTCATGTGGCCAAATGGGTAGGCGGCGTATATGAAAGCCCCAAAACCACCGATCAGGATGGCGTGGTGTACGAAGCAGCCCCGGCAGCCCGGCAGCGAGAGGCTGTGGCTTTCCTCAACAAGCAGTTGTTCCAGACCCCGCAATGGCTCATGGATCCGGTTATCCTCAAACGTATCCGCCCCGACAACGGTGTGGCGGCCATCACCGGAATTCAGGAAGGCACACTGAACAGCTTGCTATCCAACGCACGCCTGCAACGCATGATCGAAAACGAAGCGGCTGATCCGGCCACTTATACCGCCGCCAACCTGTTCGACGACCTGCGCAGTGGCATCTGGTCTGAACTTAGCAGCGGACAAGCCATCAGCGTACATCGCCGCAACCTGCAGAAAGTGTTTCTGGATAAAATGATCACGATCTACAAAGAGCCAGCAGATGCCAAAAAATCCGACGTGCCTTCATTGGCGCTGGCTACCCTCCAGCAATTAAAAACCAGCATCGGCGCCGCTGCCATGTCGACCAACGACAGCATGAGCCGCTACCATTTGCAGGATTGTTTGGGGAGGATAGAGCTGGCGTTGGAGAAGAGGTAGATTGGGGGGATTGGGGGGCTTTAGGTCATTTGGGAGGTCATTTGGGTCATTTGGGGGCATTTGAGTCATTTGGGAGGTCATTTAGGTCATTTAGGAGTCATTGGGTCATTTGGGGGGCATTTGGGTCATTTGGGGGGCATTTGAGTCATTTGGGGGGCATTTGAGTCATTTGGGGAGTCATTTTTGGAGGTCATTTAATTAACGTGGATTGTCATTCCGAGTACTCGGAACCTAAACAAGCCCGGTTCCCGAAATGCTTTGGCCCAATGCACCCGAATAGCCTGGCTTGTGTAGGTCCTTCGCTGCGCTCTGGATGACAACCCACGTTAATTATACAACGCAAATAGTCTCAAAAAGGCCCTCAAAATGACTCTTAAATGACCTCCCAAATGACCTCCAAAATGACCCTTAAATGACCCTTAAATGCCCCCTTAATGACTCCCAAAACCAATTCTACAACCCCTTCCTATACCACTCCGGCAGGCTTTTTTTGGCTTGTTGCAATTTGCCTGCATGTAATTCCCTCACTGTTTGGTTTTCTTCATAAAACGTATAGTTTCTGTATAAAAAATAAAATAACAGCCGGTTATAGTCGTCCAGTTCTGTATCTGTGATAATAGCGTAAACACTATCCATGATTTCATCCCGGTTAGCCGATTCGGTGAGTGCGCGGGCCACCCGGTCTATACTGCCATAATAATGGTTATCTGCCGGATTTTGCATGCGGAAACAAGTCCCCAACAACAGATCCGGCACATTGATGTGCAGGGCTTCCAGTTCGCGGATATAGGTTTGTCGCCCATCCCAGGCATAGCTTCCATCCGAGGCCCGTTCAAAACGATCGTTCAGAATATTGAGGTGGGCCCTCAGGAATATCTCCCAATGATAGGTTTCGGCGGATAGCAGGGCTATATTGACAGCGTGATCCCTGGGGCGGGTATCCATGCTGCAAGTGCCGTAAATGCGGATATTTCTGAAACTATCCAGCAGATCCGCCTTTTCCTGATCAGAAAAAGTTTGCCAGTTTGCCGGAAGGTCTGCCCAGGCATTGTCTGCCCCCTTATGGAATATCTGTGCCGTTGTATCAATCAGGCAATCAGTGTATCCTATCATTCTGGCATACCTGGCAGGAATAGGTTTTGCCTTAAAATTTTCTATAAAATAGAATGCGGTTAGCGACTCATTGGAATAATAGCCCTTTTCATAATACTTATGCATCCATTTTTTGGCCATGTCGGCATAGAACAATGAGGTATCTGTTGTGGTAACAAAGAAACCATAATCACTTTTCAAATCAAAATGCCGGTAATGCACCGAGTATTTGCCAGCATTTAGTTCGGGAGCATCCCGGATCACTAATACGTGGCTATCCACCCTCGCTTTGGGATATTTTGCCAGAAACGAATCCAATGGCATCTGGCGTTTTATATCCCGTCTGGCCTCTTTTATTTTACCTTGTTCCAGGCGCACAATATGGCCTATCGCTTGTTGCGGGGTAAGAAACACCTTGTTCAGATCGCAGGTTTTGTACTTGAGATTCAGGGAATCAACCACATGGCCCAGTTTGCGCATGGCTTGTTCCGTGTAAATGAGACCATTGTCGTACACCTGAAATTCCGGCTCCTGACCAATGGCCTGTGCGCCCGGGAGCAGGCCCAGGATAAGTAGTAATATGTTTTTCATGCAGGAACGATTTAAGAAAGAACACCCTTGGCACAAAATAAGTGTGCACACAGAGGATTTTAATCCACACACAGATAAGTGCGCATACGGCCTTTTCCTTTGATATCCACCCACAATATAATAGCAGGAGTATAATGGAATAGCGCAACAAAACACAGATGTCTACTCCCATATTTTATTGATTTTAAGCTTTTTTAACCGCCCGCAGGCACATGAACGAAGGAAAAGAATGTAGTTCCTTAAAATGCCTGGGATCCAGTTTTTCAAATTCAGGTACCGGTCGGGGTTCCACCAGTTTGTCTATGTAAAATCCGTTTTCAGTAATGGGCAATAGACAATCTCCCAGAGATCTACGGTAGCTGTTTACTTCCACTGGAAGACCAAAACCCTTCCATACGCAACGCACAGCCTCCACCTCAAAATACCGCTCCGAGTTAAAAAAATTATAATCGAAAAAAGGGTGTGTGATAGAGATAATGAGCAGTCCTCCAGGAACCAGAACCCTGTTGAATTCTCGAATAGTGTTCGTCCAGTCCTCTACATATTCCAATGCCAAGGCGCATAAAACGATATCAAAACTACCATCTGGGAACATGATAAACGGAGCTGTCAAATCATGTACAAAAAAGTCCTCTGTGCGTTGATTGCGTTCCCGTGCTTTTTGCACCATATTCGGACTAAAATCAAAACCCGTAACCAGCGCCCCTCTTTCAAGCAGTATTTCCGCGTATTTGCCCGGACCACAGGCTGCATCGAGGATTCTTTTACCGCGAACATCCGGGAAAAGTGCCAGGGTATTGGGCCGGTCGTAATAGGCATTATGCGGTTTATGATCTATCAGTTCACTATACTTTTCCGCCAGTGTTTCGTATGCAGTCAGAATCTTTTGTTGTGTCATTTTTCTATCTGATTTTTTGTAGCGAAAAAGCATATGCAGGTATCTGAAAATATTCATTTCAATGCTTTTTTAATGTCAGGAATCAACTTTTCCTGTATCGCAGTTGCCGCAGAGGCATCTGTTTTACCTCCGGAAAAAGCCAGTATGATTTCCGCGTCTTTATTCAATAAAAAAGTAGTGGGAAAGCCCCATTGCACCTTAAATGGCTCTTTCATGAGCGATGCGCCGTCAGTGATCTGTTGAAATTTCCAGGGTGTATGGCTCAGAAACTCCTGCACCTCTGCCTTATCATCCCGCCCTATTGCCACATAATTCACCTGGTCTCCAAAAGTTTCCACGATAGCATTGAAGCCGGGAATTTCTGCCACACAGGGTGCGCAGGAGGTAAACCAAAAATTCAAAACGCTTGGTTTTCCTTTCAATGTCTCCCGGTTGATGGTGACGCCTTCAAGCGATACCGCCTCAAATGCGGGAATTTGGGCGCCAATAATGCATTCCGGAGTTTCTATGATTAAGCCATTGGGGTTGGCTTTTTGTTTCTCTTTTCGGATGTTATCACATTTTTCCAGCCCTTCTTCATAAGTCAGGGGCTTGGGGTTTTGACATCCGGTAAGCAATAAAAAGCTGAAGCAAAGCACAAATAGACTTTTCATATGAAAATTGCATTTTTAAAAATACTTGTACTGAATAATCTTTTTCATTTTTTGGTCAACACTGATCCGTTCTTCGTTTATCAATCCATTGGCATTGTACAAATAAGTTGTGTTGCTACAAGCACCCGCAGGAATTTTAGTATGCAGTTGCCCGGAATGTAGGTAGGTTGCCGAGCGGTAACAATGATCTGTAAATGCCAGTTCCCCATTTGACTCATATCCACGTTTTTCTATCAGAAAATCCTTTACATCTTCCTGTTCGGCTACATAGGTTGCTATACAACGGTTTTGCACATCGTACTGGTAAGTATAAAACCTCTTTTTAGCCTTTTTACCCGAACCGCTCACAACATCGATGCGCGCCAAAGTGCCATTGGGCGCATAAGTGTATTGCCATACCTCCTTGCCTCCCTTGAAGCCGGTAAGTTTATTTGGACGAAACGTTTGTTTTTTAGTTATCAATCGTCCTGATGCATCATATACATGGGATACAGTAGTCGTTTTTCCAGCTATTGAATGGAAAGAAAAGGATTCCAGCCGCTTGCTTTTATCATACTGGTATCTGGTAATCATAACAGAGGCCGTATCAAAGCAATGTGCGTAGTACCTGTTTTCTATCAAAAAAGTATCCAGGTAATCGCTTTCATATAGTGATATACATTTCCCGGATTCATCCAACATTTCTATACGTGTTAAAAAACCCTGGTTATTTACCCGTATTTTTTCTATCAAACGTTCTGTAACAGGTTCTTCAAGGCTATCCAGCAATATCTCTGTTTTTTCGATGCTGTCAATGCCAAGCGCCATCAGGCGTTCTCTTTGCATGGTATTGTGTAATTGAGCATGTAACTGAACGGGAATCCATAAGAATAAAATAAAAAGGTTACGGTAATAGGTCATATCCGGGTAGTTTGTGTGGAAAGACTGATTTATCACTGCGAAGTAAAGGTTTATTTCCCGCAGATTACGCTTTTATTTCCCGCAGATTTACGCAGATGACCCCGCAGATTTACGCAGAAGACTTTTGGCCTGGCTTTTCGAAAAATTTTACAATAAAAAACCGTTGCCGAAGGCAACACAAA
This sequence comes from Saprospiraceae bacterium, assembly GCA_035299505.1. Classification (GTDB taxonomy): domain Bacteria; phylum Bacteroidota; class Bacteroidia; order Chitinophagales; family Saprospiraceae; genus M3007. The sequence goes on along the minus strand of DATGWL010000091.1, from coordinate 12,157 downwards.
AAAATCCGCGTCATCCGCGTCATCCGCGTTCCAGATCCTTCGTGCCTCAGAATGACAATCCGCGTTCCTACCCGCGTTCCAAACCCGCGTTCAGCACCTCGCAGGCCCATGTGATCTCTTCCTCCGAAATGGTAAGCGGGGGCGCCACACGCAGACTCTGATCATTGAATAAAAACCAATCGGTAATCAATCCATGGGAGATGCAGTATTGTATTACCCGCTGTACTGCGTCCCAGCTACCCAAATCCAGCGCCAGCCACAACCCTGCGCTGCGTATCTCCCGGATGGCCGGGTGTGGCGCCAGCAGTTTCCGGAACAAATCGCCCTTGGCAGTAGCCTGAGCAATCAAATCTGTTTCCAGCAGCACGCGCAATGTAGCCAACCCGGCCGCCGCACTCACCGGGTGTCCGCCGAACGTAGTAATATGCCCCAACACCGGATCATGGGTCAGCAACTGCATTAGCTCCCGCCTGGCCACAAAAGCGCCCAGCGGCATACCCCCGCCAAAGCCCTTGGCCAGCAGCAAAACATCAGGCACAATGCCATAATGCTCAAAAGCAAACATTTTTCCGGTGCGACCCATACCCGCCTGAATTTCATCCAAAATCAGCAAGGCGCCCGTTTCATCGCAGCGCTTGCGCAGCGCCTGCAACCAAGCCGGATCGGGCGGGATGATGCCCGCCTCGCCCTGAACCGTCTCCACAATAACCGCCGCCGTTTGTCTGTCAATAACCTCCAGATGCTCCAAACAGTTGAAATCCATGTGTCGGATACCCGGCAAAAGTGGTTGAAATGCCAAGGTAAAATCGGTAGGACTCATCAAGCTGGCCGCGCCCTGTGTACTGCCGTGGTAAGCCTTGCGGCAAGCCACAAAATGGGGCCTGCCCGTGGCTCGTTTGGCCAGTTTCATGGCGCCTTCCGTAGCCTCTGCACCGGAATTCACCAGATACACCGAATCGAGTCCGGGCAGCTGAGCAGCCAGTAATTCTGCCAGTTGCACCTGTGGCGAAAGCACATACTCGCCATACACCAGGGTATGCCAGTACGCATGGAGCTGTGCCTCCACAGCCTCCTGTACCTGCGGATGCCGGTGCCCCAGCACACTCGGACCAATACCGGCAATCAGATCCAGCCAGCGCTCCCCCTTTGACCCATGCAGCCAGCAACCCTCAGCATGCACCACTTCCAGCGCTAACGGCGCCGGAGAAGTTTGCGCCACATGACGAAAAAAGGCGGTGCGAAGCGTGCCCTGATTTTGCATTTGCATCACTAATTTTTTTGAGAATAGATTTTTACACCCATATTTGCAGTGTCCCGGCAAAGTTCGGTGGAACCGGAACAAGGTAGGCCTGAATTGCGTTAAATATTAACAATGGGCTTACTGACGGGGTGACTGCCAGTCACCCCGTCAGTAAGCCCATCGAGAACAAGCCTTAAATCATCCCCCTAAAACCAAACCGAACGCCAACTCGAAAACTCAAACACTCAAAAACTCAAACACTCAAAAACCCAAACACTCAAAAACTCAAACACTCGTCTATGACTGCACGCACGCTGATAGCTCATGATATTCCCCCCATCACGGTTGATCAAACCGGCAGGGAGGCATTTCATTTGCTGAACGACCACCATGTAAAGCATTTGCCAGTTGTAGATGCCGGAAAACTGGTCGGATTGCTCTCAGAAGAGGAAATTTTCCACCACAAACTCGCCGATCCGCTCCGGGAATACGATTTTTCCGTTTTGCCCAGGTATCAGGTGCTGGAAAACGAACACGTTTTTCAGGTCATCAAAATGATGGGCGATCATCGGCTTACCGTGATTCCGGTAACGGATCAGGAAGGCAACTACCTGGGCCTGATTCAGCAAACCGATGTGCTGCGCTTTTTTGCCCATACCGCCTCGCTGACCGAACAAGGCGCCGTACTGGTGCTACTCATGCCCAAACGGGATTACACCCTCTCCACCATCGCACGTATTTTTGAAGAAAATAACGTGCACATACTCAGCGCTTTCGTAACCTCTACCCCCAACCCGGAAGAGGTTGAACTGACCCTCAAACTGGATCGCCGAGACCTCTCCCGGGCCATTGCTTCCCTCGAACGCCATGAGTTCGAAATCAAGGAATCTTTCGGCGAAACCGACCACAGCGAACAGCTGCGTGAACGCTACGACGCGCTCATGCACTACCTGAATGTTTAGACCATGCAAGCCCAGTCTCTTTGGCACCTGGAAAATATCGACGTAACACACCTGCTCTGTCCTACCAAACTGGGCAATGAGGAGCTGATGGCTCAAAAAAAACATTGCCGGTTCAAAAAAGGCGATGTGGTGTACGTTCCCGATGATCTTTCCGACCGTATTTTTTTCATTACGGAAGGCCAGATCAAAATTTCGGTGATGAACGATGAAGGCAAGGAAATTACTAAAGCCATCCTGGGTCGTGGGGAGGTTTTCGGCGAACTGGCTATGCTGGGCGAACAAAAACGACACGACTACGCTACCGCACTGGAGGACACCGACACCTGCGTGGTAACATTGGAAGAATTGCGCAGTCTGATGCGCGACCGTTCAGAGATCAACCTGTTTTTTATGAAAATTTTTGGCGGCCGCCAACTGGAAATGGAGCGCCGCCTGGAATCGCTCATTTTCCGCGACAGCCGCAGTCGTATCGTGGAATTTCTAGTCAATTTGGCCCGCAACAAAGGCCAGCGCGTAGGTTACGAATGGGTTGTCCGAAAACCCGTAACCCATCAGGAAATAGCCAATTTAACGGCCACCAGCCGGCAAACGGTTACCACTACCCTGAACGACCTCCGCTATAAAAAACTGCTCACCTTCAACCGCTCCCGCCTGCTTATCCGCGACCTGGATAAACTGGAAGAAGAGATGCGGTAACCATCTGGTGGTGCATGCCATCACTTATTCCTACCTTCGCCACATGTCGCGATCGAATAAATACGTTTGCATTCACGGGCATTTTTATCAGCCGCCCCGTGAAAACGCCTGGCTTGAAACCGTTGAACAACAGGAAACGGCTCAGCCGTTCCATGACTGGAATACCCGCATCAACAACGAATGTTATGCACCCAACGCCGCTGCGCGTATCCTGGATGAAGAAGGCTGGATCACCAAAATCCGCAACAATTACAACCGGATTTCCTGGAATTTTGGCCCAACACTGCTCTCCTGGCTGGAAGAAAACGACCCCGACGCCTATTCCCTCCTGCTGAAAGCCGACAAACGCAGTCAGGAATTATTTGGCGGACACGGATCGGCGCTGGCACAGGTACACAGTCACCTGATTTTGCCATTGTGTAATGCCCGCGACAAGGTAACGCAGGTTACCTGGGGCATCCGTGATTTTGAACACCGGTTCAAACGTTATCCGGAAGGCATTTGGCTGGCCGAAACCGCCGTTAATACCGAATCGCTGGAAGTACTGGCCGCTCACGGCATCCAGTTTACCATCCTGGCGCCACGACAGGCCAAGGCTGTTCGCAAATTGGCCGGCGATAAATCCGATGCCTGGCAGGCCGTAGATGCCGAGTCTATCGATACCCGCAGGCCATACTGGTGTATGCTGCCCAGCGGCAGGCGCATTGCCCTGTATTTCTACCACGGACGCATTGCCCAGGAGGTGGCATTTAATGGTTTGCTGAACAGTGGTAAATTGTTCTCAGACCGCCTCACCAGCGTTTTTGACCAAAACGACACCCCCCAGCTGTCACATATCGCTACCGATGGTGAGAGCTATGGACACCACCACCGTTTTGGCGAAATGGCCCTGGCCGATTGCCTGAATTATGTAGAAAACAAAGGATTGGCCACCCTCACCAATTACGGACAATTTTTAGAGCTGCATCCGCCTGAATGGGAGGTTCAAATACACGAAAACTCCTCCTGGAGCTGTGTCCATGGCATTGAACGCTGGCGCAGTGATTGCGGCTGCAATTCCGGCAAACCCGGGTGGCATCAGCGCTGGCGCAAACCGCTTCGCGATACACTCGATTGGCTGCGCGATCAATTGACACCCATTTTTGAGCGCGAAGGCGCCCGCCTGCTCCGCGATCCCTGGGGCGCCCGAAACGATTATATCGAGGTTATGCTGGATCGTTCCGACGCCAAAGTGGAAGCTTTTTTGAAAAAACATGCCCGTCGTGAACTGAGTCACCTGGAAAAAGTCATGGTACTCAGGCTTCTGGAAAGTCAGCGTTTTGCGGTGTTGATGTACACAAGCTGCGGTTGGTTCTTCGACGAAATTTCAGGCATTGAAACCAACCAGATCCTGCAATACGCCCTGCGTGCCATGGACTACACCCTGGATGTTTGCGGGCAGGATTTTTATCCGGAATTCACCCGCCGACTGGCAGAAGCCCCGAGTAATGTATTGCCCAATGGCGCCGAAAGTTTTATGAAAAACGTGGTGCCTACCCGGGTAACCCTAGAACGGGTAGCTATGCATTTTGCTGTGGCTTCCTTGTTCGAAGACGATCCGGAGGGCCTGGATCTGTTCAATTATACAGCCTCGGTTGAGTTTTTTGAAAAAATAGAAGCCGGTACGCCCAAATTCGCTGCAGGTAGGCTGCGCATTCGTTCCCGGTTGAGTCATGCAGAACGAACCTTTTGTTTTGCCGTTTTGTATATGGGACAACAGCACATCATCGGCAATATCAGCGGAGATATGTTGCGTTCACAGTTTGAGGAGATGTTTACCCGCACGAGCAAAGCCTTCCGGGGCGCCAACATGGGAGAAGTGATCGGGGCATTGCAGGAATATTTCGGGCCCGAAAAATTCACCTTGTCGAGCCTGTTTGCGGATGAAAAAATAGAAATCATCCGAAGCATCACCGATGCCAGCCTGGAGGGTGCAGAATCTACCTTCAGGAATGTTTTTAATGAAAACTATCAGCTCATGACCGGCATTGAAGAGGCTAAAATGCCCCTGCCGGCTACCTGGCACAACATTGCCTCCTATGTACTGAACGCCGATTTATTGCATTTTTTCGAGAATGGAGATGCTGCCGATCCCCGCGCTCTGCGCCGCATTGCCGCCGACCTGAAGCGTTGGCACATCAAACGCACCGACGAAGACCGGGTTAATCATGCCATTGGCATGCGTGTATTCCGTGAAATTGAAAAAATTGAATTGGATGAATCTTCCATTCCCCGGGTACGCTGGTTGAACGACGTACTCACCATTGTGGAAGAAATGGGACTAAAACCCAATATCTGGCGCAGTCAGAACATCTTCTACCTGTTTACCAAAGGCTACCGCAAAGGGCAGTGGGTGTTTGTCAACAAAGAATGGGAAACCGAATTCAAGCGCCTGGCCCGTCTGCTGCGCGTCCGCGTTTTTTGAACGCGGGGAACGCGGATGGGTGGAACGCGGATGACGCGGATGACGCGGATTTTTGTGCTGCCTTCGGCAGCGTATTAGGTTCTTTTGACGCCCCACGTACGCCGGAATGATATTCCGGCATCTTCAGCGGCATCTTAGATGCTATTGAGATGTTCAACAGAGCATCTCACGTACACCGGAATGATATTCCGGCATCTTCCGCCGCATCCTGGTATTTTGAACTTATTAATCCCTACCAACAGAATTGCCGAAGGCAATCAATAAAATCCGCGTCATCCGCGTCATCCGCGTTCCCCCCACCCGCGTTCCCCGCGTTCTACCCTTCGAAGTGGATGGAGATGGTGAAGGTGCGGCTGAGCACTTTTTCCAGAACGGTGGATTGTTCCAGTCTGTCGTTGAAAATGAGGATATTATTGAGGCCCTGAGATACCTTGATCTCTGGAGAGAAAATGAAATACGGGAAAAAGAACTGGATACCCGCGCCATACTCCACCTGGAAATCGGTGGGGGCAATTTTCACCAGCCCCGCAGCCTGGCGCGTGCGTGAGTCGCTGGCCACGTCGAACGAATATTTTACACCACCAATGACAAACAGTCGGAAATCGTGGTAAGGCGCTGATTTGTAGCGCACATGGAAGGGTAGTTCCACCAAAACCGATTCAATGGGGCGTGTAACTATCCGTCCACCCTGACCAGGCGGTGTGTACCTGATATTGTGTTCGGTAAACGACAAGGTAGGCAGGAAGCGGATATCGAAATATTCGCCTACTTTCAGGTTAGACACGATACCCAGGTTAAAACCAGGACCGGTAATGGATTCCGCACGGGCAAAGGAGTCATTGCGGATAAATTCTTTGGAGTGAAAAATCCGGTAATCGCTGGCGTTATAGCCCAGGGTAATCCCGAAATAGTAATTTTTTTGCTGGAAATCCAGGTAATTCAAATTGCTACCCTGGTTAAATTGCGCATTTGCCGTAGGCAATTGCCATTGCAGGAGGCAGCAGAGTATAAAAGCTGCGCGCAAACCCTTGCCAAACCACAGGTTTATTTGGTTGCCGTGTAAATGGAGCATATTCCGAGCGTTAATCGTTCGCATATTGGGTCGTTAAAACCGGTTTTGGTTAATATTTCAGTAAATTGGTTGCCTTCAGGGAAAACTTGTACACTTTCAAACAGGTAAGTGTATGCACGCATGTCGCGACTAGTCAAACGTCCAATCAGGGGTAAAACGTATTTGAAGTAGCTATTATAGAGCTGTTTAAACGGAAAAATATGTGGTTTGGAAAACTCCAGAATGACCACACGGCCGCCCGGTTTCAAAACGCGTTGCATTTCAGCCAGCCCTTTTTCCAGGTTTTCAAAGTTCCGCACCCCGAAAGCTACCGTAACGGCGTCAAAGGTACCAGTTTCGAAGCGAAGATGCTCGCTGTCGCCCGTTTCCAGTGAAATAACGTCCTGCAATCCAGCATCCTGAATTTTTACCCGCCCGAATTCCAGCATCTGATTGGCAATGTCGATTCCCACAATGCGTTTGGGATTCAGGATTTTAGCCATCAAAATAGCTACATCGGCTGTGCCTGTGGCTACATCCAGAATCTCGGACGGCCTGGCAGCTTTCAGGTAAGCAATGGCTTTTTTTCGCCACCAGACATCAATGCCCAGCGAAAGTACCCGGTTCAGCAGATCGTATTTCGGGGCAATCCGGTCGAACATCTGTTCTACCTCCGCTTTTTTGCCCGCTTCAGAGTTGTATGGTTTGACTTGAGACATGTTACAATTTTATATTCTCCACAATTTCCAAACCATAACCAATAAACCCGGTGCGAGGTTTAGGATGATTGGTGAGGAGTCGAATTTTACAGATATCCAGTTCGCGCAGGATCTGGGCGCCTACACCAAAATCTTTCTTTCCAATAGCTGTATGCAGTTCAAAACGATCGGCATTGCCCTCTTCAGTAAGCTGTTTGAAATGCTGCAACTTGGCCAATAAATTGGCTTTATCTCCCTGGCGCAGGTATACAAACGCTCCTTTGCCATTTTCCTGAATGGTTTTCAGGGCCGACGAAATCTGGGTGCCATAGTCTGACAATAAAGAACCCAATATACCACCGGTTTCCGACCAGGAATGTACGCGCACCAACACCGGCTCATCCTCCGTCCATTCACCTTTTTTGAGCACCAAATGGGTGTCGCCAGTGGGTATATCGGTAAATACAATGGCCTGGAATTCGCCGTGTATGGTTTGCATAGGCACTTCCAGCTCCTTGCGCACCAAACGCTCCGTACGCATCCGGTAAGCCACTAGATCGTCAATAGAAATGATTTTCAGGTCGTGCGCCCTGGCTACCTCAATCAACTGAGGCAATCGGGCCATAGAACCATCGGCATTCAAAATTTCCACCAGTACCCCCACCGGGGCCAGTCCGGCCATACGGGCCAAATCTACAGCTGCTTCCGTGTGGCCGGTACGACGCAGTACGCCGCCAGCTTTGGCACGCAGGGGAAAAATATGGCCCGGGCGGGCATAATCGCTTGGGCGCGCCGCCGGGTTAGTAAGCCACTTGATGCCCGTGGCACGGTCGTATGCCGAAATACCAGTGGTGCAGCCCTGCCCAATCAGATCGATCGAAACAGTAAAGGCCGTTTCATGCAAGGCCGTATTGCTGCTCACCATCAGGTTGAGGCCCAGTTCATCGGCGCGTTTTTCTTCCAGTGGCGTACAAATGAGGCCGCGGCCGTGAGTGGCCATAAAATTCACCGTTTCCGGTGTAATGGTTTCTGCTGCACAGATGAAATCGCCTTCATTTTCACGATCTTCATCGTCTACAACAATAATGACCCTGCCGGCGCGGATCTCTGCGATGGCTTCTTCGATGGTATTGAGTTGAAATGTTTCAGACATGGAACAGGTACGAATATGGGTTTCCAGACAGTATTTCAAAAGGCTTGTCCGGATTTGCCCGCAAAGGTATTGGGTCGAAGCGCGAATTCGCTACTTTTGCGACTCAATGCAACCATCTTTGTTTAAAATAAGGCAGGAAGGATACTTTGGCTACATCAACGCCGGGGGTGAGGTGGTCATTGAACCACAATTTTTGGAGGCCGGCGCCTTTCAAAACGGCTTCACCACCGTTCGGCTCAATGGCATGCTGGCCTTGCTCGACAGTCAGGGCCGTTTATACATCCGCAGGCTGTACCGGGCTGTGGGCCCTTTCTCGGAAGGATTAGCCCGGGTGCAGGTGGCCCGCCAATGGGGATATGTGAACACCAAAGGCCGGGAGGTCATTGGTCCGCTGTTTGATCAGGCCGGCGATTTCTGTGAAGGTCTTGCGCCGGTAACCTTTGAATCGCAGGCCGGCTTTATTGGTCCCGACGGTCAATTTGCGATCAAGCCATTGTATCAGCAAACCGGCAATTTCAGCGAAGGCCTGGCGCCTGCCTGTGCAGACGGGCTTTGGGGCTTTATTGGCAAGAATGGCAAATTCATGGTGGAACCCCGCTGGGATGGCGCCAGTTCGTTTCAAAAACAATCTGCCGTTGTAACCCGCGATGGCAAATGGGGCCTGTGCAACCGTTCGGGAGAGGAAACTGTAGCGCCTCAGTTCGAGTTTGTCAAAGGTCATGTTCAGGGAGAATTTTTTGATGGCATGGCCCTGGCCTACCGCGATGGCAAATATGGTTTCGTGAGTCAGGACGGCCGCATTGCCATAGAACCCATGTTTGACTTGGCCGGCGATTTCGGCGAAGGGCTCGCCCTGGTTGAAATCAACGGCGCCTATGGTTATGTAGACAAAGCCGGGAAACTGGTCATCATGCCCAAATTTGAAGATGCCGGCGTCTTCTCCGACGGCCTCGCACAAGTTTGCGTGAACGGCCGTTGGGGCTATATCAATCCGGAAGGACAAATTGTGATCCCGCCAACCTATCAATCCGCTACCCCATTCCGCATGGGCATGGCCCTCACCGTTCAAGACGGGAAATGGTTGTACATCAACCGCCAGGGGCAGAGGGTCTGGAGTGAATGAGTGTTTGAGTGTGGGAGTGTGGGAGTGTGGGAGTGTTTGAGTTGGCGTTCGGTTGGGTATCAGTCGTTGACTGATTGTTGCTATAATTCTCGTGAACTACCCAACCGAACGCCAACTCAAACACTCCCACACTCAAACACTCAAACACTCACATGTCGTACGTCAACTCCACTACATCCGTCTCCGGATGAGATTGGCAGGTAAGAATGTAGCCGGATTTTACTTCTTCATCGTCAAGGGCATAGCAGGCGTCCATGCGCACTTTACCGGAAGTAAGTTTTGCCATGCAGGTAGAGCATGCGCCGGAAGTGCAGGAATATGGCGGGTCGTGTTTGGCTTTTACCAGAACGTCAAGAATGGTGGCGCCTTCCGGAACGGGCAATTCAATTCGGTTGCCTTTGAGGTGTACAATGGCCATTTTTCCGCCCGTTCCACCGGCAAATTCGCCAGGGGTGTGGGTGGCATTGACAAAGTGTTCGGCGTGGATTTGTTTGGCATCTATACCTCTGCCCTGAAGCGAAGCTTTCACCAAATCTGCCATATCGCCGGGGCCACAAATGAAATACACACAATCTGATTCGGGCCCATGAGGCATATTTTCATCCATGAAGGCATTGGTAACTTTCCCGTTTATCCGCCCGATTTTACCTTGCCAGTTGGTCGTGCTTTTTTTGAACAGTCCGAAAATTCCGCCCCCTGCACTTTCTTTTTTCGGCTGACTGAGGATGTGCTCCACATGCAGTTGTCCGCTGTAGCGCTCTGAGAGTTGATCCAACGACTCCTGGAAAATGATATTTTCCTCATTTCGGCTGCCGTAAAGGAGGAAAATTGCGCTCATAGGTTCTGCTTCCAGCGTAGTTTTGATGATCGACATAATGGGCGTAATACCGCTGCCGGCTGCAAACAGGTAGTAGGTGCGACGTTTATCCGGGTGCAGCTCATGGTAAAAGCGACCGGCGGGCGGCGCTACTTCCAGGGCATCGCCCACCTGAACCTGATCGTGCAGCCAGGTGGATACTTTTCCTCCCTGCACCTTTTTCACCGTAATGGCCAGTCGGTTTTCCAGCGGGCTGGACGACATGGAGTAGGAGCGTCTGAGTTCGTGGCCATCCAGTTGGGCCTTGATGGTCAGGTATTGTCCTTGTTTGTAGGTAAAAAGGTCTTGAAGTTCAGCCGGGATATCCAGTTCAAGGGTAACAGTATCCGGAGTTTCGGCGGTTTTTTGCTTAATTTTTATTGGGAAGAAATCCATAGCAGAAAGGATGGGTGAGCGCCTGTTATTTATTGGGCGCCGCAAAATTACATTCTCCAAACAGGATAAAAACGGAATAGTTGCGTTTTATAACAAAGGGAGGTTCTGCATACAAACGCTGATAAAGTAAACAGGCTCAATTAATGGCGGAATCTTACCTTAGCCCCTGATACCGTTAACCGCAAAACAAGAACAACATGAGGAATAACAACCTTCTTACCTACGTCCTATATGGCCTGCTTGGCACTTTTATCATTGCAGCAGGGTATTATGCATACCAAAAACAGAAAGAGAAAAAAGAGCTGGCTGCCCGGGAAGCGGCTGAACTTGAAGAAACTTTACGCGATATGGGTTATGCTTCGGAGGAAACCGATTCCGGCAGTTCCCATACCGGAGGCGATACCATTCCGGTCAGCAACAGCAAACCTGCTACGCCTGCGCAAAAGCCTGCGCCAAGCACTTCTGCACCTACTTCGGCTACGCAATATTCCGGCAAAGACCTGAAACCGGTTTCGGCGCCGGCTCCAAGCACAGCCGCCAAGAGTGCGCCAGCTACAACCGTTGCGCCCAAAACTGCCCCTGCCAACAAACCTGAAGCTGCGGTTAAAGGCCCGGGAAGCGGTCGCTGGGCAGTACGTGCGGGTACTTTCAGTGTAATGGATGGAGCGCGCAAACGTCTGGAACAGGTGATCAAAGCCGGTTATCCAAATGCGGAAATTTCCAAAACCAAGGATGGAAAAGCCGCGGTAGTGGTATATCGCTCCAACGACCGGGTTGCGGCCATCCGTGTAGCCGATGATTTGGAAGACAAGGGCATTGACGCTGCGGTGTTTGACCGTCAGAATTAGGGCATCTTGAATATCCAACCGCAGCCTGTCCAAGCAGGACGGGTTGGGTATCACAGCACACTTGGATTGTTAAGAACTACGCCTGTCTGGCTATTGGGCCAGACAGGCGTAGTTTTTTGCCATGCTGCTGAATATTATTTTAACCTCAGACCTTGGACCTGGTTCGCAAAAAGATGTAGGTCCAACCATTGAAAGATCAAGTCTAACCCGTCAAATCCCAAATTTTCTGGCAGCCCCCTGGGGCGCTAGCCCCACAACGTTGGTAGCTCAGGAAATCAGGTTAGCATGCCCTGCCGCATCGCGGCATAGTCTTTAGACGCCTCTTATCAGTAATAATTACAGTCCATCCACGGCTTGCATGTACGTCGACAAAGAAAACCTATCATTTGGGCATTAGGCTCCAAAGTAATTTTTACCGCAGAGACGGGGAGACGCAGAGGTATAAACAATTGGTTATCAAGCCCTTTCTACCTATGCGAAAAAATCAAAAAAGCGACTTATAAGACAGCCACTTTGCCAATTTGAGTTGGTCCCGAGTACTCGGGATGACCCATTGCCATCGGTGTAGGCGAGTTTTTTTGCTCTGTTCGGAATGGGAAGAGACCAAAACAGAAATGCCCCGAATTCCGAAGAAAACGAGGCATTTTGATAATTTGAGTTGGCACCGACC